>NZ_CP150145.1:1206933-1508666 GCF_037963835.1 Paenibacillus sp. FSL H8-0332
GCTCATTATAATCCATAAATCCGATGAGTATAAGGGGAGTTTAACAATTTCGATTAACGGATAGAAAAGTTCTATCTGCAATTGTGATCCATGTAATGGTATTGGCTGTATATTAGAGGATAAGTCTGTTGACAAAAAAAGGGCCGGTGACTAAGATATAAACAAATTCTATAGACAAGTGCGGCCCTAATTCATTGTTAGTCGATTGGAATAGTAAATTATAAACTGTGGAGGGGGACTACACTTGAACATCGAGAATATTGAGGCCTTTGTCTACATCAACCACTACGGCAGCTTCAACAAAGCGGCAGATGTACTCTATATCTCGCAGCCGACAGTAACGGCCCGCATCCAGTCGCTTGAACGGGAGCTGGACTGCAAGGTATTCGACCGGCTGGGCAAACAGATTAACCTGACGGATAAAGGCCGTCAGTTCCTCCCTTACGCGCAGCAGATTCTGCAGGTCTATCAGAACGGCAAACATCAGCTGCAATCCAAAGGTCAAATCCCGGGGGAACTGAGAGTCGGCAGTACGGTCTCGGTCTCCAATTATCTGATGCCGCATCTCCTGCTGCATTTGAAGCAGCGGTATCCCCACATCCGCATCAAGCTGACCACGGCTTCCACCGAACTATTGATTGAGAAGCTGAAGGTGAAGGAGATCGATCTCGCTTTTATCCGCAAGGTGGTTAATCCGGCCATCCAGTCGTTTCCTTTCTGTGAAGATCCCATCTCGCTGTATGTCTACGCCGGTCATCCGCTGGCCCGCAAGGGCCGTGCTTCCATCGAGGAGATCTCTGACGAGACACTGGTATTCTTCGAATGCGGCTCGCTGGACTGGATGCGCCTGCACCGTGTGTTTGAGAGCATGGAGCAGCCGCCGGGCATTGTGTATCAGGTGGATAATCTGGAGACTGCCAAGAAGCTGGTGCTGAAGCAAGCGGGGATCTGTTTCCTTCCAGCCCTGAGTGTGCAGGAGGAAGTGGAGGCAGGAACACTGATCCGGGTAGATATCGCCGAGACGGAAGGGATCTCCCTGCGAACCAGCCTGATCTCCCTGAACGGAGAGAATGCGGAATTCATTGAAGCCCTGCTGGAGCTGGGAACCCCGGGCAAGCTGAATCGACTTCTTGTATAACTGTATTAAAAAACTCTATTAGCGCATGGCAACATGCAGTGATAAAGTTAACTGCATATAATCACCACTAAACATATAGGGATTATCTAAATTGAAAGGGGACAGAGAGATGAAAAAGACCATTTCCTTCGCATCAGCACTGGCATTAACCTTGGTGATTGCCGGATGCGGCAACAATAACAGCGCGAACAGCGGCAATGGCGGGAAAGTAGCAGAAGCAGCACCGCAGAACAGTGCGGAGTCAACAACTGCAGCCGCAGAACCGGCTGAGGTGACCAAGATTGTGGTCGGCACGGGCACCGCTTTTCCAAATGTCTGCTTCATTGATGAGAACGGCAAGCTGACCGGGTTCGACGTAGAGCTGCTGAAGGAAATTGACCAGCGTCTGCCGGAGTATGAGTTTGAATTCCAGACGATGGATTTCAGCAATCTGTTGCTGAGTCTGGAGACGAAGAAGATTGACTTAGTGGCCCATGTTATGGAGAAGAACCCGGAGCGGGAGCTGAAGTATACCTTCAACAAAGAAGCCTATGCCCACTGGAGAAACCGCATTATTGTAGCCAAGGGTAATGATTCGATCCAGACGCTGGATGATCTGAAAGGCAAGAAGGTGCTGACTGGCGCAACCAGCGCACAAGCGCAAATCCTCGAGAATTACAACAAGGAGCATGGCGCGGATTCGATCAAAATTGTCTATCAGAACGGTGCGGCCAACGATACGGTGAGCCAGGTTGACTCGGGCCGTGTGGATGCCACGCTGGCTGCGGATTTCGTACTGCCGATTATTGATCCGCAGAGCAAGCTGCAGGCAGTCGGTCCTGAGCTGTCTTCCGCTGACATTCTGTATGTGTTCCGCAAGGATGATGCCCCCTCGCAGAAGCTGTCGGATGCCATTGACGGAGTGGTCAAGGAGCTTAAGACAGACGGTACGCTTGGCAAAATAAGCACAGAGTGGCTGGGGGCAGACGTCACCACCTCATCGGTTCAATAATGCGTAGACCCCTACAGCGGAAAGGAGGTGCAGGATGGGTGCGCCGTTTGATTTAGGTTTTGTGTTCTCGTTCCTGCCCAAGCTGCTGACTACGCTGAGCACCACGCTGCTGATCGTAGCCTGTTCGCTGCTGGCAGGGATGGTGGTTGGATTTATCATTGCCCTTCCCCGCCTGTATAAGGTGCCGGTCCTGAAGACCTGCGCGGAGGTGTACATTTCTTTTTTTCGGGGGACGCCGATACTGATCCAATTATTCCTGTTCTATTACGGTCTGCCTGAGGTGCTGAAGCTGGTCAATCTCGATATGACGCGGACGCCGGTGCTGGTCTTCGTGATTCTGACTTACGGTCTGCATACGGGAGCTTTCATGTCGGAGATGATCCGCGCAGCGGTAACGGCAGTCGATAAAGGTCAGGTGGAAGCAGCGTACGCCACGGGAATGACCTCTTATCAGGCTTTTACCCGGATCGTATTGCCGCAGGCGTTGGGAATTGCGATTCCCGTATTCTCGAACCTGGTCATTGCGCTGCTGAAGGATACCTCGCTGGCGTTCACGCTGGGAGTAATGGAGATGACGGGCAAGGCACAGACACTGGGCAGCGCGACTCAGCATTTTATCGAAACCTATATTGCCCTTGCACTTATCTATCTCGTAATCAGCTTATGCGTGGAGAAGCTGCTGCTGGTGGCGGAACGCCGGTTACTGCGGCATGAAGACCAGGGCAGCCCGGTGAAGAAGAGGTTCACTCTGCACAAAAAATCGTCCTTCCGCACTATCGTCGCAGAACTAGGATCAGGCAAAGGAGGCGGCGCGTAATGAAGCTGGACCCATCATTTATCTGGACGGCGTTCGTGCAAATTCTGAGTGCTATCCCTACGACGCTGTATATCACGGTAGTCTCGGTATTGGCAGGATTCGTAATAGGCATTGTGGTAGCGCTGATCCGCATATATAGAACACCCGGGCTGTATCCGCTGGCGGTGGGGTATGTCACCTTCATCCGCGGCACCCCGATGCTGACCCATCTGCTGCTGATTTATTTCGGGCTGCCGATGATCATCGACGGGCTTGCCGTACAGTTCGGCTGGAGCTTCCGCTCGGTATCCATTCCGATGATCGGCTTCGCCTATATCGCTTTCTCGATCACGGCTGGGGCGTATATGTCCGAAGTGGTCCGTTCCGGCCTGCTGGCGGTGGACCGCGGTCAGATTGAAGCTGCGCATTCCATAGGGATGAGTACGCCCCAGGCGCTCCGGCGGATTGTGTTCCCCCAGGCGCTGGCGGCGAGCCTGCCCAACCTGTCGAATTCGGTGATCGGGATGCTGCACGGGTCTACGCTGGCTTTTACCGTGTCGGTTGTGGATATCAATGCCCAGGCGCAGATTGTGGCTTCAACGAACTGGAAATTCTTCGAGGCTTACTTAGCGGCGGCGCTGATCTTCTGGGGGTTGACCTTCCTCATTGAACGGGCCACCGCCTTGATCGAGAAACGGATAAATCTGTATAACCGGGGGGGAGTCGCATGATTAAGCTGGAGCGTATATCGAAGTCCTTCGGGCGCCATCAGGTGCTGAACAATATTGATCTCAAGGTATCCAAAGGGGAAGTGGTCGTCATTCTCGGCCCCAGCGGTTCCGGCAAAACGACTCTGCTGCGCTGCGTGAATTATCTGGAGAAGCCCAGCGGCGGGGAAATCTCGATCGGTGAGTTCAAGCTGGACTGCCGCCATGCCCGCAAGAAGGATATTCACCAGCTGCGGCAAAAGACGGCTATGGTCTTCCAGCAGTATAATCTGTTCCGGCACAAAACAGCGCTCGAGAACGTGATGGAGGGTCTGCTGATCGTCAAGAAGCTCCCGAAGGAAGGGGCCAGGGAGAAGAGTATTGCCCTGCTGGAAAAGGTCGGACTCGGCGCCAAGCTGGATGCCTATCCGAGCCAGCTCTCCGGCGGCCAGCAGCAGCGGGTCGGTATTGCCAGAGCACTTGCCCTGGAGCCAGAGGTCATTCTCTTCGATGAGCCTACCTCGGCACTGGACCCGGAGCTGGTGGGCGAAGTGCTTGAGGTGATCCGCAAAATCGCCAAGGAAGGAATCACGATGATTGTGGTGACGCATGAGATGGGCTTCGCCCGCGATGTGGCGAACCATGTGGTATTCATGGATGGCGGGGTGATTGTCGAGGAAGGGACACCAAGCGAGGTATTCAACCATCCACGCGAAGAACGCACGAAGCAGTTCCTGAAGCGGATCACGCCGGAGCTGAACTATTCCATCTAGGAGGCATATCTATGGCAATTACAATCAGCGTATTGGACCAAAGCCCGATCTATCCCGGGGAGACGCCGGAAGAGGCTTTTCAGCATACGATCGAGCTGGCGCAGCTATCTGAGCGGCTGGGCTTCCGCCGGTTCTGGGTATCCGAGCATCATGATTCCGAGCAGGTGGCGGGTTCCTCTCCCGAGGTGCTGATCTCGCATCTGCTCGCCAGGACAGAGCGCATCCGCATCGGCTCCGGCGGAATTATGCTTCAGCATTATAGCCCTTATAAGGTGGCAGAGAACTTCAATGTGCTGGCTTCGCTGGCCCCGGGACGGGTGGACTTAGGCGTCGGCCGCGCTCCCGGCGGCCTGCCGCGCAGCACACAGGCCTTGCAGCAGGGAGGCGGTGAAGCCTCTTCGCTGACGGACAAGATTGTGGAGCTGGACCAATATGTCCATAACCGGCTGGAGGCGGATCATCCGCTCACCGGGCTGAAGGCAGGCCCGCTGCCGGGAACGCCGCCGCAGCTGTATGTGCTTGGCGCGAGTGTCGCCAGCGCCGGGATTGCGGCGGAACTGGGACTGCCATATGTATTCTCTTTGTTCATCGGCGGCGATCCGGCCGTTGCCCTGGACGCGGTGCGGACGTACCGCAGCGCCTTCGATACCAGTAGCGGGAAGGAGCCGCAGGTCATTATCGCGCTGGCTGTAATCGTGGCGGATACGGAGGAGGAGGCCGGGGAGCTTGCGGGAGCGCAGAAGCTGATCCGTATCCGCTTCGCCAGCGGCAAGACGCTGACACTGGCCAGCCGGGAACAGGCGGAGGAGTTCACCCGCCAGAGTGAAGAATCCTACACGCTGGAGGAGCGGGAGCCTGAGATTACCAAGGGAACGAAGGAGAGCGTCCGTGAGCAGCTGCTGGCATTAGCCGAAGCCTCCGGGGTGGAGGAGTTCATCGTCACGACCAATGTGCAGCCCTTCGGCAAGCGGCAGCGTTCCTTCGAGCTGCTCAGCGAGGCACTGGCTGAAGTGCCGGCGGAGGCATCCCGCTAATGACAAATTCAGCCACGGAATCTGCGGCGCAGGAAGTACAAGCGTTATCGTTCAAGGAGCGGCTGGTTGCGATCCGCCGTCATCTGCACCGGCATCCTGAACTCTCCAATGAAGAAGTTGAAACTAGCGAATATATCACCTCACTGCTCAAGCAGGCAGAGGTGAAGATAGTGGATTACGGGTTGAAGACGGGAGTGATTGCCGAGATCGGCGGCTTGCAGGGCGGTCCGGTGATTGCCCTGCGGGCTGACATTGATGCTCTGCCGATTCAGGAAGAGACCGGACTGCCTTATGCTTCGCAGGCTCCCGGCAGAAGCCATGCCTGCGGGCATGACTTCCATACGGCGGCGCTGCTTGGGGCTGTCTATCAGTTGAAGGAGCAGGAAGACAATCTCAAGGGGACGGTCCGCTTCTTGTTCCAGCCTGCCGAGGAGAAGGCGCAAGGCGCGCAGCAGATTATCGCTGCCGGAGGACTGGAGAAGGTCCGCGCCGTTATCGGGATGCACAATAAGCCCGATCTGCCGGTAGGGACCATCGGCATTAAGGAAGGTCCGCTGATGGCAGCCGCTGACGGATTCAGAGTGGGGATCCGCGGCTTCGGAACCCATGCGGCGGTGCCGGAAGCCGGGATAGATCCTATCGTGGCAGCCTCGCATATCGTAACGGCGCTGCAATCCATCGTCAGCCGCAATGTGGGCAGCCTAAGCAGCGCTGTCATCAGTGTTACGCAGATTCACAGCGGGAACTCGTGGAATATCATCCCGGAGACGGCGGTGCTGGAAGGGACGATCCGTTCATTCGATGAAGCGGTACGCGCCAAGGTGCTGAGGCGGTTCGAAGAAGTGGTGCTGGGTGTTGCAGCCGCCTTGGGGGCCGAGGCCAGCGTGCGCTGGATTAGCGGACCTCCGCCGGTCATCAATGATCCGCTGCTGGCCCGGCTGGGAGAAGAAACGGCTGCGAATCTGGGGTATACCTCCGTGAAGCCGGTGCCCTCACCAGCCGGGGAGGATTTCGCCTTCTACCAGCAGGAGGTTCCCGGTTTGTTTGTCTTCACCGGCACAGCGGGGAGACAGGAATGGCATCACCCGGCGTTTGATCTGGACGAAGCGGCGCTGCCTGTAGGCGCCGGGTTCTTCAGCGATCTGGCGGTACGTGTACTTGAGCATCTCTCGGCTGAAGGGGGTGCAGATTATCGCTGAATCTCCCGTATATGATGTGATTATTGTCGGCGCAGGCTCAATGGGGATGAGCACAGGCTACCATCTGGCCCGGCGCGGTGTGAAGACGCTGCTGATCGATGCCTTCGATCCGCCGCATACCGAAGGAAGCCATCACGGGGATACCCGGCTGATCCGGCATGCCTACAGCGGTGACCCGGCCTATATTGACCTGGCGCTCCGTGCCCAGGTGCTGTGGGAAGAAGTCGAAGCGGAGAGCGGCCTGGAGCTGCTTGTCCCTTCGGGCGTGCTCAATCTGGCAGACAGCGGCGTGTATTCCTTCTCCGGCCGCCTGGCGGAAGCGCACAAGCGGAAGGTCCGGGCCGAGCAATTGGATGCGGAGGAGATCCGCCGCCGCTGGCCGGCCCTGAACCTTCCGGAATCCTTCGAAGCTATGTATGAGCCGGATGCCGGTTACCTCTACAGCGAGCGCTGCGTTACCACCTACCGGCAGCTTGCCCTGGCTCACGGTGCGGAGCTGCTGACGAATACACCCGTGCTGCATGTGACCGCCCGCGAAGGAAGTGTCACCGTTCACACGAAGCACGGCGATTATCACGGAGCGGCTGCTGTTCTCAGCGCCGGTGCCTGGTTCCATTCATTGTCCCCCTTCATCAGCCTGCCGATTAAGGCGGTCCGCAAGGTAGTGGGCTGGTTTGGGAGTACGCCGGACTTCGAGGCCGGGAGGTTCCCCGGCTTCACGCTCGGTTCAGAGGAAGGCGGGTTCTACGGGTTCCCGGGCATCGGCGGGGCAGGGCTGAAGATCGGCCGCCATGACACAGGCGAGGAATGGAAGCCCGGTGAACCGCTGGCACCGTTCGGCAGTCTGGAGAGTGACGAACGCGACCTCCGCCGCGTGCTGGAAGCCTATATGCCCGGAGCAGCCGGGCGGCTGCTGAAGGGCTCCGTCTGCAAATATGAACATACGCCGGATGAAGATTTCATTATTGACCGCCACCCGGATTACCGCCACGTGCTGCTGGCCGGAGGCTTCTCGGGACATGGCTTCAAATTCTGCAGTGTAGTCGGAGAGATCCTTGCGGATCTGGCTGTGCAGGGACATACCAGGCAGAACATAGCTCCGTTTGCGTTGTCACGCTTCAATAAAAGGCCTGAGTAGGCTTGGCCAGCCGCAACCGAAACTTACATTGGAGGAGATCGAATGAGCAGTGTGGAGCTAACGGAGTACTTGAATACGCACGGGCAATTAGTGCAGGCGCTGGAAGGCTTATCCGATGAGCAGCTGAAGTGGAAGGCGGAGCCGTCAAGCTGGAGCGTAACCGAGGTGCTGGCGCACCTGGCGGATCACAGCATCGTGGTATCCTTCCGCATCCGTGACATTCTGGCGGATACGAAGGTTCAGCTCCCGGCGTTCCAGCAGGATGCGTGGGTCAGCGGACAGCATAGTAATCAGGGGAAGGCTGCAGACATCCTGGAGCTGTTCCGCAGCCTGCTGCATTACAACAGTCTCGTGCTTGGAAGGTTGAGCGATGCAGAATGGGAGAAAAGCGGGATCAACCCTAAGGGGGAGAGTGTGCGGATTGCCGATATCGTCCGCGGCTTCACCGCCCATGTGCAGAACCATCTGGCTCAGATTGAACGGATCAAGCGCGGAGCCGAGGCCGGTGTAACTACGCAGCAAGCAGCACTATGAACTGTCTGTAACCTGCTATAAGGCTGCTCTGAACGGCCGCAAGCGAACGATAATACACCATCTTGAGGAGGAATGAACATGACTACACCGAGACAATTGAAGCTGGGAGCACTGCTGCACGGCGTGGGGGGAAGCACCTCCATGTGGCGTCATCCCGATGCGCAGCCTGATGCCAGTGTGAATTTTGAGTTATACAAGGAATGGGTACGCAAGGCGGAGGAAGGGAAGCTGGATCTGATCTTCATTGCAGATGGTCTGTTCATTAATGAGAAATCCATTCCTCATTTCCTGAACCGCTTCGAGCCGCTGACGATTCTTAGTGCGCTGGCAGCTGTCAGCAGCCGGATCGGTCTGGTCGGCACCTTGTCCACTTCCTACAGTGAGCCGTTCACAGTGGCCCGGCAATTCGGCTCGCTGGATGTCATCAGCGGCGGACGGGCCGGCTGGAATGTGGTAACCTCACCGCTTGAAGGCTCTGCGCTCAATTACAGCAAGCAGGAGCACCCGGACCATGGCAAGCGTTACCGCATCGCCGCTGAATATCTGGAGGTGGCACGCGGGCTGTGGGATTCCTGGGAGGACGATGCCTTTGTCCGCAATAAGGAGACGGGCGTCTTCTTCGATCCGCAGAAAATGCACACGCTGGATCACAAGGGAGAATTCTTCTCGGTGAAGGGTCCGCTGAATATCGCCCGCTCGAAGCAGGGGCAGCCGGTTATTTTCCAGGCAGGCTCCTCCGAGGTCGGCAAGGATTATGCTTCAAGCGTGGCGGACGCCATCTTCACGGGTCATGACTCGCTGGAATCTGCCCAGGCGTTCTATAAGGATGTGAAGACCCGGGTAGCTTCATTCGGGCGCAATCCCGAAGAAGTGCTGATCTTTCCGGGCATCGCACCGATACTGGGGGCTACCCCGGAGGAGGCAGAACGCAAATACCAGGAGGTTGCCGGGCTGGTAACGATAGAGAATGCGCTGAACTATCTGGGCCGTTTCTTCGAGCATCATGATTTCTCGCAGTATCCGCTGGATGAGCCATTCCCGGATGTCGGCGACCTGGGCCGAAACAGCTTCCAGAGCGGCACGGACAAAATCAAAAAGGATGCCAAAGAGCAGGGCCTGACCCTGCGGCAGGTTGCCCTGCAATCGGCAACGCCGCGCAGCAGCTTCATCGGGTCGCCGGAGCAGGTGGCCGATCAGCTTCAGGCTTGGTTCGAGGGCGGAGCTGCCGACGGCTTCATGCTGGCCGCCGCCGTACCGGACGGGCTGGAGGATTTCGTGGATCAGGTCGTTCCGATTCTGCAGGAGCGCGGGCTGTTCCGCACCGAATACGAAAGTGATACCCTGCGGGGGAACCTTGGACTCCCGGTACCGGAGAACCGATATTCCAAGGCTTCTGAACCGGCCGGGCAACACCTGTAAAACTTATTTCGGGTAGACTGGGAGATTGGGGAATCCGCCCGATCGTAAAGGGAATAAGTTCTTTGCATTATATACGGCAAAGAACTTGTTTCCGATTCTAGTAAAATTATTTGAACTCTCCTGTCTCAGGCATCGCAGGATCGTAAGGGATGGTAATAGAGCCTTTAAGAATTCGTTCATCCCAAGGTCGGGTTGGACACTCCGTATTTAACGGGGTAAGTTCGTAGACGAAATTACCTAGTGGGAACTGCTGGTACAGGCATAGCTTGACTAAGGATTTCCCGGATGGTAATGTTCCTGCGGGTACACCGTCAGGGGAAAGACTCAGGGAGTCAGAGATTGGCGAATGGCATACATACATCGTGATATAAGCCAAGTCGACGGTGATTTGCTGATAATAGAATCTGCCGCTCCAATCCTGGAACAAGGCACAGCCGGTTAAGGTGTTTCGTTTACCTTGAATGAC
Source organism: Paenibacillus sp. FSL H8-0332 (assembly GCF_037963835.1). Taxonomy (NCBI): domain Bacteria; kingdom Bacillati; phylum Bacillota; class Bacilli; order Caryophanales; family Paenibacillaceae; genus Paenibacillus; species Paenibacillus sp. FSL H8-0332. The sequence continues at coordinate 1,217,129 of NZ_CP150145.1, forward strand.
TCGCTGAACATAAACCCAGAGATTCCCCACATTGGTATTTGTCCAGATATACACCCAGGTGTTTGTACACAAGGTTTCGGGAGTCGGGGGAATCGGGATGATTGGCGGGCTGGGATTGGACTGCGGCGGTAGGCCAATAGTCTCTGCATTGCAGACTTGCAGGGATAACATTTGATTTTCCAACAGAATCGCTCCTTGGCATTGAAATAGTTGTAGAATATATCTATGCCAATGCCCAGAGATAGTTCCAAATAATGGTAAAATAGAGCAAGCAATAGTACAGAAAAAGGTTGTTCCTTCTGCCATTATGGCGGGGGAACAACCTTTTATTATTATTGAATAAGAATCGTTAGGCATCCTTGTTGTTATTGCTGGATTCACGCCGTCAGCTTATTTGCGGTTGCGGAGGCGTTCCAGCTCGGCTTCAACCGCGCTATTCAGCGGAGCGTCAGGCACGGCAGCGGCCGCCAGTCCGGATTGCTCGGCCAGTGCTTCCTGCATGGCGATTTTGTCTTCCATCCGTTCGAACCCGCGGGCTGCGGCACCTGCGTTCAGCACCTGACCGCCGTATCCGGCCGGGGAGCATGATGCGCTGGCTTGGGCAGCCTGCTTGATCTCCGCAGCTTTGCGGGCACGTTCAGCCAGCTCGGCTCTTTTGGCTTTGAGGCGCGTATGTTCTTCCTTAACACCGGCAAGCTGTACCTCCAGCGAGGCAAGTGCTGCCTGCGTCTCTTGAAGTCCGGCGGTGCATTCCTGTCCGCTCTCTGTGTAGCGGAGCTTAGCCATAACCGCAGTGCGGGCAGCAGCTTCATTGCCCTCGCTCATGAACTGGACCGCTTCCGCTTCACTGCGCTCTGCAAGCACCTGATATTCATAGATGCGGCGCTCCAGTACGCTGGCTGCGGCTTTGAATTCACGCTGTTTGCCTTCGGCATTAGCGATCTTGTCCTCCAGATCCCGCAGGTATTGACCGGTTAGCAGGATCGGATCTTCCAGTTTGTTCAGTCCTTCATGAATAGCAGCCTTGGTTAGTGTAGTGATTCTTTGGAATATGCTCATAATAATGATCTCCTTTTTATGTGGGTTGGTTAAGGTATGACGCAAGTATTTAATAGAAGGAATTAGTAGTTGAAGCCATCATCGAAGCCGCCGTAGGATTCCTGGGGAACAATTAGGCTACCGATAATATACAGAAAGACTACAGTGCCGAAGCTGAATATCGTAGCGATAGCAACAATCAATCTTACAAGGGTTGCATCAACTTTGAAATAGCGGGCCAGTCCTCCGCATAAACCTGTGAGCTTCTTGTCTGTTACGGAGCGGGTTAATTTTTTTGTCATAGTGATATCTTCCTCTCTTATATGGTGATCGCCGGTTCGGCGTGTTCACTGCGTTGTCTATGTATGTATTGTACGAATATTTCCGGTTTGGCAAAACGGCCTGCAGACTGTTCTTTGTTCCCGACCTTAGTCGGGGATGCGGACCGCAATAGGGCGGGGAGAGGCTGGGAAATAACTTTAGATGCGCGCAGCCGTGCGCATTTTACACAATGGTGTGCTGCGGTTCATCCGGGGAAAACACTGGAGGATTACACTCTAATCTAGAGCATATCCAAACATACGGGAGGACAAGGCCTCATGGGAATTCACAAGTATTTTCGCTCGCTGAATGAGCTGGAACGCATTATCCGTTGTCCGGGCAAATTCAAATTCGAGGAGCATAGCGTAGCGGCCCATTCCTGGAAGGTCGTACAGTATGCCAAAACGCTGGCGGACATTGAAGAGAAGCACGGCGCGGTGATCGACTGGAAGAAGCTGTACGAGATTACGAGCAGCCATGATTATGGAGAGATTTTTATCGGGGATATCAAAACGCCGGTGAAGCACTCCTCGCTCCAGCTACGATCGCTCATTCAGCAGGTGGAGGAGGGCATGATCGACAACTTCATCAAGGAGCATATCCCGGACGAGTTCAAAAGCATCTTCTACCAGCAGCTGCGCGAGGGTAAGGATGAGTCGATCGAAGGCTTGATTCTGGAGGTTGCCGATAAGATGGATCAGGTGTACGAAGCTTTTGCCGAGCTGCAAAGGGGGAATACAGAGAAGGAATTTGTGGTGATGTACCGCAATGCCCTGATCAAGATCAAGAATATTGACCTGAACTGTGTGGATTACTTCCTGGCAGAGATTCTGCCGGATATGGTGAACGAGGAGACGTTGTCTCCGATTGATATCAGACAGATTACGGAAGAGGCGCTGGCTCTGTAGATGAGCTGTGGCTCTTTTTTCATACATATATAGTTATACGTCAGGCCTGTAGGTGCTTGCTTGCAGAGGCCCGGGCATACAGCACGGCTGATCCGTTAAAAGCGATATGGAGTGGAATCGTCAGCAGGATGGAACCGGTAACCTGTGCGATCAGCCCAAAGAATATTCCTCCGCTAAAAGCAAACAGCATAAACCTGACGCTCTCGCGGTTCAGCCGGTAATACTGCAAATGGGACACCGCAAACAGCAGTGAGGTAAGGAGGATCGCCCCGCTGACATCAATGACCGAAGTTGAATGCAGCTGACCGAGTACCGGATGGCTCGCAAGTATCGGCAGGATAAGTCCCCGGAAGGCGATCTCCTCAAAGACAGGGAAGGCAAGCACGAAGTTGACCGTATTATAAGTTCCCGCAGGATTATAGCCGGAGGATCTGGAGATGATCAGGTTCACAAGCAGAATAATAAGGAATAGCGGGAGCACCCTCATCACATGCTGTGGAGCGTTGAACGTATAACTGTTGCTCCAGAGAAGACTCCCACCGATCATGGCGGCTCCCCAATAATAAATCGTGTACCGTTCTTGCGGTTTAGAGATAACCCCGAGTATCCTCTCGAATATCCGGTATGAAAAAGAAAGCAGTACAGCGATAACGCATAATTTCAGCAACAGCATGAGTGATTAGCCTCCATATATAATTGATGTGTGTGAAAATGAAGGAGATGAATGTTACGGCGGGCAGACCGGCAGAAATGCTATGATAAAAGGAAAAATAAGGATGGTGCATTCCTGTTGCAGTATTTCAATCCTATACCCATTTCCACTACGTTAGTCTGGTTCAGTGTTCTGCTACTGATCGTATGGATCGTAGACTTCTTACAGGCTGGGTTCCTGGAACAGCTTCAAGCGCGCAGTATCCGGGAGCGGACTAAATCTATCATGGCGGATATTCTGATCTTTGCGGCCTTGAACGGCTTGCTTATGTATGTTCTTCATCCGATGGATCATCTGCTGCTGATTTCGCTGGCGGCTGCGGGACTGCTTGTAACATACTACTTGTCTTCAAAAGCGGACAGGAAGCGCTTACCTTTCCGGCCCTGGATCTTGTTGATCCACGTTTTGCTCGGCATAGGCTTCTACCTGCTGTTCGGGATGCTGCTAATGGGCAAGCTGATCATTACCTATAACCTTAACATGACGAATCAGTTTGATATACTCTTTTTTGTCTATAGCCAGAACCGGCCGGTGGTGTACGGGGTACTGCTGATCATGGCTGTGCTCTATTTCGTAATAGGGAAGCTACTGATGCAGCCTCTATATCGCTGGTATGCAGCGATTTATTACAGAGGTTCCAAATAGCCCCCGGACCATAGGGATGGCCGGGGGCTGCTTTTTTACACCTGAAACCGGTACCCCGCTCCCCACACAGTCTGGATATATCGCGGGTTGCCGGGGTCCTGCTCGATCTTCTCCCGCAGCCTGTTGATATGGACAGCTACGGTAGCGTTATCGCCCATGGCATCGAAGCCCCAGATCCGTTCATACAGGGAATCCCGGCTGAAGACGATATCCGCATTGACAATCAGGAAGTGCAGCAGGTCGAATTCCTTCTTCTTCAGCTCCAGCTCCCGGCCGTGCAGATAGGCTCTGTGAGATAAGGTATGGATGATGAACGGACCGCTCTCGATCCGGCTGCTCTCTGCGCTGCTACCGCTCATGCCCTTAAGACGAGCATACTGAGCCAGATTGGATTTGACCCGGGCCACTAGTTCACCTGGTGAAAAAGGCTTGACAATATAATCATCGGCCCCAAGCCCCAGGCCCCGGATCTTGTCGATGTCCTCCTGCTTGGCCGTGACCATAAGGATAGGAATGTCGAGCTGGCTCCGCAGCTTGCGGCACACCGAGAAACCGTCTTCCCCAGGCAGCATCAGATCGAGCAGAATAAGCTGGAATTGTCCCGAGAGCGCCAGTTCAAGCCCGGTGATTCCATCCTCGGCAACCTCTACCGTGAAATCATTAATTTCCAGATAATCCCGCTCGATCGCTGCAATTGCACTATCATCTTCAATGATTAATACTTTGGTCATAGCAAGGCCCCTTTAACCAGCACTGGCAGTGTGATGATGATGCACAGGCCCCCTGCGGGGGAGGGCTGCGCCTGAATACTTCCGCCCATCCGGCTGACGGCTTTGGCTGTGATTGCCAGCCCCAAGCCGCTGCCCTTAGTCGGGTTATTGCGCGAAGGATCGCTGCGGTAGAACACATCAAACAGTTTATCCAGCGCGTTCTCCGGTACACCGGGTCCGTCATCCTCCAGATAGATGAACACATCGCTTCCTTGTACTTCGGTACGGATGGATACCTGGACACGCTCCTTGAGCTTGTATTTCCAGCTATTCTCCAGAATGTTGAAGACGATGCTGCTGAGCTGTGCCGGATCGGCGTAAATATACACATCCGCAGCCAGTGAGGCAATGACTACGTCCAGGCCCTTCTCCCTGTATTCTTCAGCAGTGACCTTGATTAAGGAGAGGAGCTCCTGATCGACCTCCAGCACCTCTGGTTCATAGGGATAATCGCCCAGATCCATTTTGGAGAAAAGAAAGATTTTACCGACCATCCGGTCAATATCCTCCGCCTTGGTCTTGATCATATGTATATATTTCTTCTGGGATTCAGGGGTTGTAGCCACCCCATCAAGAAGCCCTTCTGAATACGCCCGGACCGAGGTCAGCGGGGAGCGGAGATCATGCGATATACCGGCAAGCAGTTCCCTGCGGCTCTCGTCCTGCTTCTGAATCATCCGCTGTGACTCTTTCAGGCGTATGGCCATGTCATTGAAATCTTCGCATACGGGAGCGAATTCATCCTTGTTCTCGTAGTGAATTCTGACATCCAGATTGCCGTCCCGGATCTGATGCACCCCGTCTGCCAGGGTATCCAGCGGCTGCTTAATCCGCTTGAACACAAACCGGGTAAGAAATTGATTCGTTATAAATACCGCAGAGATGATCCCCAGCGTGATCAGAATCAGGAAGGTAACCATCGCCGGAGTGACTCGTCCGTCTGTATAGTCCGAGGCCCTGCCGATAATGCTGACAGTATAAGTGCTGCCCTTAACCCGGATCTGTTCAGCATAGACCTCCTTGTTCGAGGTAGAAGCGAACCCTTGTCCATCCATGGCGCTGACGGTCCGCAGCAGCTGCTCTGTCTCCGGGGTCTCCTTAAAATTGAAGCTGATCAGCCTTGTCGCGGAATCGTAAACGGCCAGACTCATGTCCTCCGGCTTCAATATTTCTTCGATCTGGCGGCGGAGCTCATCCTGTTCCTGCTTCTCCCCGTTCTTCAACAGCCCGGCAGACAACTGAATCAGATCGTCGTATCCGGTATAGAACGGGCTCTGCTTATCATGCTTCGATACCTTGAACAGGAGGGACACGCTAACAAAAGCAATGAACAAGGAAATACATACGGGGATTACAATCATCAGGATATTTGAGATAAATAAGCGCCGCTTAATGGTCATACCCGGTTCCTTCCTGAAGACAATTTATCGTACCGTTTCTTCCATCATAACATCCCTGCTGCAGCACGGCTAATCGGTACGCAGAGCTTGAATCGGCCGGAGTCTCGCGGCTTTGCTGGCGGGCAGGATGCCGAAGAACACACCGATAAAGAGCGAGAAGAGGAATGAAATGTTCACCATGTTCCAGGCATAGCCAACCTGAAGGGCGGTCAACTGGCCGACCAGCCAGGTTAGTCCTAAGCCCGCGCCGATTCCGAGGATTCCGCCCAGCGTGCTGAGCACCATCGACTCAATGATGAATTGCAGCAGAATATCTATTTTTTTGGCGCCAATGGCTTTGCGTATGCCGATCTCCCGGGTGCGTTCGTTCACCGAAATAATCATAATGTTCATAATGCCGATTCCGCCAACGAAGAGCGAGATTCCGGCGATTCCAGCGAGGGCAAGGGACAGGGTACCGGAGGTTTTCTTCAGCGTATCCAGCATCTGTTTGGAATCGAACACACTGTAGGCATCCTTGGCACGGAGGAACTTGCGGTCCAGAATCTGTCCGATAGCTGTCTTCACAGACGCTACATCCTTGTCGCTCAAGGCAGTGACGGTAAAAGTCTGAATTCCCTTGCTCTGAAGCAGCCGCTCGGAGGTGGATAAGGGGATGAGAATCTTCTTATCGTTTGATCCGCTGAGTGAGGTTCCCTTCGCCTGGAGCAAGCCTACAATCTGGAAGGAGCTACCGTTCAGCTGAATTTCACGGCCCACCGGGTTGTCGGCGCCAAACAGCTTCTTCGCCGTCTCGGTTCCGATCAGGGCAGCCTTCTGCCGGTATTCATTGTCGATATCGAGCAGGAAGCGGCCGGACTGCACATGAAAGTTCTGTACCTTCTCATAGCTTGGGGTGATGCCTTCAAGCGAGACATTAGTATGAACGTTACGATATTTGGCGGTTACATTGCTGCTGATCGTTGGCGATACCTGATCTACACCGGGAACCCGGCTGAATGCGGCAACCTCCTCAGCCGTGAGGGAAGTGACTGCCCCCCGTCCTGTAATCATGACGGTCAGCTGATTCGTGCCCAGGTCACTGAACTGACTGGTGATCTGACCCGTAACTCCCTGCCCCACCGAGACCAGCAGGATGACCGAGGATACTCCGATGACAATGCCCAGCATGGTGAGGAAGGAACGGACCTTATTGCCGACGATGCTCATTACCGCCATTCGGATACTCTGCGCAAGAATCATTGGTCATTTCTCCGATCTTCGACCAGGTGGCCATCCTGAATCCGGATGACCCGCTTCGCTTGTTCCGCAATGCTGAGGTCATGTGTGATGACAATAATGGTATGTCCCTGATCATTCAGTCTTTTGATCATGTGCATGACCTCTTCTCCAGTCTTGGAATCGAGTGCGCCGGTAGGCTCATCTGCCAGTAGAATGGGAGGATTGCCGGCAAGTGCTCTGGCGATGGCAACCCGCTGCTGCTGGCCCCCGGACAGCTCGCTCGGACGGTGGTGCATCCGCTCATGCAGGCCAACCTTCTCTAGGGCAGCAGCGGCCAGCGTTCTTCGCTCCCGTTGTGACAAGCCCCGGTAGACCAGGGGCAGTTCGACATTCTGGACAGCAGATAACTTAGCGAGCAGGTTGAAGTTCTGGAAGATGAAGCCTATTTTCTCATTGCGGATCCGGGCCAGCTGGTTATCGGATAATCTGCGGACATCCTGTCCATCCAGAGAATAGCTCCCTTCATTCGGGATATCCAGGCAGCCGATCATGTTCATCAAGGTGGATTTGCCAGATCCGGACGGGCCGATAATGGCAACGAATTCGCCGCGATGGATCTCAAAAGAGATATCCTTCAGCACCGTCATCTGTTCCTTAGCCATCATGTATCCGTGGACCATATGCTCAATCCGGATCAGGGGCTCTGTATTCATTGTGGCCCTCCTCCGGCACCGCCGCCATCGCTGCCGTCAAAGCCGCCCTCGTCACCGCCCATATCGAACATACCCGGGGCTGCGGGAGCAGGCGTACTGACAGCAATAATGGTCGGGAGAATGACCTGTTCCCCTTCGCGCAGACCACTGACGATTTCGATCCGGCTCTCATCATGTACACCTACAGTGACAGGCTTCAGCTGAACGGGCGGAGGTGTGGCAGGGCTTCCTGTGCCGGAGCTGCCCTTGGGCGAGGGGGTCTGCTCCGGCACGGAGTCCTGCACTTGAACATAATATTTTTTATCCTTTTGGGTCACAGACTCGACGGGAAGCAGCAGAACCTGGTTCTTCTCTTCAATAGTAACGACTCCTTGTGCTGACATACCGGCTCTGGCTCCGGTGGAGTCCGTGAGCAGAAGGGTCACTTCAAAGACGGAGACACCATTCGTCACCGTTCCTTCATCCGCAATCCGCGTGACCTTGGCCGGATAGGCCTTAGCGGGCAGGGCATCCATTTTAATGGCTGCGGACATACCCGGCTTAATCTTGGGGATGTCCAGCTCGTCAATTTTAATCGTAGCGCTCAGATGCTTGTAGTCCGTTATGGAGAAGACCTCGGCTCCTTTAGTCACCATCCCGCCTGAGGAGCCGCTGACCTTGGTAACCGTTCCATCCATCGGCGCTGTCAGGGAAGCGGGAGGGATATGATCTTTCTTCAGTGCTTCCAGTTCGGTTAATGTGGCTGTAATGGTATCCTTGGTTCTCTCGATGGCCAGCTTAGCCGCATCAATGTCGGTTAAGGCAGCACCATCCATGATTAGCTTCTTGTACTGGTCTTGTTTCTCCAGCAGGTCATTCTGCGACTGCTTGAGCGTATTCTGCTGGATTCTGACATTGCTGGCTACATTGGCTCCCTCATAGGTCAGCAGGACCTGACCCTTCTTGACTTGTTCATTCTCCTTAACGAGAACCTTGGCAACATTCCCCGTATCCTTGGCATAGACGATCGTGGTATTCGTGGCCTTCACGGTGCCGGAGCCTTTGACGGTGACAGATATATCGCCCTTGGTCACTACAGTAGTCTGAGCAGCAGGAGGGCTGTCCTGCGTGCTCTTATCTGGCCATAAGCTATATACAACAATTCCAGCAGAGACAATGACTGCGGCAGACAGCCCTAAGGTTTTTTTGACGTTCATAGCGATCCTCCGGGATCTGGATTTGCCGCGTTTTTCGGGGCAGTGGTTATCTCTGGGGCTTTGGCCGCAGGGGTGTAGGTTAAGCTGTAGCTCTGGCTGCCCAGGAGAATCCGTTCTCCCTGGAACTCGTCATAGAGAGTTACGAGGAATTTGCCGCTGCGGAGCGTTTTATAGGCATTGCTTGTAAGGGTCATGGAATAGCTCAGGAATTTCCCAGTCACCAGATCCGTCCCGGGCACCAGCGTTCTCTCCTGTGTCTGTCCGAGAGGATCGGTAAGCTGTACGACCAGCTTATGCGCATTAGCACCCATATCATACTGGTTGTCCTTGGCAAGCGTGTAGGTCAGATTGACACTCAGCGTATCCTGGCCCTCAGACACAGCACCTGTGGCCTGAGTAACTGTAAATGTATAAGGGAACAATGGCACCCCGCTACCAAGAGTGACTAGTGCAGCCGGAGTCTGAATATGAAGGGTGAGTGCTTTAGGATTAATATAAGCGGTTGGCGTTCCGTCCGGCGTTGTCAGCTTGTTCTCGCTAACCCCTTCTCCCGCGAAAAGCGTCAGCTGCGAGGCATCGATGCTTGCAGGCAGCTTGCTCCATACACTCACCAGACTCTTGCCCTTAGGCCCGGCCGCCAGTGCAGATTGACTGACTTCTGCTTCATAATAGGTATTGTCCGGTGTCTTATAATAAGCCACAAGTTTGGACAGCTCTGCCCTCCGGGCTTCAAGACTGCTCACCTCAAGCTCAGTATATAGAATGTTCTGGCTTGCTCCGGGATAGAGGAGGGTCCGGCGCTCTTTAACCTCTGCCCGCTTGCCTGCAGTATCGATCTTGAAGGTGGTGTTATCACCTGTGGCAGACATGCCCGGAACAACTTGCTGTGTTTTGAGGGAGAGGAACGGCTCTGTGGTGTCGCCTGTCCCGCTATTTAGTCCGATACGGAGCTGGTCCAGAGATTGCTCATAGGGGAGCTTGCCGATCACATAATACACAGCGCTTGCTCCTGCGGCTAGCTGCTGGCTGGAGGCGGCTGCAACGACTTGAACCGGAGCGTCCAAGGCGGTCTGCCCTGCATGGATGGTCCCTGTAAAGGCAGGGAGGGTTACTGCCGCATCCCTGACATTACGGATACGAATGGTGCCGACAAGCAAATCCTCAGTTGTCCAAGGCATACGCTGCACTGACTCCAGTACGGCACCGAAGGTTCCGAAGCTGCTATCCAGGATGTACTCCGAAGCAATGGAGTTGGTCATCTCTAAGGAATAGGGAATCTTGTACATAGCTGTAGGGAAGATTGTCTTGCCTTCTGCGGCCGGCTCCACCATCTGGAGCTTCAGCGTACTCTGGTTCACATTCAGCGGCACTTCGGCAGAGAATTGCAGGATCTTCTCCTCAAGCGGCTTCAAGGTGAGGCTGGCCAGTGCTTTGCTGTTGACCGGGAAGGAGTAGCCTTCCTTGGCGGTTACAGATAATTCATAGGCTGGCAGAGTAACCGCCTTGTTGCCGGCATTTCTGATCCGCAGCTTAAGTGTCCACAGTGCCTTCTCGCCTGTTGAGGATACGGATGCCTGCTTCAGCTGGGTCTCAATGGTATTGCTGCTCACCCCGAATTTCTTCACCGCGTAAGCATTCACCTCAAGACTTGGATAGCTTGCTTCCGGGAGACGGAAGGAGACTACCGGAAGATCCGCCTTCAGCTCTGCATTCTCCCGGGTGATAATCAGCGACATGCGGGTGGTCGGTATGTAAGCCGGGAGCTCTGCCAGATAAAATATCTTCTTATTCTCACCGGACTGTACCTTGTAATCGCGGCTGGCACTGTCAAGCATCAGCTCAAACGCGGAGCCGCCGGAGGATTCGAGGAATACCCGGTGGCCGGGTGTAGCGAGTACCTTGGCTCCTTGATTCGTCAGGCTCAGAGCAACCTTGGCATAGATTTTATTATTGAAGCTGAAGATTTGCAGACTCTCGGGCTTCAGGCTAACCGGAAGGTTGCTGATCGTAATCTGCTTGCTAAGACCCTGCTGCACATAAGGGGTATAAGCGGCCGGGACCGTGAAGCTGCCCAGCTTCTTCTGGTAATCAGAGCCGCTGAAGTCGAAGCCGAACAGCGAGATGGAGAGGCCTTGGAGTGAAGCCGTCTTGCTGACGTTCACATAGTAGGTGATAGCTAGCTGCTCCTTGGGGGGAACCTCCAGTTTGGTTTTATCCTCGGGAATGGGGCTGCTCTTCAGTGATGCTCCCGCCGGAGTTGTAATCTTGGAAAAGACGTTGAACAGCTTATAGGTGCTGCTGCTTGTATTGCTGTACAACAGGGTATAGGTCAGGCTGTTGCCGCCATCGCCCTTGGCTAATTGCACATTGGCCAGTCTTACGCTGATTCCGGCCTGGATAGCCACAGCGGGCAATTGCGATAAGACGTTGACTTGATTCTGCTGCATAGGGTTCGCCGTCTTGTTTGCCGTAACGCTGCCGGGCGCCGCAGATGCGGATAACGCCAGGTGCTGACTGGCAATAATCGCCCCTAATACCAGAGCGGCACAGGTACGGTAATTCTTCATTTCATTCCCTCCCAACATTCATCATCCGATTGACGGCTTAAGGCAGCCGCTAGAAGATGTTTCCTATCTTACGGGAAAGGCTTAACACAGGGATAAATAAAAGGGGGAAGAACCCGGGGAAAAGATAAATAGGAGTTAAACTTTTTATAAACTGAAAGTCCTCCATGCCGCTGAGTCATCCTTCCGCCGGGAGACAGGCATACAGTCTTGCTATTCCCCTGGTTCGGGCTGTAGAATAGAAGCATTTACTCAAACCGCAGGGGGAGCTAACAAGTGTCTGAAGAGGATATCCGCATCACCAAGAGCAGGGAAGCGATTGTTAAGGCGATGGAGACTTTACTTGAACAGAAGCCTTTCCGCAAAATCACCGTAAATGATCTATGCCGGACAGCCGTCGTAGGTCGCACCACATTCTATGCCCATTTTGAGGATAAATATAAGCTCATCTCCTATATTCTGCAGCAGGAGCAGCAGGGACTGGAAACCATCCTCCTGAGTGACTCGCCCCCGGAGGAGCTGATTCTGGAGGTCCTGCTGGATATTCGCGGCAACAAGAAGCTGTATCATAATCTCTTCGTCGCCGAAGCCTCAGATGAGTTAGAGAAGCTGCTCCAGGATACGTTCACCAGTTTTTTTACCAATATACTCACAGTCTGCCAGGCAGAAGGTGTGCAACTCGCCAGTAGTTCACTGCCGCCTCTGCTCGCTTTTTATTCTTCCGGCGTGGTCGGCATGATCATGTGGTGGATGGAGACCGATTTCTCCATGCCGCCGGAGGAAGTCACCTCATGTCTGTCCAATCTGTTCGGCTTCCTATGGAAATAGGCCGGCTACACTATCCGTTAACGGACACTTTGCCCTGCATTGTTCGTTAACGGATATTTTGCTTACGATTGTGTATTATCAGGGGTCTGCGGGATAGATAGAATTTAAATAAAAAGAACCCAGGAGGGAACCCGCATGATCACGTACAGAAGACCAAGACCCGAAGAATTGTCCGCAGTAGCCCGCCTCAATGCCCTGTCTTTTGCAGATTATCCGTTATGCCGTGAGATCCGCAGCGAATTCAGAACCGGGGAGAGGTTTGTAGAGTTCCTGACCGAGGTTTTCAAGGTATACATTGGGGCCTATTATAAGAAGAGTATCGTCTTCGTAGGAGAAGAGAATCAGCAGATTAAAAGCTGCGCAATCATCGAACGCCCATACAGTAAGGGAATTGGGATATGGGACTATCTTCATGCCGGTGCACTCGGGTTATTCAGAACCGTCAGTATCCCAAAGGTGCTTAGATTCCTGAAGACTCTCAATGAAGGCCATGAACCCAGCAAGGCGCTCAAAAAGCAGTCCTGGTTCCTGGAATCCCTGGCTGTAGACCACTCCTCCAGAGGCCAGCAGCTCGGGAGCAGAATGCTTCGGGACTGCGTGATCCCCTATATTCAAGAGCAGACCAAAGGGAAACCGCCTGAATCATTTGTCACCTTCACGAACAGTGAAATCAACAGAAGATTCTATACCAAAAACGGATTTACAGAGTTTGACTATACCTCCATTAAACGAAAAGGAATCACCATTGGTAACTGGAGCTTCAAGATGTCGGTGGTAACGGGGTAAGTCCCATTTAGATGTATAATAAATATGGAAATGTGAAAAAGCAGCAGGAGCAATTGAAAAAATTGCTTCTGCTGTTTTTTTGATGGGGAATGAGTATAGTAGATACATAGAATCCGGCAAGCCGGGACAGGGAGATCAGCATGGAGCATGAAGTACATACGTTCAGCTGGGTGGGCAGCGAGGAGAGGTATCTGGATCATCCAACTACATATGCGCATGAGAGGATGGTTATCGGCCGGTACGGCGGGAACACGGCGGCGAACGCTAATAAAAACGAAGATGGAGCCTATGTGTTAAGTGAGCCGGACGGTGGCTGGGAGTTCGCAATGCTCTTGGATGCGCACCATACGGCGGAAAGTGCCGAACTGCTGGTCCGCACAATCGACAATGAAGCTGATGAGATCATCAGGCTGCTGTCGCTGCCGGTTCAGCAGGCGTTCCGGGAAGTGGAGGCTTTTCTGCTGGCGATTTTCCAATCAGAGTCGTTCCTGAATCAGTGCAAGCAGGTAACAGGGGAGACCGCATGTCTGATCTGTGTTCGGATGGAGAATTATCTCTGGTGGTTCTCGGTAGGAGATAACTCGCTCTATGTACTCCATCCTGAGCTGGCTGCCCGCGGGCAATATCTGCTGAATCAGCGTAATTACTACGAATGGATCGGCTTCGTCAACACCTTCGCGCAGCCTGTTGCCTGTTATTCCTCGGGCATCCGTGAGCTGCGGCAGGGGAATAACATCATCGTGATGACCACGGACGGTCTTTTGGAGGTTGGAGCAAGGGTAATGGAGGACCCGCGCAGGCTGTATGAAGCTTTTACGGGTAGAGAGGATCTGGAGGAATGTGTGGACAAGGTATTAGCGGGTGTACATGAGCAGTTAGGCCGGGACAGTGCTACGGTTGTTGCCTGGAGCTATTATAATAGTAGAGAAGCGGCGATGCCGAGTGATTAGATATAAATGATGAAGATGAATTTTATATTGAGAAGGTGCTTAATATGAAGATTACAATGAGAGCAATTAGAGACTTCTGCGGAACTGAATTTTATAACCGGGGGAAGTCTTATTATGAACAGGGGTGTGTCCGCAGCCTTACCTTCTATCCGGATGATAGCAGCTATGGTGCACAGGTGAAGGGAAGGAAAGTATATGAGGTGAATATTGATATTTATGACCGTACCGATACCTTCAAAGCAGACTGTTCTTGTCCTGCCTTTGAGAACTATAGTAACTGTAAACATGTGGCGGCAACACTTATTGCTATACACATGCAGCAGATTAAGGAGCCTACCGATGCACAAGCTGCTCCATCCAGACGCGTAAACAAGTCTAAATACAACCAGATGGAGCAGCTTATTTCTTCTTTTCAGAAATCAGTTCTTACCAGAGAGAGTGAGCCTGTGCTATTCGGTCATGCAGATTCGCTGCAGTTTGAGTTCACGCTTAACGTTCATGGTGGTTACAATAGCAATCCGCACTTCTCCGTTGAAATGCGTGTGGGAATCAAACGTCTGTATGTAGTGTCCAAAATAAACGAGTTTCTGGAGCATTTCGAGCAGCGTAAGCCGCTATACTTTAAGAGTATATTTACCTTCGATTCTGAAAACCAGCATATTAATCCTACGGATATGAAATTCCTTGAACTGCTGCTTCTAATGAAAAACACTGAGAAAATTTATAGAAATGATCTCCCCAGCTATCATAATAGCTCCTTAAAGGACGGGAAAACAATTGTCGTCACCCCGCTGGCCTGGGACAAGCTTAAACTGCTTTTTTCAGAGGTGAATGTCATTATGGGGCGATCGGGGAACCCGGGAATTCGGGCTGAGCTTGCAGGAAAGGCACCTCCGCTTGAATTTACGATTGGACCAGGGCAGAAGAAGGACTACGTTCTGTCAGCTTCAGCACTGGATAAGCTGATGTTGTTTCCAGACTACTCCACTATGATCATGAACGGGAAGATATATTCAATAAACAGTGATGTTATAAGCATGATTTCACTATTAAGGCAGCAGTTTGCGGCATCGCAGAACATTGAGATTGCTCCCGCACAAATCGAATCGGTCGTACAGCAGGTGCTCCCAGCCTTAAGAAAGCTAGGGAAAGTAAGTGTGGAACAGGCAGTAAGCGAGCGAATTGTGGAACCTGAACTGCAGGCTAAGCTGTATCTGGATTATGCGGACGGTACCTTAACGTTCCGGCTGGAATTTCATTATGAGGAGATTGTGATCAATCCGCTGGAAGAGAACAGTGTAGATGCAGCACGCAAGCAGAAGATCCTGATCCGGAATGTGCAGCAGGAGAACAAGATCATTGCTATTCTGGACCATTCTCCACTCAGGCGGGAACAGCAGCACTGGGCTTCAGTTAGTGAGCCGGTCATCTACGAGGCGTTATATGAGCTTGTGCCGGTTTTGGAAGAGGTTGCTGAGCTGTTTGTCACCCCTGCTGTTCAGAGACTTGTACAAGAGCGTAAAGCATTTCCCAAAGTGAAAGCGGAGCTGAGCGAAGGTCTGGATTGGCTGGATATCTCTTTTGAGCTGGAGGGCTTGAATGAGGAGGAGACCGTTCGGGTCATGCAGGCGATTGTGGAGAAAAGGAAGTATGTCCGCCTGCGCAGCGGGGCTTTTCTGCCTATTGCCGTGGACAGCTTCAGCGAATTCGGCACCGTTGCCGAACGGCTGAATCTCAGGCAAAGGGATCTTAAACACTCGGTAATCCGCCTGCCCTCCGTACAAGCTCTTCAGCTTCCAGAGCGGGGCCATGGCTTCAAGCATACGAAGTGGGGCAAGTCCTTACGGGAATTCCTGGACCAGCTGCGGGAGCCGGACAGTCTGGAATTCGAGCTGCCCGCTGAGCTGAAGCCGGTTCTCCGCGATTATCAGGCCCGAGGCTTCCAGTGGATGAAGACATTGTCGAAGTTCAGGTTCGGCGGAATTCTGGCGGATGACATGGGGCTGGGTAAAACCATCCAGAGTATTGCTTATATCTGCTCCGAGCTGGCTGAGATGCCGTCCAAGGTACAGGGGAGAGCTCCAGTGCTGATTCTGTGTCCGGCTTCCTTAACCTATAACTGGAGCCATGAGTTCGCCCGGTTTGCACCAGCAGTTAACGTATTAGTGGCGGCAGGGCAGAAGGAGGAGCGCAGCGGACTGCTGGAGAGTAAGGCTATGGAAGAAGCGGATGTGATCATTACCTCGTACCCTCTTCTCCGCAGGGATATTGATCTGTATTCCGGCACAACCTTTCATGCGTTAATTTTGGATGAAGCCCAGGCGATCAAAAACTCGGCCTCCCAAACCGCCCAAGCGGTTAAATCGCTTAAGGCTGCACGGAAATTTGCGTTGACGGGCACGCCGATCGAGAATTCGGTGGATGAGCTGGAAGCTATTTTCAGCACCGTCTTCCCGGCGCTGTTCACCGGACGATTGACCTTCAAGGAGCTGCCTGCCGGACGTATCGCCAGCATCGTGTCTCCCTTTATAATGCGGCGGCTCAAAAAAGAGGTTCTGGAGGAGCTGCCAGACCGCATTGATACTGAACAGCGTACGGAGCTGCTGGACGAACAGAAGCAGGTGTATCTTGCTTACTTAGCGAGGCTCCGTGACGATACCGAACAGGATTTGCTTACGGACGGATTCCACAAGAGCCGGATGAAGATACTGGCGGGAATCACCCGTCTGCGGCAAATCTGCTGCCATCCTTCCCTGTTCCTCGAAAATTATACAGGCGGCTCCGGCAAGCTGGAGCAATTGCTGGAGACCGTGCAGGAATGCCGCGATTCGGGCCGGAGAATGCTGGTGTTCTCGCAATTCTCCAGTATGTTGGCGTTGATCCGGCAAAGCTTAGACGATGCGGGGGTCCAGCCCTTTTATCTGGATGGCTCGACTCCGGCCAGAGAGCGGGTGGAGCTGTGCAGGCGTTTTAACGAAGGAGAAGGAGAAGTCTTCCTGATCTCGCTCAAAGCAGGCGGAACGGGTCTTAATCTGACCGGTGCCGACACCGTTATTTTATACGACCTGTGGTGGAATCCGGCAGTAGAAGAGCAAGCCATTGGAAGAGCGCACCGGATGGGGCAACGGAATGTGGTGCAGGTGATCCGGCTGATCACAGAAGGCTCTATCGAGGAGAAGATTCTGGAGCTGCAGCAGCGCAAAAAGGATCTCATCGAAGAGGTCATCGAAGCTGGCGAGAACAAGACCACCCGGCTGTCGGAGGAGGATATCCGTGAGCTGCTCCGGGTGTAGGAAGCCCGTACCTATTTTCCCCGTACATGCACTTCTAGGCACCTACCCACATACAATAAAAGGACCATGAACCCGTTGTTCTCCTTGCTGACCGGTTTCATTGTACATGTGCGGGAGGTGTCGCCAAGTTGCCTGGAATCATAAGCACGATTGCGCTGCTGATCAAAGAACTGACGCTGCTGGTATCTTACGTAAGGAACAACGCTTTTCCCCAACCTCTATCGGAGCAGGATGAGAGCAAATACTTAGGGATGATGGCCGAAGGAGATGCCAAAGCGCGAAACCTGCTGATTGAGCATAACCTGCGGCTGGTTGCCCATATAGTGAAGAAATTCGACAACACAGGCGAAGATATGGAGGACCTGATCTCCATCGGCACCATCGGCCTGATCAAGGCCATTGAGAGCTACCGCCCGAACAAGGGCACGAAGCTGGCTACTTTTGCGGCTAGATGTATAGAGAACGAAATCCTGATGCACTTACGCTCGCTGAAAAAGACCCGCAAAGACGTATCCCTCCACGATCCAATCGGAACGGATAAGGAAGGTAACGAGATCACCCTGATCGATATCCTCGGTTCAGAGGCCGATGATGTGATCAAGGAAGTTGATCTTAAAATCGAGAAGAGCAAGATTTATCGGAACCTGGATATATTGGATGAACGCGAGAAGGAAGTCGTGGTAGGGCGATTTGGTTTGGATACAGGCGGAGAAGAGCGGACGCAGCGGGAGATTGCGAAGGACTTAGGAATCTCCCGGAGTTATGTGTCGCGGATTGAGAAGAGGGCGCTGATGAAGCTGTATCATGAGTTTTATAAGGTGAAGCGATGAGGTAGGAAATTGCCTGTAGGAATGAGATGTTAGATGTCTCGATCCTGCAGGTTATTTGTGTTTTTTTTTATAAAAAATTCCAAAATCACTGAATTATCTGTGTAGCTTGAAGCAGATATAAATTGCACTGCACCGTGGTATACTCGAACTATAAGTGGAAATGAGGTCAGTGTGAACATTGATCCTGATGCACTAGCCCGCAAAATCAATAATGGGAATCCTGAAAGAAGTAAAGTATCTGCAGGAAAAGAAGCTATAAGAATAGCCAGGGAATGCATCCGAAATAAGTGGGACTTCACCGTGGAAACTACTTTAGTTGGTGGTAACGTTTTAAGGCAGATGAGGGACGCAAAGGAGCAGGGCTATAAAATCATTATGTTTTATGTGGGACTAGGTGATGTTCGGCTAAACGGGATAAAGTATCATTTAAATGAAATTCCCGAATGGACACAATTAATTGATAGACAATTACAAATTAAATATAAAGAAGCATAAAAACCAATTCGATCGGAAAGGATCGTAATTGGTTTATTTTTTGACATCGTATCGTGTCCATAACCTCAAGAAATTCGACAACACCGGCGAAGACATGGAGGACCTGATCTCCATCGGCACGATTGGGCTGATCAAGGCCATCGAGAGCTACCGCCCGAACAAGGGAACGAAGCTGGCTACTTTTGCGGCTCGTTGTATAGAGAATGAGATATTGATGCATCTCCGTTCGCTGAAAAAAACCCGCAAGGACGTATCCCTCCACGATCCGATTGGGACAGATAAGGAAGGCAATGAGATCACGCTGATCGATATCCTCGGCTCCTAGGCAGATGATGTGATCAAGGAAGTGGATTTGAAAATTGAGAAAAGTAAGATCTATCGTAACCTCGATATTCTGGATGAGCGGGAGAAGGAGGTCGTCGTGGGCCGCTTCGGCTTGGACACGGGAGGAGAAGAGCGGACGCAGCGGGAGATTGCGAAGGACCTGGGGATCTCGCGGAGCTATGTGTCGCGGATTGAGAAGAGGGCGCTCATGAAGCTGTATCATGAGTTTTATAAGGTGAAAAGGTGAAACGCAAATCAATTAGTTTTGCTAACAATAGAGTTTTAAAAAGCAACTTATCGGTGGATGAGTTGCTTTCGTTTTGTTGTGGGATGATGGATTCGGTTGTTGTGTAAAATTAATGCCGTTTCTACATTCTCAGAGGCAGAAAGAAGATCCTGTAGAAATTGGATTAACGCTGCTGTATCTACCCTTTTCTAACTCTTAATAATTTGATTTTTTTTCATTGACATATAAAAAGGGTAATAGTAATATTATGACATGTAAATAAAAGTTAATATAATGAAAAATAGATATCATAAGTATTTATTTGGATCATATGTTTCTTTAAACAAGGAGTTGTTTAATTTGGTTTATTTTTTAAGTTTTTTTGGTGCTCTAATAACATTGTTTTTATTGATATATATAAAATGGGATTTTGGCCGCCTCTCTATAAGGAGAAAGGCATCCGTTCGAAATAAGCAATATGAGCTTGAGAGAGGTCAGAATTTCCCTATTGTTTTAACCTCTAATAAGGATGCTGTAGCATTATTTTTATCGGCTAGTTGTTTGACCTGTCATGAAGTTATGGAAAATTTCAATGCTTTAAGACAAAAATGGTGTGATATGGAGTTTGAGTTGTTCATTCGCGGAAGTGAGGAGGAGATTTTATATCTGATAGACAAACACAAAATTTCTACTCACTTCGTTAAACTTAATGAAACAGACAAGAAAGTATACGGTGTAAGGGTATTGCCCTATATGTACTATATTTGCAGAAATAATAAGGTCTTATCGGGAGGGATTATAAATGAAATAAAAGATATAGAAAAGATTATTTCTCTTGGTACATAGACGTTGAAATAGTAGTTTTTAAAAGCTTTTGTGAGGAGGATGAAATAAGGATGTTTGAAGATAACTTAAGAATTAAGAAGTTAGTTCCGCAGAAACAGTTTTTAAATGATAAAAACAAAAAAAAAAACATATTTAATAGTAAGAAAGAAACTTTGTTAATCTTTCTTTCTACATACTGTATTCGTTGCCTTAACCTTCTGCCTAATATAAATAAGCTAAAGTCACTACCTAATGTATCCGTGCTTCTCTTCACTGACGGAGATAAAAGCGATCATTCTGATATAAAAAAGATGTATTCTATAAAATTTGACATGATTTGTATTGATGAGGATCAGTTAAGTGAAGATTTTCATGTTAATATCCATCCATTTTTTATGTTAGTTGATACGAAGGGAGAGATTTATCATAAAGGTGAGTTGAAAACTATAGAAGACTTAATAGATCAGATCAGTACATTGAATCAGTTCACTGACTAGTTAGTTTTTAATAGCAAATTTTTTAAAGAGAGAAGAGGAAAAAAATGAGGCTTCTTTATCTGGATTACTGTGCTTCTGCTCCTATCCACCCAAAGGTATACGAGCATTACATAAAAGCATCCAAAGAATTGTATGCAAATCCTTCTTCGGCACATCAGTTAGGATTTGAATCTAACGGAATCGTAGAAGAGGCGAGAGAGGATATAGCAAGTATTCTAGAAATTTCACCGAGAGAAGTTATCTTTACTTCTGGAGCAACAGAAAGCAACAATTTAGCGATTATAGGAGTCGCTAGAGCAGCGAGAAAGAGTTCAACTGAGAAAGTACATATTATTACTTCAGTGATTGAGCATTCCTCTGTCTTCAATTGTTGCAAATATCTAGAGGAGGAAGGTTTTGAGATTACTTATGTGCCTGTTGATATGGATGGTAGGGTCAGCGTTGAGACAATAAAAAATTCAATTAAAAGCAATACTATTTTGGTTAGCATTATGCATGTCAATAATGAAACTGGTACAATCCAACCCATAGACGAAATTTCCAAAATGATAAAGGGTAAGGGGAATATTTTCTTTCATGTCGATGGGGTTCAAGGATTCACTAAAGCTGCAATAGATTTAAGTGACATAGATCTTTACACGCTTTCAGGTCATAAAATAGGGGCTGCGAAAGGAGTAGGTGTTCTAATCGTTAAAGAAAATATTAAGTTGAAACCTATGATATTTGGAGGTGGGCAGGAAGCTGGGCTGAGGTCTGGAACAACTAATGTTCCAGGTGTTATTTCATTAGCAGAAGCGATAAAAATAGGGATTTTGGAGAAAAACGAAAAAATGGAATATATAAAAAAATTAAATGCGTTTATAGTTGATGGATTAAAAAGTATACCTGGTATTGTAATTAATAGCCCGGGAGGAGAAATTTCATCACCCCATATCTTGAACATCTCTTCTACAGAACCAGGGTTAAATTCAGCGATCATATTAAATCTACTTTCAAAGAAAGGCATTATTGCCTCATCTCAGTCGGCTTGCTCATCGAAATCCAATAAGCAAAGCAGAATTTTGATGGAGATGACAAACGATACTCTCATCTCTTCAAATAGCGTTAGATTTAGTTTCAATGAATCAGTAAACCGGGAAGATGCAGAGTACTTACTTGACTCGCTTGAAAAAATTATTATTCAGGTTAGAAAAAATGGAAGGTTTGCTGTTTCTATCTAGAAAAATGATGGGATTGTGAGCTTATTGCTAATGATTTTTTTTCTTTCAATTGTTCTGTTGTTGGCTTTGATTTTTATTATCCTTGTGTCTAGGAAGATAAGTTACGTTCTTCCTATGGTAGAGGAAAAGAAAAAATTTCAAAAGCCTCTGGATAATACCTTAAGTCAGTATAAAGTGCATGACTTGATTGACTTGCCGGATGACTATCGTAACTTTCCATACATAGTATTGATATTAAGTGCTACTTGTGGTGAATGTGCTTTAGCGATAGATGAGTTATTAGATGGAAATAAGGAGATAAAGGCCAAACTTATTGCTTTTCTGCTAGATGATGGAAGTAGTAAAGCGATGAAAGATTTTCATGATTTATTTGATAAGCAAATTACGATCATTGATATTAGCCTTGAAACATTTTATAAACTGAACTTAAGCACAATTCCAAGCTTTTTGATTATTGATGGAACTGGTCAAATTGTTTCGAAGAAAATCACTATGAAGGCTACAGTGATAAGATGGAAGGAATTATGACATGAAGTTGAATTGGTATCCAGTGTTGTTGAGGGGAGAAAGCGATGGATTTCAAGACTATCATACGTAGCAGTAGATACGTATGGATGAAACGGAAAAGTTTAATTTATACTTCTGTTCTTTTTAGTCTCATATTTGGAGTGCTACCTTATTTCAATTTACTAACAACAAAACATTTACTTAATGAAATAACTGAATTGTTTACAAATGGTAACCATGTTTTTTCCACAATTATTCTATTGTTATGTGCTCAGTTTATTTTGCAAGTGGTGAGTTTCGCATGTAGTTACATTCAACAGTATTTGGAAAAAAAAAATATTACTCTGCTTGAACATAGCTTAAGACTTGATGTTTTCAATAAATTAAATGAGATGCCTTTATGTATGTATGATGATCCTGAATTCCATAATCACTTAAATAGAATAAACAGCAACCTAGGAACCAGATTCTGGGAACCGCTGAAGAATTTCTCGGGTATGATTAGTGTTGTAATTACATTATCTTCTTATGCTGTGATTTTATTTTCAGTTCATTGGTCGTTAATTATTCTTTGTATTGTGGCCTCTATTCCTTCTTTTATTTTGTATTCTTTTCTTGAAAAGAAGAGGTACAAATTTAACGTCAAGAATGTTCTTTTGAGCAGGGAAATCAATTTTATTAATGGTATTTTAACTGAACGGGATAATGTCAAAGAATTAAAAGTCTTTGCGTTAGGAAGATACTTTCAGGAAAGGTGGAGTCAGAAATATTTAGAATATACTAAAGGGATAAATAATTTGGACAAGGAACAAAGTAGATCGAGAATGATCTTAGATACAATTAATTCAGTTTTTTACATATTATTCGCGGTTTTTCTTGTTTATATAATAAAAAGAAACAAAAATATGCTTATCGGTAATTTTGTAATAGCTAATCAAGCTCTCATTAATACTCAAACTTCTTTAAGGCAATTGTCAAATTTTTTTTCTGAAACAAAAGGAAATGTACTATTTTTGAATGACTATTTTGAATTTTTGAATATTCCTATTAATGAGAAGAATATTATCGCTGACGAAAAGGTTGAATACAGGCAAGAAGCACCCTATATCTGTTTCAAAAATGTTTATTTTAAATATAAGAATCAAGGCACATATACATTAAGAGACATCAATCTTTCAATTAATCAAGGTGAGAAGATTGCTATAATTGGCGAGAATGGTTCTGGAAAAAGTACTCTTCTCAAATGTTTAGCTGGTCTATACACGGAGACTGAAGGAGATATTCTTCTGGAGGGTAGAAAGATCCGTGAAATGCCTGAAGATGAGATTCAGGATAAATTCTCAGTTATTTTCCAGGATTTTATTAAGTACCCTTATTCTATAAAAGAAAATATTATGTTTGGAAATATACAGAACTCAAATGATAGCGACATTATAGAGGCTGCTCAACACTCCAATATACATAGCTTCATTAATGGTTTACCTGATGGCTACGATACGTATTTAGGTAACTATTTAAAGATTGGAATTGATTTTTCAGGGGGGCAATGGCAAAAATTAGCTATTTCACGTGCGTTGTTCAAGAATTCAGATATATTAATTCTTGATGAACCAACCTCATCATTAGATTCAAAATCGGAAATTGATATTTATAACCATTTATTCAATGTGATAGAAAATAAAACTATCATATTTGTCTCGCACAGAATAGCTGCGGCCAGAAATGCGGATAAAATAATTATGATTAAAGACGGTGTAATTCTAGAAGAAGGCAATCATGAAGCACTATTAAATGCAAGAGGAGAGTACTATAAGCTTTATCATATGCAATTAAAGTACATCAACTAATGTCATTTTTTCAAGGAGAAAACCATGAATAATTTTTTGTTGATCTCTAACATAATTCTATGGGTTGTTGTGTTGATTGTAATCATATTGATGTATTTCTTAATAAGAACGATAGCTTCATTTGTGGACAAGTTTACGGATAAAATCCCTTCTACATCCGATTTAGCCGGAATAAAAACGGGGGACTTAATTCCAAAGTTTAAAGCTAAAAATCAAAGAAATGAAATTATTCTATCCAGCAATTATTACGGTAAAAAATTGGTGTTTTTAAGCGACGAATGTGGAACATGTGTAGAAGTCTTGAAACGTATGAGTTTGTATACCAATCTCAATGATTTCCTTGTTATCAAATCAATTTCATTTGGAGATAGTTTAAGTGATATAGAATATCCAATTTCAATTATCAGATCTAAAAAGATTATTAAATTATTTGGTGTAGTAAAAGTGCCTACAATTATGACTGTAAATGATGCCGGAAGAGTAAGTGGCATTGATGAACTAACACACATGGATAATTTAGTATCTCTTCTTAGGTTCTCATAATTTAATATGCTGAAAGGAGGTGAAGAAACGTATGGATAAGAAACTTTGGATTACATAAATTTGTGAATTGAAGATATTAAGTAGTTAAAAAAACTTAAAAAAGGATGAGATGATTATTATGAGTATGTTATCCAAAGCTTTGGGAATTCAACCGAGGGTAGCAATTTGTTCTTGTACTGTTACAAAAAATCTCTGTAAAACAAGTTATTTGACTTGTGATGGTTATACCAATTTCAAGCACAAATCCAGTGTTCAAGTAGATTGCACTACAGGTGAGGAATGTTCAAGTTGGAGAATTGAAGGATGTTGCTATTAATTTTGGTAGTAGGCTGGGTATTATAGCTTAGTTATACGAAGCTCTTTGATCATAGGGCCCTTAGGTGTCATTCATGCCTAAGGGTCAGTTCCATTTTGTATTAAACCTAATGATAAGAGGTGCAAAAATGACCATTATACTTCAAGATGTGAATAAATCCTACAAAGGGAAAGGGATTGAGACACAAATTTTGCATAATATTAATGCTACGTTTGACCGTAACGATCTATCGGTGATCGTAGGCGCATCAGGCTCAGGAAAATCAACTCTTTTAAATTTAATTGGTACATTAGATAGCCCTACTTTAGGAAAGATAGAATTCGATTGCATTGACATTTCTACATTAAAAGGAAAACAAATGGCGGATTTTCGCTTTGATAATATAGGTTTTATATTTCAACAATTCAATTTAATTCCTTCGTTAACGGCAATTGAAAATGTATGCTCGCCGTTCTTCGGCAGGCGTACATTAACTGCTTTTAAAAAAAGGGCGATGGATTTACTAGAAATAATGGGTATTCCATCTAAAGCTAATTTTATGCCATCCCAATTATCCGGCGGCGAACAGCAGAGAGTGGCGATTGCCCGTGCTCTAGTAAACGAACCTAGTTGGTTACTAGCTGATGAACCAACCGGCAACTTGGATTCCAAGAACAGTGAAATTTTTTATCAAACTCTACATCATATAAAATCAAACCTTGGCTGCGGAATAATTGTTGTAACTCATGATGCCGTACTTGCAAGCAAGGGGGATTGTGTCATTGAAATCAAGGACGGCCGAATAATTGATCAAGAACGGGATGTCGTGGGAGCTCCGCTATGTTGAGAACATTATTTTCATTTTGGCGTTACTATAAAGAAAGATTGTTGACTATACTTGTAGGACTATTAATTGTAAGTTCAGGCTTAGGTTTCTTAACAGGGCTATCAGAATCTAATAAAGGTACGGTAGTATCAACCTTACAAAATAAATGGAAAGTTTCCTATCATATTCTCGTTCGCCCTGTTGGAACAACGATAACAGATCCACTGAATCAATTATTGGAACCGAATATTCAATCAGGCATTGCCAATGGAATTACAATGGATCAATGGGAACAAATAAAACAAATCTCTGACATTGAGATCGCAGCTCCGCTTTCTATTGTTGGTTACAGACCACTAATATTCAAGTTGAACGCAGAGGCAGGGCTTGATGAATATGGGATTTACCGTGTTCATCAAGAGGTTATTGCAGACAATGGTATGCAGCAACAGTTAGTATCATCAGAAAATCACTATATAGCTTACGGTCCTTGGGAAGGAGATGATGCATTCACAGAATACGGTGTCTCTGTCTCAGGTCTTAATAATTCTAAAGCCCAATTTGCTGAAGATAATGTGTTATTGGTGGGTATCGACCCTTCCGAAGAAAATAAATTGGTCGGCCTTGATCAAGCCTTGGTTTCTCTTCCACAGGGCCAGAGCAGATACTTTAACAACACTGATTACTCCAAGATGGAACAAGAAGATCATTATAAAGTGATCCATTTGCCTATTTTGCTCAGCAATGGAAGTTTGGCAAAGAAGACGTATACCTACAAATATGAGAAGCTGAACCTGCCCTTTAATGATAATCAAAAAGCAGTGTCCACCATGCAGAGGATTAAGGAAATGGGGGGCAAAAATTATTTGGATGATGTCTCGGCATCTTCGCAAATCATGCATTCCTATACATCGGACCAGTTGCTTCCACAGATGATCTCAAGCCTGTTTGATGCGGAATTGCAGTTACAGCCAGCAAGAACCTTTCAAAAACCGATGCCGCTCTTATATAATGCAGTACTTTCTCCATATAAAGATAGATGGGAGAATGCTTACGAACTGAAAAGTTATACAACAAACGACGAAATGGTCCAACAATCTTTCCCTGAGTTCTATCGTTCTTATGAAACACCCGTTGATTCCAAGACTAAAGCAGCGTCTAATCATTTTATGTTAATACCTAATTACATCGGTATATATGATAGTTCCAAGCTTCAAATCAAAAGTGATATTGATCAGCAATTTCCTATGGACACCTACAATTCTCCCATAGCAAAAGCTGTGCTCGACCCCAAAGGCAGGCCTATAAACCCGCCGGTCACAATTCGTTCCATTAATAACCCGCTCGGATTTATGAGTAATCCACCTATGATGATGACTACTATTGAGGCTGCTTCGCAGATTATCGGTGAGCAACCTATATCTGTAATTCGCGTAAAAGTGACAGGTATTGATAAAGTTAATGATCAAAATTATAAAAAAATTGAAAAAATTGCCTCAGAGATTCGGGAGAAAACCGGATTACTAACAGATATAACTTTTGCTTCGGCCCCGGAGCCTGTAATCATCCATGTTCCAACCAGCAAAACTCAGACAAAACTTGGGTGGATCGAAGAGTATTGGATTAAGCTTGGAACGAGTATAACTTTACTAAATGAAGTCACAGCCGGTTTCTCGGGCATGGTGGTTCTAATCCTTCTTGTGGCCCTTATATATGTATTTGTCAGCAATACAATATCTTTTCTTGTACGTAAGAAGGAAATCGCGATTTTGCTTTGTTTAGGCTGGAGAACAGGCCAAATACGAAGAATGCTTCTGCTGGAAGCCATAATCCTCGGTTTGTTTGCATCTCTTGTAATATGGAGTATACAGGGATACTTTATCTTCTTCCAGGAGCGGGATGTTTCCATTGTTAAATTCATATGCATTGGACTCAGTGGCATGTTCATCTACATAATTGGTGCTGTAGCACCGCTAGTTATGGTCAATACAATCCGGCCGATATCAGCTATTCATTCCGGAGAACACTCTGAAGCTTCGAGGCGAGTGATTCCAGTACGGGGCCTGTTCGGGCTTGCGCTGGCTTACTTCAATGGAAGATTAAAGAGGAATCTGCTCTCCGTACTCTCTATGACTCTTCCGACAGTTCTTTTAACGTTCTTTATATTTGTAACCGTACGCCTCAAAGGAACTTTTTATTCATCTTGGTTTGGGCAGTATGTTGTGGCAAAGGTCGGGGTTCTTCACTATATTACAATAGGAATAACATTATTCATTGCTATACTAACCATATCAGAAATTATATGGCAGAATATATCTGAGAGAAAAGATGAAATATCCATACTAAAAGCCTTAGGCTGGAGAAATGGTAATATTCGCAGATTAATTTGGTTGGAGGGGACTTTAACGGGGGCAATATCCGGTATCGTATCGTTTCTCATCAGTCTTGTTGTAATTATTATCATTTACCGAAAGTTCCCTGCATCTGAATTAATCGAATTAACCCCTGCGCTAGTTGTTCCGTTGGTAGGAGGTTTGTTAAGTTCAATTATCCCTGCTGAGAGAATTGTACATATGTTAACTAAGCCTGGGGTGATGCAAGCTAATGAAGGGCCGAGTCTATGGAGTAAAATAATGAGTGGGGCAATCGTACTGAGCAGTTTATTTTTTCTCTTGATAACTGTTTTTACAGCGATACATGTAATTGGAAGGGGAATAACGACACAGCCAATTTATACAGATACTGCGGATGTAACTCAAAAAATAAAGGAAGAGCCCTCAACTCAAATAACGAATGAAAACCGGGCTGAATACCATTTACAGTTAACAATGAATGAGCAGAAGACCTTTAGTGTAGACGCCAAGATTACTGTTTCGAATCTGTCGTCAGACGATTGGAATCAGCTTGTCTTCTACATGATTCCAAATGTTTTTACACAAAAAGATGACTTGAAGGTTTTTAAAGCAGATGCTTACTTTTCAATTGAAAAAGTGTTGGTTAACGGAATTGTGGCTGAGTATTCCCTAGTGGGAGATACGCTGCAAGTATCTTTATCGGGACAATTACATCCTGGTGTCGCGGCAGACGTACAGATATTGTATAATTTCAGGGTTCCACAAGAAGGAATTCGTCTTACTCAAATTGAGGAATCCTTTGTACTGGCACAATGGTATCCAATGCTGGCGACTTATCAAAATAGTGCGTGGAATAAGAAGCCTTACGATTCTAAGGTAGAATCTTATTTTACTGATTTTAGTGACTTTTATGTAAATTACTCCCTTCCTGGAGAATATCAGATCATAAGTTCAGCAGATTCAGATCCATTAGCCCCTGTTACAAGCGGAAGCATTGAAGCTAAGCGAATCAAGGAAATGACGATTATTCTTTCGAGAAAATTGTCCATGATAAGTGATAACATCGAGGGTATTAATGTAAGGGTATGGGGGGATGAGAATAAAGGTGTAACAGAGCAGTTAATGAAAGAATCACTGGAAAAGGCTGTTAATGCATTGGGATACTTCCAAACCGAAATAGGAGGTTATCCTCATAAACAAATAGATATATTTCTTGGGGGAAAACTATCAATGGAGTACCCGGGTCTGGTAACCGTCTATCCAAATGGTCATTGGGAGCATTCGCTTGTGCATGAACTGGCGCATCAGTGGTTCTATGGTGTGGTCAGCAATGATCCTTACATCGAAGGTTATTTGGATGAAGGCATGGCCGAACTAGCGACCTCCTTATATTTGAATGATTTTACGTTTTCTGAAGATTTTGAGAAGTTGAGGGAGGGGAAAGTAAAGTATTCCAATTTACCATTGAGTGATTATAGTGCTGGAGAAACAGGTGTGTATCTCTATTCTCAGCCTGTGCTAAAAATGAAAAGCCTGTTCTGCAAATATGACGTTGATGGGATGAACTTTTTGAAGGATTATTTTGAGTTTTTCCAATACAAGCAAGTAACCACACAAGAGTTTGTTAACTTTACGGTTGATTATTTTAAAATGCAAGACAAAACTTTTTTTGAACAGTGGCTTGATTTGAGATAGGGAAAATTAAAATAGCGGAACTTTCGTTGCTTTTTTACATCGCATCGTGTCCACAACCTCAAGAAATTCGACAACACCGGCGAAGACATGGAGGACCTGATCTCCATCGGCACGATTGGGCTGATCAAGGCCATCGAGAGCTACCGCCCGAACAAGGGCACGAAGCTGGCTACTTTTGCCGCCCGTTGTATCGAGAATGAAATCCTGATGCACCTCCGGTCGCTGAAAAAAACCCGCAAAGACGTATCCCTGCACGATCGGAACGGATAAGGAAGGCAACGAGATCACCCTGATCGATATCCTAGGCTCTGAAGCGGATGATGTGATTAAGGAAGTTGATTTGAAGATTGAGAAGAGCAAGATTTATCGTAACCTGGACATTCTGGATGACCGGGAGAAGGAAGTCGTGGTCGGGCGTTTCGGCCTGGACACTGGCGGGGAAGAGCGGACGCAGCGTGAGATCGCGAAGGAGCTGGGGATCTCACGGAGTTATGTGTCGCGGATTGAGAAGAGGGCGCTGATGAAGCTGTATCATGAGTTTTATAAGGTGAAGCGATGAGAGAATAATCAATTTCTAAAGCAACTTGTCTGCGGATGAGTTGCCTTTTGTTGTTCAGACTTAATTTTGAACAGGTTTTGTTTTACGGATATATCGTCCTGGAGATACCCCTTCTGACTTCGTAAATTGTTTGGTGAATGAATATATATCCCCGTAACCCAGACTAACGGCTACGTGTTTGATGGGAAGTCCGGAGAGCAGCATCATTTTGGCCTGTCTCATTAAATGCTCAGTGTGGTATCGTTTAGGGGAAATCCCCGTAGTATCTTTGAAAAATTTTCGAAAGTTCTCGTAGCCCATATTCACGGCAGCAGCCACTTCCTGAATATCAAAGTGAATATCATTGGAGACACTAATCAGCTCGCAGGCTTTTGTTATTTTACTATCATTTTCATTGCTATGAGCATTATGAATGCTACTGTGTAATCGGATAATCAAATCCTGAGACTTCATCAGCAGGGAGGGAAGACTTTCATCTGTTGCACTTTTCAAGGCTTTCAGCAAGGAAACAAAATCAAAGAAAAAATCATTCGTATGCAGTGTCGATTGGACTTCCTTATCGGAATTAATAATTCCAAGTGTCTTTAAGTATGAATAGACAGGATACCCGACACTGATATAGAACTCGATCCAATTCCCATCTGGTTCAATTGCAGTAGTGTGCAAACGTTCAGGTAGACGTTGAACCAGATCACCTGCTTGCATAGGAGTAACGGTACCGTCCATAGAAATAAACGTTCCACTGCCTTGCAATACTACAAAACAGCTGTAATAGCCTATCTTAAAATCATATTGAGAACGCTCTGCTGATCTTTTTCGCATAAAGCCGCAAGATACAATCCCCTGATTAAAATCTTTGCCGATACAGCGGTAGATTACATCATTTTCATTAATGTCTTCAAAATTCATGTATTCACACTCCTACCAAAATGGATAAATGAAATACCATACTCAACATTTAATACAAGGGATTTTCCTTATATTATAGGGGTATCTACATTGAAAGATCAACCAATTAGAACAATGGATGGGAGTGTTATTTAAGCCAATGAAGCTAAGCAGAGATTGGGAAAATCAATATGTTACTCAAAAAAACCGTTATCCCATGCATGAGCCCTACGGAGTATACGAAACCGTTGAACAGGCTTTAAGCGGAGACCGGAGAAAGTCTAAATACGTAAATAGCCTGAATGGAATGTGGAAGTTTAAATTGTTTGGGTCTCCCGATGAAGTACCGGATGAATTCTATAGTCCTGAACATGATGTTTCCCATTGGGATCATATTCCGGTTCCTTCCAATTGGGAGCTTTCGGGTTATGGAAAACCTGTATACACCAATATGTTGTATCCCTTTGTTCAAAAAGGGGAGGGTTCAAGTCACGAAATTCAACTCAGGAATAATGAATACATTTTGAATCCGCCTCATGTGCCAGAGAGTAACCTTACCGGTTGTTATGTCCTTACGTTTGAAGTTGACGAACATTTTAACGAAAGGGATATATTTATCGATTTTGGAGGTGTAGAATCGTGTTTTTATCTTTGGTTAAACGGCAAAATGGTTGGTTATTCTCAGGACAGTAAGCTTAACGCTTCTTTTGATATCACGGATTACATTCAAAAGGGACAAAACCGTATAGCGGTTCAGGTGATGCGGTTTGGAGCCGGTACTTATCTGGAGGATCAGGATTACTGGCATCTCTCGGGGATCTACCGGGATGTTCTCATTTATGCAAAACCACGTATGCGCATTCATGATTATAAGATCGAAACCCTCTTTTCAGGGAATTACAACAATGCCGAATTAAGTGTAACGGTTTTACCTAATAATCAAGTGAATGGTTATGGTGAGGCCCATGTGCGGTTGTCCCTGTATGATAACGAACAGCAATTGGTTACTGAGTTTGAAACGCCAAAGTTTGCGGATTGTGATTTCTACCTGCGAGAAAAATATGTAGCAAAGGTTACGAAAACCATTTCAAATCCTCAATTGTGGAGCGACGAGAGCCCTTATCTCTATAAATTGGTGTTAGAAATGATTGATTTGTCTGGAAATGTAGTTGATATTGAAAGTGCGAATGTCGGCTTCCGTGAAGTGAATATCGATCGAAAAGGGGTCCTGAGAATTAATGGGAAGCGTCTCATTATACGGGGAACCAATCTTCACGCCTTTTGTCCTGAAACAGGACGAGCCGTAACAACAGAATATATGCGCGAGCAGATCAAGGTCATGAAATCGCTGAATATCAATGCGGTAAGAACAAGTCACTATCCGCACGCCATCGAATGGTATGACTTGTGTGATGAACTGGGTATTTACTTGGTGGATGAAGCCAATATTGAAACACACGGTCTTGGCGGCCAGTTAAGCGCATCCCCCGAATGGACAAATGCGTATATGGAACGGGCTACACGGATGGTTCTGAGAGATAAAAATCATCCATCCATTATTCTCTGGTCTCTGGGTAATGAATCCGGTTATGGAGCGAATCATGCTGCGATGTATGGCTGGATTAAGGAGTATGACAAAACAAGGTACGTTCAGTATGAGTCTCTGAATCCTCCGGCAAACATCTCCGATATTATGGCGCCTATGTATCCTCAGAAAGATTGGATCCTGGATGTCATGGCTGAAAGCGAGGATTTGCGTCCTTTTATTATGTGTGAATATGCGTACGCGAAAAGTAACAGTAACGGAAACTTTAAGGAATTTTGGGATCTCATTCATAAATTCCCGCGGTTTCAAGGAGGATTTATTTGGGATTTTCAGGATAAAGCGCTGGTTAAGCAGGATAAAGACGGAAATAAAAAGTATGTCTATGGCGGGGCATTCCAGGAAGAAGTTACTGATCCTGCACCTGATATGTGCCTGAATGGTATTGTTTTCCCAGATCTCACTCTCAAGCCGGCTGCGAATGAAATAAAAAATGTACAAGCTCCTATCCAAATGGATTACATGCCTGGGAATGATGGCTATCGAATTTATAATCATTACACGCATCGGGATTTAAGCCATTTGAATATGACATGGGAGCTGGTTTGCGATGGCGATGTGATGGAAAGCGGTAGTTTGCCTAAATATCACACAGCACCCGGATCCGTTGATAAGCTTCAAGCGCCATACGATTCGTCTAAAGTCTCCGGGGAAGCTTTTCTTAATTTCTATGCTTATTTGGACGAGGACACCTTCTATTCTAAGAAGGGAACCTGTATTTATGCCTGCCAGATAGAGATTAAGGATTCTGTGAATAAAGTGCATACCGGAGATATAGAAAAGGATAGCTTGAAGTATGATGAAACGACAAATGAAATTCGTATCTATAATGAAAATACAACAGTTCTTTTCTCGAAAAAAACGGCAGAGTTCATCTCTGTACGATACAATAACAAGAATTATTTCACGGGAGGAACCAATAACTTCTATCGCCCTCCAACAGGAATTGATGGAGGTATTCATCTCGAAACGTCCAATTATGCAGATGAATGGAAAGCTCTCGGGCTCCATTCCAATCACAAAGAAATCAAGAATATTCGGGTATTTGCAGCATCGGCTGCTGTTATCATTCAAGTTCATGGTATATATCATGGATGCATTGAAACCAAAACCAATTATACTGTCGGCGGCAAAGGGATAGAAATCACAAATACCGTTGTGAACAATGCCAAGGTCGATACCCTCCCGAGAATTGGGCTTAGCTTTAAGTTCTCTGATGCCTGGAAGAATATGAAATGGTATGGCCGCGGGCCATGGGAGAACTACGCGGATCGTAAATCTGCCGCATTCGTTGGAGTCTATGAGAGCACTGTAGAACAGCAGCACGTACCCTATATCTTACCGGTAGAATGCGGCGGTAAGGAGGATGTCCGGTATTTATATTTGTCATCCGAAGAACAAGCAGTAAAAGTATCGGCAGCGGGACATTTCCATTTCGATATTCATGGGCACAGTATTGAGCAATATGACAACGCCGCCTATGAAGATGAGCTGGGAAATTCAGATTCTGTTTATCTTAATATTGATTACAAACATGCAGGTCTTGGCGGAGATACCGGCTGGACTAAAAATATTCACGATCCCTATAAAATTAAGAAAGGTGTCTATGTTTACACGGTAACTATAGAAATCATTTCTTAAGAAAAACTAATAGGGGTAATGGCCTGTAGGGATGAGAGAATAACG
Organism: Paenibacillus sp. FSL H8-0332; assembly: GCF_037963835.1. Classification (NCBI taxonomy): domain Bacteria; kingdom Bacillati; phylum Bacillota; class Bacilli; order Caryophanales; family Paenibacillaceae; genus Paenibacillus; species Paenibacillus sp. FSL H8-0332. The sequence goes on from NZ_CP150145.1 coordinate 1,251,694, forward strand.
TCTCATCCCTGCAGGCTATTTGTGTTTCTCAATGCCCTTTGATACTCACTCATTAAATTGTCGATAATCTGCTGGACGGACAAAATCTCTGTAATCTCATGGACTCTGGACCCGGCAAAAACCAAGCCGTTCTTAACATCCCCTCTAAGGGAAGTGAGCAGGGACTCCATTGTACAGAAGCGATGTGAACACACCTTTAGACAATCATAGCATTTGGCTATCTTTAATCTGGCATCATTACGGATGCTGTCCGTAAATTCATTGCGAATCGCTCTTCCTTCCAGACCCACAGTAGATTTGATCAGGACCGTATCTCCTTGCTGAGCATCTACATACTTTTGCTTGAAGGCCAAGGGGGCATCACACTCGTGGCTTGCCACAAAACGGGTACCCATTTGAACACCGGAAGCGCCCATCCGAAGGGCTTTTGCGATATCATCCCCTGTCAGAATTCCACCCGCAGCAATAACCGGAATCGAAACGGCCTCTAAGACTTCAGGAAGGATATCAAACATGGGTCTGTCTGTACCTAAATGGCCCCCGGCCTCGAATCCTTCTACAACGACTGCGGAGGCACCAAGTTTTTGGGAGATTCGGGCTAATTTGGCGGATGAAACAATAGTTACGACCGGAGTATCATATTCTCTGCCCCAAGCATAAATATCTCTAGAAATTCCGGCTCCGGAAATAATAAAGTCAACCTTTTCTTCCAAAGCAACCTTCATTTTCTCGGCAAAATCCTTCACTGCGAAGAGTACATTCACACCGACATAGCCAATTCCATTAGAGAGTTCTCTTGTTTTGCGAATATGTATTCTCAGCTCTTCAGCAGTGATTCCTGTACCAGAGATGGTGCCGATCCCGCCTGCATTGGCTACAGCAGCGGCTAGTCCGCTTAAGGATATACCTACACCCATTCCACCTTGAATAACAGGAACTCTCGATGTAATCTGTCCGAATTGGATTGTTGGAAGTTTCAATTACACACCTCTTTCGCAAGTTATTGACATATCGTAACACAGTTAAGTCTTTCCGGGATGTGACTGTAAACATGCTCAAACTATGTTAAATATCATGTCTTTCAACTGGAGTGATGTTTCTACTGATATATTTTGGATTGTGATACAATATTTTAAATGGAAGTTGTGCTTGTTAATAATGATATTCAAAGGAGTTTTAGAATGAAACGTTTTCGCTGGAGCATTGCAGTTTATTTCGTGCTGTTCGTGTTTGTCTTATTCGTATTATTCAACGACTATTCATCAATCCTGATAGTAGTTGGGGCTGTGGTGGCTTGTATCATTGCTTTAATAGCCCAATTCTATTATCCTGCTATTTTGGAGAAGCGGGTGGACCGCGTGGAGTCCTTTTTACGCAGCCAGAAAAACAATCCTGCCCTATATATTCAGTCTGTTCTTGCGAACAGACTTGACGATGAATCAAGAATGGTTATGGAGAAGCTAATGAGCAAACATAAGCAGGTGGCGGTACAGGCAACATTCAAGGCGGCTTACGGACTGTACCGCAATGACATGGCTGCTGTTCGGGAAGCCGTGCCGCATATCCGCCATGCTGATTACCGGACATACTATGAAACGGTTCTGCTGTTGGAGGAAGGGGAAAGTGCTCAGGCGCGGGAACATCTTGAGTCAATTAAGAAGCAATGGATGAGATCAGCTCTGCTCGCAGAAATTGAACTCAAAGCAGGTAACAGTGAAACTGCTATCACTCATGCGAGGGAAGCAGTAAGCGCTTCGAGAGGCGTCCAACGTTATGTGTTACATAAGGAATACGAACGAACGTTACCGCAAGCTCTTGAAGCTGTATCATGAGTTTTACAAAGTAAAAAGCGGGAATCCTCCTCATTCAAGGATGATACCCGCTTTCTGTTAGTTAGAAGGCCAGTCTCACTGTCCCAAACAAAGCCGGATCAAATCATCTACATGGGCGGTAACCAGACATTCTACGGTGTCGGCGGCGCCGTAATAGATTTTGACTTCGCCATCGTCCTCCAGGATCATGCCGCCGGGGAAGATGACATTATTGCGGAAGCCTCCGTCTATTTCGTAGGGGGCTTCAGGGGCAAGCAGCGGCGATGCACTCATCCCGAGAATCTTCTTCGGATTGTCCAGGTCAAGCAGCATAATACCTGCGGTATACCGCTTCTTCCAGGACGGCTCCCAGCCGTGCTTCCCTCTGGCGGGATCGATATCCACCGCATGGAAGGTGGTGAGCCAGCCCTTATCCGTCTTCACTGGCGGCGCTGCCGGACCGATCTTATCATTGGCGAACGGTACCTGCTCCACCGCCAGCAGCAGATCCGAACGTCCCCAATAGATCAGATCCGGCGACTCCGAGATCCAGGTGTCGAACCGGTCCTTGCCTCCGCGGCTGTATACGGTGAACGGGCGTTCCAGCCGCACATAGTTACCGTTGATCTTCTCCGGGAACAGTACCATGTTCCGCAGGTCCGGCGTAGACAGGCTCAATATTTCAAAGGATTCGAAGTCATCCGTGACTGCGACCCCTCCCCGGATACCATGCCGTGTATCTACAGCGAAGCACATGTAGCAGCGGCCGTCAATCACCGTCAGACGCGGATCGTAAGCGCGCACGACCTCTTCGTCATGCAGCTTGAATACCGGCTTGGGCCCTGCCGTCCAGTGAATTCCGTCTTCACTGAAGGCGATGCCCAGATCCGTTGTATGAGTCTGTTCAAGGGTCTGCTTGCCGAGTGAGCCATAGTCATTGCGGAATACCATCACATACCGGCCGCCGAACTTAACCACTCCTGCATTGAACACAAGTGCGGTGGGATAAGGGACCCGGGCCGCATCCAGCACAGGATTGGCCGGGTGACGGCGGATGAGCGTGCTGGATGTCAAAGCTCCTATGATGGGTGTATTTGTATTAGTCATCGTAGAATATCCTCCTTGAATGTTGAACTGCGTGCTAGACAATGCTTCCATAGGGTGCGAACGGATAGTCGATCGTAATACGCCCGGCCTGGCAATCACCAACACCGCTGTACAGATCAGCCTTGCCGTCCCCCCGCATCACGATCCCCGAAGAAAAGACGCAGTCCGTCAAATATGGGAACTTGGCGGGTCCCGGCGGGTAGCAGGAACGGCTTCCAATCAGATGCAGGTTATTGGATTCCCGGGTGATGGGATCAAAGATAAAGGCCATGTTCAGATATACCTTGATTTCCTGCCCGTTCTCATCCTTATGCGAATAACAAATATGGCCGATAATTCCGATCTTGCCGCTGTCCAGCAGATAAGCCTGATTAACGCCTCCCCATTCGCCTGCACCAAAAATACCATGAAGGTAAGGTGCATTCTCAATGATGTCTGCAGTTAACTCTTCCAGCTTGTCAATAACTGTGAAGCCGATCATGGATTCGCTGCCGTATTGGCCCTTCATCTCACTGCCCCGCGGGCGTGAGAAGACGCCAATCCTGCCGTCTGCCAGAGCAACAAGGCGGATATCTTTCATTTTGTTAGGACCGGTAGTGAAGTAGTACAAATCGTGGAGGTCAGTCCCCCGGTAAAAATATCCGAAAAACGTGCTGTATTTGCCGCTTTGATATTGCACATGCGTTCCGCCCAGGACAAGCTCATCACCGATTTCACTGATAAACGGGTCCTCCAGCGTATAGATCATACTATTATCTACCACGGTCCACTCATCCTGACCGGTCTCCTCGAATAGGCGGACCCAGGAGCGGGCCCATTCTTCGCGGCGTTCTACCCGGCCGAACAAATAACGTTTGCCATCCCGTTCAAAAGGAATCGAAATATTATAGACATCAAACCCTTTCACGTTTTTAAATGATAAGGTTGCGCTTTCATAAATAGTTTTTGACGCTTCAAATTCTATTTTTTGCTTATGCAGGCTCAACATTTCCGCACTCCTTTTTGTAACAGCTCATTTTATTGAAGAGAAGCTTGATATTCCTTGAACTGCTTTTGGTATTCGGCAACGACCTTGTCCAGACCCGCCTTCTTCATTTTGTCCAGCGCTTCCGGGAATGCCTTATCGTAGTCCAGAACCCCCATATAGATCGGAGTGATGCTGGCTGAAGCTTCTGAGAGAATATTGGTATATTCCGTTCTCACATTCGTTGGATCAAAAATAAAGTTGGCTGCAATACTATTAACCGCTTTGGGATTTGGCTCAAATAAGACTTTGTTATTGTCAGGAATACTATTCTCCAGGTCAAAGCGCATAAAGTTCACATTCCCGTTCTGCGAATCGGAGCCCCTGTACCTTGGATTGTTATTGTTATTCGGATCTTTGATCGGCTTTAGGCCCTTTTCGCCATCTTTGGTGTAGTGCTCACCCTCTATGCCATATTGAACCAGATCATAATTGTCCTGACTGGCCAGCATCCAATCCATGAATTTAACGGCTGCCTCCGGATGTTTGCTGTTCGCCGGTACGGCATTTCCGTTCTTGAAGGAGAGGGGACGCAGATATTCTTTCTCCGGGTTAAACCATACCACTCCGATATCGTCTACTGTAGCTTCCGGATTGTATTTCTGGAGCCCGTTCAAGCTTCCGCCGGTTCCCAGGCGTACGAACCACTCCCCGCTGTCAAGCTGAGCATCTACCTGCTCCTGCTTCATAACTAAGATATCAGGATTCGTAATTTCCTTGGTGTACAGCTCGCGCATGAAGGCGGCATCCTTCTTGAATTCTTCCGTCTCAATCCAGGATTTGACCTCACCGTTCTGATTGACATAAAAGAACTTATCCTTAACGGTGAACGGGAAGCTGTCATAACTCCGGTGTAAGATGGAGGTATGCAGGGATATCGGGTCAAAATCGGCCCGGGTGCCGAGATAAGGCTTGTTTTTGCCCTTCCAGTTCTTCATCACAATCTCCCAGGCGCTAATCAATTCAGCCGGAGTTGTCGGCTCTTTCAGATTGTTCTCGCGGAGAATATCGCGGCGGATATTGAATTGCCCCTCGCTCGCCATTTCAACCCAGTAGGAGGGGACGATATAATATTTCCCGCCGATGGTTGCGCCGCTAAAGATATCCTCTGGGATATGCTTTTTCAGGTTAGCTCCATATTTTTCAATTTCCTCTGAGATATCTGCCAGCGCCCCCCGGGTATAGTAGTTGGAGAACGGAGTGCGGTCCTGCATGACATGGAACAGATCGAACTCTTCACCCGTGGACAGCATCAGGTTCAGCTTCTGGTCCCACGCATCCCAGGGGATGAAGATTTTCTCCACTTCAACGCCAACACCGTCTGCTGCCAGCTTCTCATTGACTTTTTGGAATACCTGTTGGTAGTCTTTGGGCTCGGTGCCGGGAACCACGTATTTGATCCGGACGATATTGTCTGACTTCGGGGATGAAGTGTTATTCTCCCCGGTTGCGGCAGGGCTGTCGGACGCCTTGCCGCACCCGATCAATGTAGAAAGGGCAAGCACCACAGCACATAGAATGGCATAATGTTTTTTCATGAATAATATAGACCTCCTCTATTTATGTTAACCCCTTAGGGATGACATCAGCCTTTAACTGAACCTATAACCAGCCCTTTCACGAAGTACTTTTGCAGATACGGATAGAGGAGGACGATCGGCCCGATCGTCACGATGGCTGTCGCCATCTTGACCGACTCCGAAGGAAGCGTAACGTCGCTTGTTCCGGCCAGTATAGCCATATCGTTCAGCATACTGATCTCCGATTGCATCTGCAGCAGCATGAATTGCAGCGGATACAAATCTTTGGTGTCAATCAGCATGATCGCATTCCACCAGTTATTCCAGTAATCCAGTCCATAGAAGAGGGCAATGGTCGCGAGTACCGGCTTACATAACGGAAGGTAAATCTTAAAAGCAATAACAATATCACTCGCTCCGTCTATGGTAGCTGATTCCCGCAGCGAGTCGGGAATTCCGTTCATGAAATTGCGTACTAGGAAGAGGTTGAACGGGCTGAACAGGAGCGACGGAATAATCAGAGCCAAGATATTATTGGTTAATCCGAGCGACCGGTTCATCAGATACCAGGGCACAATCCCGGCTGTGAAAATCATGGTGATAAAGAAGTAAAGAGCCAGCAGATTGCGGTTCTTCACATTTTTGTTCGCTAGAGTATAGCCTGCCATAGAAGTAATCAGAATAGCCAGTGTGGTACCGACGACCGTGACAAAGATAGAAATTCCGTAGCTCTGAATGACTTGGGAGCCGCCCGTGAAGATCAGCTTATAGGCATATAGAGAGAATTTCTCCGGAAAGAGGCTGTAGCCGTTCTTAAGAATAGCATCCTCATCCGTGATAGAGATCATCAGCACGAGCAGCATCGGAAGCAGGCAAAGCGCCGAATACACCGCAGTCAGCGTGTACATGACCGTCTTGCTGATTGATAATTTTTTCATAGTTACTCCTCCGGATTTAGTATAATGCGCCATCTTTGAAGAACCTGCGGGTAATGGCATTGGCACCAAAAACTAGGATAAATCCGATGACCGACTGGAAAAGTCCAACAGCCATGGCTTCGGAGGGGTCGCCAATCTGACGCAAGGAACGGAATACATACGTATCAATGATATCCGTGGTCGAATACAGGGTACCGTTGTCACCGATGAGCGCATAGATCATTCCGAAATCGCCGTACATAATTTTGCCGACGGAGAGCATCGTCAGGATAATAACCGTGGGCATCATTAGCGGAAGCGTAATCCGGAAGCACATCTGCAGGCGGTTAGCCCCGTCAATCTCGGCTGCTTCATACAACGTCTCGTCGATACCGGTAATGGTCGCCAAGTAGATAATGGCACTCATTCCGGCCCCCTTCCACACATGCATGACGGTAAGAATCGCCGGCCAGGACTGCGCCTCGGTATACCAGTTCACAGAGGACATGCCGAGCTGGTTCAGCGTTTTGTTCACAATTCCCATATCCATTGAGAATAGCGCATACAGCACATAGCTAATGACGATCCATGAGATGAAATTCGGGAATAACATCAGGGATTGACTGATCTTAACAAATAGCTTCTTGCGCAGCTCGTTTAGAACCAGTGAAATAGCCAGCGCCATCAGCGTACCGAAAATAATAAAGAGTAAATTGAGGTAAATGGTGTTGAAGGTGACCGTAAGCGCTTTGTTGGACTTGAAGAAAAACTCAAAGTTCTTGAATCCCACCCATTCGCTATGGAATATTCCCTTGGTATAATTGAAACGCTGGAAAGCAATGATCATATAAGGATACGTCATATAGCCAAAAATAAAAGTGTAGGCCATTGCCGGCAAAACCAACAAATAGGATGTACCATTTCTGCGGATGTCAGAAAGTATGCCCAATCCCGGACGCCGTTTTTTTGTCAATTTCCTGTTCCCCCCATTTGTTATAAATGACGCTTGCCTTGATTCCAGATTAGCCATCGTATCACAAAGTGTCTATTTTAAAAGCTGGCAAACGCTTTCAATTCGGCTCAAAAGGCTTTCAAAAAAACGGAATGGCTTTCACTTTCGCCTGATTCAGTACCTTTTCGGCCCGAAATATACTATAGTTTAGAAATGATAACGAGCAGTGTGGGGAGGAATTCAACATGCGGACAACCATCAACCGGCTTGTTCGATACAAGGCATTTCAAAAGCTCACCATCTCATATTTCCTTCTCGTTCTTCTGACCGTAAGCCTGCTATCCGGTGTGCTTTTCTCACTATTCTCCAGAAGTGCTATTAAGGAGATAGAACGTAATTCCCGGGCGATGTTATCCCAGATCACCTACGCCTCCGATGTAGTCTATAATCAGGTCGTTACTATAGGAAATACACTGCTGATTCAACCGGAAATCCTGTCCTTTCTGAATGAGACGGTGGAGGACAAGGTCAGAAATTATCATATTTTTCAGCAGATCGAACAAATTACAAATGTGAACCCATATATACACAGTATCGGGATACACCGGCCTTCCACAGGAACTACCATTGATACAGCCGGGCTTCCGTTTGATGCTTCGCTTACCACCCTCAGCGCGAAGCAGTATATGGAGTTCCATCCGCGCAGTCTGAAGGTTCCGGGCCGCAACAACGGGAAGTCATTACAGTTCCTGACCTTCTTGCTGTACCCGAATTTCTCACCCCGGACCACAGGCAATCCGCTGATCTATATCAATGTGGAGGAGCAGTCCATTCTGACGACCATCCGCAAGATCAGCAGTGCGGACGCCGCTAATAATGTTTTTGTAATCAATAATGAAGGTAAAGTGCTGTCTCATACCGATTCCAACCTGTTTCTGGAGGATTTATCCGAAGAGGAGTATGTGCGGAAGATATTAATCGAGAACCACAAGGAGAGCAGTTTCACTACAACGATTTCAGACCAAAGGAATCTGGTCACTTATGTGAAGTCAGAGGAACTGGACTGGTATTTTGTAAGCGTTTCACCGTATTCTGAGCTCATCTCTAACATCGACCAGCTCCGGGGGATTACGCTGCTGGTTACCGCCGGAATTGTACTCGCAGGTCTGTTGCTCTCTGTCCTATTGACCTCCAACATGAATAGACCCTTATCGGCGCTGCTCGAAAAAGTCATGCCTAACCCGGCCCATCCGGCCTCCGGTATGGCGCCTATTGATGAATACAAGCTGATGACCGAGGTGTTCCATTCCTATCATGAACGTGAGAAGTCGATGCAGTTTGTAATTAACCACTCCTCCCGGACCGTCCGTGAGCATTACCTGCATGCCTTGCTGCGTGGTCATTCCCTGGAGCACTATGTTTCGAGCGAAATTCTTAAGGATATCGGCGAGGAGGTGGCGGGGCCATATTTTGGCGTGCTGGTGTTCAGGATCAATGAGCTTGAAACACTAGAGGAGAGGATGGAGGGGAAACAGCAGTCTTTGCTGCGCTTCGCACTCGGGAATATCGCCAAAGAGATGCTGGAGCCGATCGGCCCATGTGATGTGCTCATTATGGGAGGAAGTGAAGCCGTGGCTATCCTTCAATACACGGACAATCAGCTTCCGGAGGAGCTGTGGCCTGCCTTGCGCAATATTCAAAGCTTCCTGAACCGCTACTTCAAGGTGACGGTATCTATAGGGATAGGAGATATATCCTGCGGAAAAGGTAATATTCCGTCCTCGTACACTTCTGCACAGCAGTATGTGAAATATCGGCTCATCTATGGGAAGGAAGCGATTCTGGATGCTATAGCGACACGCCGCCATGTGTTGACGGCCCTCAGTTATCCCGGCGCCTACGAGAAGAAGCTGATTGATGCTGTGCAGGACGGCAAGCCGGAAGCAATGGTTAGTGCAATCGAAGAATTTATAGTTAAAATATCCGGCGGTTCCGTTCATCAGGTCATCACCTTTAGCACTCAACTCATGTTGTCTTTGCTTAAACATTTTGACTATTTACAGCATGTGCCGGATTCTAATTTCAATGATTACCTGCAAGCGGTAACCGATATTGAACGGGCTGAAGATCTGACGGAGATCCGTAACCTGTTCAACCGCTATTGCAGCACCATCTGCACATTAATTGAAGACAAGAATCACTGGCTGAATGCTCAAAAGCATAATATCCTCATTGAAAAAGCACAGAATTACATTCATGAGCATTATGCCGAGCCTAACATCTCCCTCGATCTGGTGTCGAGCATCGCCGGACTGTCGCCCAGCTATCTGGGGAAACTGTTCAAAGGAGCGACCCGGCAATCCTTCAGTGAATACTTGAACAACACCCGGCTGGAAAAGGCAAAGGATCTGCTTGCTTCTACCTCGGAGACTGCGGCCAGGATCAGTGAAGCGGTAGGGATATACAACATTACTTACTTCTCCACCTTGTTCAAGAAAAAGTACGGGCTGACCCCTTCGGCGTTCCGGGAACAGGAGGCGATGAAGAGCACTGCAGGTGATGATGAGTGAGCAGGGTAACGTGAGCACTTAGATGGACGCTCCGCGAACGGACCGTTGTTCCATCCGGTCCGATTACGGCTGCTCCGCATATCTCCACCAGGCAAAGGTTCCGGCTATTCCGACTATCCCTGTATACGCAAGTATCAATATACTGCTGAGCTGTAAGGAACCGGTGCTTTGAAATACCGACGGGATGGTCCATGGGAAATAGGGTGCAAATCCAAAGGAGGCGAGCACATTGGACAGAATAACGATGATCAGGATGAGCCCCAGGGGTGCCAGATAGCCTTTGGTCACATTGGCCAAAAGAATGGTTGGTGCGGTCACGAAAATGTACAATAGCGAGGTGATCAGGAACTTAAAGAACAAGCCCGAAATGAAAGCAGCGGACCCGCCTTGGACGCCCAGGATGGCTCCAACGGCAAAACCTACGGCAAACATATAAACGGAAAGTAACAGGCACCATGCTAAAATGACAAGGAATTTGGACAATACAATTTTCGCTCTGGACACGGGCTTTGCCAGCAAATCCTTGATGGTTCTATCCGCAAACTCCCGTCCGAATACCCATGCCGCAACAAAGGTATATCCGATAAGCCCCAGCGGGGCAAGTGTATCCAGCAATCCGGTTAAATACTGCTCCCAGTTGACACCGCCTGCCTCACTGGATAATACATTTCCGACGCCCATCATGATGGGCCCGAAGCCTAACACAAGAAACATGATCCAGAACACATTGGAGCGGATAATCTTGCGAATCTCACAATGTAACACAGATAGAATATTCATTATTTAATCCCCCTGGTCATCCCAATGGTGCGGAGAAAATACCCTTCCAAATCCTCCGTAACCACCCGGAGCGATGTTGGCGGCTGATTGCGTTGTACGAGCAGTTCAGCCAGCCGTTCAGGATGATCTGCCGCGTGCTCGTTGGTTAGTTTGATATAGCCGTCCGAGGTATCCTCAAAGGTATAGCCATGCTCTTCCAGCACCTTCTTTAAGGCAGGTTTGTTCAGTCCGTTCACCACCAGGTTTTTCTGTAAGGATTGCTCCAGCTTATCCATTGCGACCTCCTTAACAAGGCGGCCATTATGAATAATTCCTATGCGTGTGGACACCTTCGAGAGCTCCTCTAACAGATGGCTGGATATAAAAATAGTTACGCCGAAATTGGTTGCCAGATTATATAACATATTCCGTATCTCCGCTACGCCTGCGGGATCAAGGCCGTTGATCGGCTCGTCCAGGATTAGAATTTCCGGATTGTGGATCATCGCTTTGGCAAGTCCCAGGCGCTGCTTGTTACCGAGTGAGAGATGTTTTGCTTTTTTCTTTTGGTGCGGCTCAAGTCCCAGCTTATAGATCACCTGATGTACGGCATCCTTGTCAGCCACCCCTTGCATACGCCGTGCGATGTCAAGATTCTCAGTTACCGTGAGATCGGGATAAAAAGTAGCCTCCTCCAAATATCCGACCTTACTCCATAATGTAGAGTTTCCGGCATCGACCTTTTCACCTAACATATAGAGCTTGCCGGAGGTTGGCTTCAGCATCGCCAGGAGCATCTTGATCGTCGTTGTTTTCCCGGCGCCATTCAGTCCCAGGAATCCAAAAATCTCACCGCGGCTCACCTCCAGCGAAAGATTGTTTAATATGGTATAGTCGCCAAACTTTTTGTGCACACCGTCAATCTGTATAGCAGGCGTGCTGCCGCTTTTCTTCTCTGATAAAATTTGCATAGCCGTTAACTCCTCCTATGACAATCCCTAATATATACAAGTTATTTTCACATGTAGAGATGAAGCTCCGGTAAAAGAAACATAAAGGTTTATAAAGAGAATATAAAAAACTATAAACTGCTAAAAAAACAAACAGGCTGTTGTCTGGGTGTCACACCCGGCAGCAGCCTGTAATCTTTGGTTGTTGAAGAAGAAGTGCTTACCTACAATCAGTGAAGTGAAGCCAGGGGGAGGCTGAATCTTATCCCCAAACCGCCATATTCGGAAGGGAAGGCCATAATCTCTCCCCCGTGATGCTCAATAATAGATTTACAGCTTGCCAGACCCAGCCCAAGGCCGCCCTTTTGGATTTGCCGCGATTTATCCACCGTGAAGAATTTAAGGAACAGAGAAGAGAGATCCTTATCCGGCACGCCAATTCCGTTGTCCTCGATTTGGAAATAGGCATGATGCTCCCGCAGGTATCCGGTCATATACACGTTCAGCTTATTCTTCCCCCCATATCTTACAGCATTGCTGAAGAGGTTGCCGAACACCCGGCGGATCATCGGTTCATTGACCCTTAGCCATATACTGTCCGTGAATGAATGGCGGCAAGTCAGTTCGTTGTCAAGTCCAGCCAGCTCAACCTCATATTCAAAAGCAATGTCTTCAAATAACTCTGTTGCCCTTACAGGCCCGGCTACCATGGATTCCAGCTCCAGTTTTTGTTTGGTGAAGCTGGAGAGATCATTGAGGAGCTCAACCATATAGGCGGACTTTTTTTGAATCAGTTCATAATACTCCTGCTTTTCAATGTCGGGTAAGTCCCCATGTGTAGCCAGCAGTTCGGTGAAGCCGTTAATAGAGGTAAGAGGTGTCTTCAAATCGTGGGCGATGGCTGCAATCATATCGGTTTGTTCTCTGTGGGCGAGCTGCAGCTTATGCTCCATCTTATTGAAGTGCTTATACAGCTCTCCGATCTCGTCATTACCTCTCGAAGCCAGCGGAGGCAGGGGATGGACCACATTGACTTCCCCCAGCCGGGTATTCAGAAGCCGGATGGGCTTCTCTATGCTTCTATAAATATAGATGATCAGAATGAGAAATATGCAACCCGCGATGGCAAGGATGGGCAGCAGCAAGGCTATATATCGGGAGTCCAGCAATGTAGTGCGTATAGGAGAATACACTGCAAAGATAAACTTCAGGTAGATTCCAATGGAAAACATAAGAATGAGAAGCATCAGCAGGAATAAGAGGGGAAGTTTTATTTTCAGTTTCATCCTATTGCTCTCTTTCCGTATATTTATAGCCTATACCCCAAATGGTTTTAATGAAGTTATGTTCAGGACCCAGCTTCTTGCGGATATTCTTAATATGAACCGTTACGGTATTGATTTCTCCGTACTCGTCCCCCCAGACCTTCTCATAGATCTGCTCACGGCTGAGTACCTGATTGGGATGACGCATAAGGATAGACAGAATTTGAAATTCTTTCGCGGATAAGTCGAGCTTCCGGTTATGCAGGAAGGCTTCAAACGTTTTATCATTCAAAATAAGCGGAGCATCCGCCTTTTCTTTACCGGGGCTAAGCTCATCCCACTCTTTATGCAGCCTGTCCACTTTCCGGAAATGGGCCTTGATCCTGGAGGCCAGCTCCTGAATACTGAACGGTTTGGTCATGTAATCGTCTGCTCCTATTTCGAGACCGACGATTTTATCAATATCCTGATCACGCGCACTTAAAAAAAGGATGGGAACATTATAGGAAGTCCGGATATTCCTGCAGACATCAAGCCCATTCATATCAGGCATCACTATATCCAGAACGATGAAATCAATGTGGTTATCATTCACTACAGATAAGGCTTCTTCCCCGGAACGGGCTGTGATGACTTCAAATTGCTCGTATCTTAAACTTTTGGTGATGAGTTTTACGATTTCTTGATCATCGTCTACAACCAAGATCGTTTTTGTCATTTTACACCTCCCAACCTCATCATACCGCAACCCTGACATTCAACGCCAGATACGCTCAGAGCAAGCTTGCCCGGATGTCTTGAAAACAGGAGAAAGACCATCCTTTTCGGGATGGCCTTGTCTTTTATGGATTGAACCTCTTAATTCGCAGTCTCCAGTAATCTGGAAACCACTGTTGCAAACTCTGCTCTGGTAATATCTTTTTCAGGCTTAAATGTGCTGTCTGCGTATCCTGTAATGATCTTATTGGAGGCGAGTGCATCAATGGAGTTATAATACCAGGCCTCTTTTTTAACATCTTTGAATGTTGTATTTCCTGTACCTGTAAGCTTGAAGGCTCTGGTGATTAGTGCCGCTAATTCACTGCGGCTAATCTTCTCATTGGGGCGGAAGGTGCCATCGCTATATCCGTTCATCAGGCCGGCACCGGCTGCTGCGCCGATATACTTGTTGGCCCAATGCGCACCAGATACATCGGTGAATTTACTTGCTTGTCCATCAAGTCCCATGTGCGTTGTAATGACCTTGATGGCTTCGGCACGGGTCAAGCCTGCATCCGGACGGAAGGTGCCATCGGCATAACCTGTCAGTAATCCTTTGGAAATCAGCAGGTCAATGCTTGCCTTTGCCCAATGATTCAGTGTATCTGTGAAACTTACCACTTCCGGCTTAGGTGTTGGTGTTGTTGTTTCTGCTGGTGCTGGTGTTGCTGTAGGAGCCGGTGTTGGTGTAGGCGTTGCTGTTGCCGGGGGAGTTACGGAACCTCCACCAGGACCTGGATTGCTTGGTCCATTATCTACCGGATCAGGATTAGTAGGGTTAGAAACGTACTGAAGTGCCGGCGCATAGGCTGTAAGTAGTCTGGCATGACTTTGTTGCTCAAGCGCATAGCCCATACCTAGAACTTTGGCATCGTCCCACGCTCTACCCACAAGCTGCATCGAGACCGAATATCCGCTGTCGTTCGTTCCTACAGGAACCACTACCGTAGGGAGACCCACGTTAGAAGTTAATACGCCTGTATTGCGGTCCGAACTTAATTGAGAGGCTGAGGCGTCATTGTTGTATACGTCACTGATAAATCCTGCATACACAACAGCATCCACGCCATTCTCGTCCATCCAGCCTTTAATGACTTCCTTATAATCAGTTCTGTACTTGATGTAATCTTGTACTGCCTGTTCCGTCATCCGCGTAGGCTTGGTATATCCTCTCTGATTATAGATAAGCACCTTGTCGGAAGCGAGTACACTTGCTCCATCAATGTAAGGGAAGTCCTTATGAAGCTCGATATAACGCGCCCAGCCTTCAGTAGATCCGTTAATACCTGACGGACGGGCAGGGGCTGCTGGCATTTTTGACATTTCCACCATTGATGCACCCGCTGCTTGAAGCTCTGAGAACTTATCCTTTACGACTTGTCCGGTATCATCATCCGCATAGCTAGAGATGAAGGATGCCGGGATATATCCAATCTTCTTTCCTTTCAATGCATTGGTATCCAGAGCTTCTTTCCAGTTCGCTGGACGTTTATGATCAGCATCAGCAGTTACTGTGAAAATATCCTGCGGATCAGTACCCGTTGTAGCATTTAGCATAATGGCCAGGTCCGTTACGGTTTTGGCAATGGGCCCTGCATAATCCTGTCCCCAAGTGAGTGGCAGCACCCCAGTCGTACTTGCCATGCCGTCTGTACCACGGAAGCTTTTTAAGCTGGCGCCTGTCGTAGGTGCATAGAGGGAGACGCCTGTCTGCGATCCCATCGCTGCTGCTGCAAAATCAGCTGCAACCGATACGGCCGATCCGCCGCTGGAGCCAAAAGAGGTTTTGGATGGATAGAGTGCATTCCATGTTTGCTGCCAGCCACTTTCACTAAAGCTTCCGCTATTTGCAAACTCAGAAGTATTTACTTTACCAATAATGATAGCGCCTGCTTCCCGCAGCTTATTCACCTGGAAGGCATCCGATTCAGGCCGCCAGCCGTCAAGTGCTTTACTGCCGCCTGTAGTCGGCATATCCTTGGTGTCATAGATATCTTTGATCGCAATCGGAATCCCCAGCAGATCGCCTGAGGCGCCTTGTGCACGGGCATCGTCCGCAGCTTTGGCTTGAGCCAGCGCGGTTTCGGATACATGCAGGAAGGCATGGAATCCGAGTTGCCCTTCATCGTACACCTTGATTCGGTCCAGGTATGCTTGCGTAATTTGTACCGAAGTAGCTTTACCGCTAATCATGTCCTGCTGCATGTCTGCAATGGACTTATTCGTAACATCATAAGGGGAGGAGGTTACGAATGATTTGGCTGCAGGAGCCTCAGGAATAACCAGGGTATCTCCAGTATCAAGCCCCTCGATAGCAGATATATCCCAGTTACTTATGGAACGGATCTGGGCGTTGGTTAAGCCGGTTACATCCAGCTGGCTATTCAGTCCATTTAGCACAGTCACCAGCTTCTTCAGCCCATCTTCACCGGCCTCACCAACTTGTACATAATGCACCAGGGATTTGGACTGACCCGGCTCCATATTCAGTGTATTAATGAACCCGTAGAAATTCGCCTCATTTCCCGACTTGGCTAAGGGGGTGGTGAATGGATTCTGCTGCTGATTGCCCAGGCTGGTTAATCCATTAGCAAATGGATGTGGAGACCCGACTGCAACGCCTAACGGCTTATTGTCTTTGGCGCTGCTGTCTACAACAATCCATGAATCATCCGTAGATACCTCCAGATCATTGGAGTAGGTTGCCTTGACTACGGAAGCATTCGCCCCGGTACCATAGCCTAAAGAGCCGCCGAAGGATACATCAACCTTGACAGCTACATCATTCTTATTCGTAAAAGTATCAAAGAATCTGGTTCGATTATTAATAGTATCCACATAGACATCACGGGTAACTGTTACATTGCCCAGATTAACAGATTGCGTCGAAGTGAATCTATTAACGCCATCGTATTTGAGGTCAAAGCCGCGCATCATTTGTCCATTCATCAGTGAAGCGGAAGGCGAGGATACCTTCACGAAGATATTACCGAAGCCTTGTACTTGTGTAGTACCAACTGTACGTAAACTTCCCGTGTCTAAGCTGGGAGCAAAAACATCGTGAATCTCCCATACGGTGCCGCTTTCGGAGGTCACCCTGGTTAAAGCATCAGCGGTTTGAAACGGAATGACTCCCGACGCAATGACAGATAAGGCGATAGAAGTAGCTATTACTTGCTTTTTGGTTCTACGCAGACGCTTTAGCTTACTCATGTAGGCAAATCTCCTTTTCTCTTATGTAAATTATTTAGTATGTTAGGAAATATAACATCGTTAATCTATTCAGTCAATAAATATTATAAATTTAATATATTTATGCAGTTTTGATACAGACTAAATACTATATTTATTAAAATGTGTAATTTTAATGGTGATTAATAGATATGTTAAATAACACTATATGTCATGTATTACTCGTATTGAGCAATTTTGTTGCACGAGCCCATTTCGCCACTTAAACTATACATTAAGAAGAGGACCAGGTTTCCTGGTCCTCTTCTTAAAGCTGGAGCTAATTTTGGCGGTATCAAATATCAAGATCCTGCTCACATGTTATATGATAATAAGTAAATTCTATTCTTATCAAGATTCATCATTCCAATTATTACATTGTCGAAGCTGGAGTTAAATACATCAGTCCCTGAAATTGAAGCGTTGGTTTGGTTATTTCTTATCACAAAGTATCCTTTGTCAGCATTGAGTGGTATTAGTTTAGAAGTTGTCTCATCTGTTATCGCCCTGATCTTTTTGAAGAATGAAGCCGCAAAATCTGAAGGAAGCGGGAGTTCGGACCAATGATTCTCCCGGCCCTTTTCTGCTATTATTTTCATGTTCTCAGAATCGACTTGATAGATATACACCCGATACCCATCTCCCATTGCCCCATATGATTTCTTACTCAGTATAATTTCGCTTTTTTTTGGCAGTTGTATTCCGAACGTATCGTTGAAAAATTCTATTTCTTTACTACTGTCAAAATAACCTTTATACAACACGGCCAATAAGATTATTAAAATAACGAATCTACCAATGATTATTCTTGTGTTTTTCATCATTTCATATCCTCTATTTTAATAGTGAGAGTAGGATTTGGGAATATACGGGCATAATTTAAATTCATATTATTTAAGAATGACTAGAAATTCATTACTACAGTGGATTGAGTAGTTCTAAGTCTTGCTAATTCGGCAGTTCCATTTGCCTGACTTTTATAGTATGGAGTGTATGAGCCCCCATTTGAAGATTGTTTGGCATAAGTTAGCAACTCAGAAGCCAATAGATAACCTTGTACATTAAAAAAAGCAATTATTGAACTTACCGCAGGAGATAGCACAGAGTCAGATACCCCAGCAGTTGAAAATCCATTTTTAAGTGAATTCTGTTGGGAAATATAATTTTCATATTCAGCGATATTTGTATCATAACCCGCAATTAAATCTGATAATTTACTTTTTCGGTTTCGTCAGTTTCATTCTCAAAATCCTTTTCAAGTCTTTCTTTGCCTTTAACAAGCTCATTTAAAACGGTTGTTCCTTGAGTTTCCATAAATATTTCAATCTCATTAATATTGTCTGTTAATTTTTGTTGAACTTGGGAATTGGTCAATTGATTATCTGAGATATGACTATTAAAAGTGGAAGTAGGGTAATTTTGCGCCCCTACTTGAGTAAGACCTGTTGTTCCAGCTAGAAATGTTGCAGTGCTCATCAATAATAAAAATTTTTTAATAGTATTCTTCATTCATCTGCCTTCAGTGAAATTTAATAAAACAGTCTTAAAACTATAAAGTTATTATTCCCTTACTATATATATTATTCCATTTAACTTACATATAATATCATAAATATGTATATAAAGTAATGGAAATCTAATTATGTATTAAATATTCTCGGCTCGTTAGTGGACGATGTGATCGATCTGATTAAAGAGGTGGATTTGAAGATTGAAAAAACAAGATCTATCATAATTTGGATATCTTTAATGATTGGAAGAAGGAAGTCGTGGGGGGCTTCCGGCTGGACACAGGCGGGGAAGAAAGGACGCAGCGTTAAGGAGAGAGATCTGTTAGTAGAAAGGTCTCTTCTTTTATTTTATGGGTGCACTATCAGTGGAGTGGATTCGGGGAAACGTAAAAATAAACCAATTCGAATCGGAAACGATCGCGATTGGTTTATTTTTTTACATCATATTGTTTCCATAACCTGATCAAGTTCATCATGAGTTCTATAAATCTAAGTAGTGAGGTCATGCATAAATTAGGAGATTGAACCGATAAGTTGTTAGAAGGATTAGAGAAGGAATAAGAGGAGTAACTCATGGTCATTAGTCTTTTTTTTGTTATTTGCAGTGCCGCTTGGGGGGCTTGGATATGGTATTTAATAATCAGGATATTATTATCTTTAGGAGGCGGTTTATTCGTAACACTTTATGATTCTGTATTCTTTTACATTACGATTCTGATAATATGGACTGCAACCGGACTTCTATTTGCGAATCATCTGAGGGAACAAAAACTGGATCTGTTGTTGTTTGTGTGTGGGATAACGTCACTTCTAGCTTTTTTTGTAGCAGCCATGTCTTTTCTGTTGTGATTTGATCTTCATTGGTATAATTGGGCTGATTAAGTTAACGAGAGCTATCGCCCGAACACGAAGCAGGTTGGTCTTTTTCTCGAATTTCTCAAAAGCTTCAAACGTTAAAAACGCAGCGATTCTTCCATTATTGGAGAATCGCTGTTTTTTGTTTTTGGTCGATTGCTTGATTCAATAGATTATAGATGTTGAAAAGTGTTTTCGTATCCCGCTTAAACAGCGGAAAGGACGGAACGATTGTGTAAAAGCGTCAGCGGTCGCCTTTGTCCCCGGATTTTCACCGCTAAGGAGAATCAATAAAATCTGGGGACAACAGCGATTGGAACAACGGTCCGTTCGTGGAGCGTCCACCCAAGTGCCTCCGTCGATCTTACTCTCAACATATATAAAATTTTAATCAAAACGATAAAAAAGTTTGATATATTTACATTTATTAGGATAAAGAGGTATGATTCGATATGTAATTATTTTACTTTAATTAGAAAAATATATGAGAATATGCCTTAGGAGGTGAGAGATTTGATCTACGACAATGTGCTGCAATTGATTGGGAACACACCGATTGTTAAATTGAATTACCTTCCGGAGCCTCTTGGGGCGCAGGTATTCATCAAGCTGGAGGGACTTAATCCCGGAGGCAGCATGAAGGACCGCACGGCGCTGTACATTATCAGCCAAGCGGAGGAAGCGGGTCTGCTGCAACCCGGCGGCACGATTGTTGAATCTTCCTCCGGGAATCTGGCGATCGGGCTTGCGCTTGTGGCCCGGCAAAAAGGGTACAAGCTGATTTGTGTAGTCGATCCCAAAATAAGCCCGGTCAATCTCAGCATTATCCAGGCTTATGGCGCAGAGACCGTGATGGTGGAGCAGGCTGACGAGTATGGAAACTTTCTGAGAGCGCGCATAGACAAGGTGCAGGCTCTCGTTAAGCAGCTCGGGGCATTCTGGCCGAATCAGTATAATAATCCCAGCAATCCGGAAGCGCACATCCAAACCACCTCACGGGAGATCTATGAAGCCTTCGGCAAGGAGCTTCACTGGGCGGTGATTCCCGCAGGGACCTGTGGCTTAATCACCGGTTGCAGCTTGGGGCTGAAGGAACATATTCCGCAGATCAAAATAATGGCTGTGGATGCAGTCGGCTCCGTTACCTTTGGAATGCCGCCGGGTGTCCGGTATCAGATCGGCATTGGTTCGGCCATTGTCCCGGGCAATATGCGGAGACATTTGTACGATGAGGTTACCCATGTGTCGGATGCTGAGGCCTTCGCTACTACCCGCAGACTGGTGAAGGAGGAAGGGCTGCTGGTTGGAGGTTCTGCAGGTGCGGCGGTGTTCGCTGCGCTTAAGCTTGCAGAGCGCCTGCCCGCTACCGAGAAAGTGCTGGCGATTCTGCCTGACCGGGGAGACCGCTATTACAATACTATTTTCTCGGATGAATGGCTGGAGAAGAACGCGATTGAACTGGATAAACACGCTGTCAAAATTTGAGCCGGGGGTGGACCCAATTTCTGTTTCGTTACGCCGCAATGTCGTTGACCGTGCAGTAAGACAGGCCCGACAGCAGCTTACCAGGCTGGCCTCATTGCCGCCCTCAGAGGAGATCAGACTTCCTTATGTCACGCATCACGGAAAATATATTCTCGGGGATAAGTGGTCGTCCGGATTTTTTATCGGCTTGCTCTACCGGCTCTACCAGCTGACCGGCGATCCAATCTATCTGGAGGAGGCGGACCACTGGATCGGCCTGATCGAACCCTACAAGAATCAAGGCGATTATCAGGATATTGGATTTCTGTTCTATTATTCTTATGCGCTGGGGTATGAGCTGACCGGTAAGGATGCCTATAAGGCCACCGCGCTTGAAGCTGCCGATCATCTCTTTGATTCTCAGCTTCCGGGCGGGTATCTGGAATGTAATTGGCTGCCCGAAGGGAAGCATTATGCCGGCATTGACAGTATGATGAATATCCGTTTGTGGTTATGGGCCAGCCGGGTAACCGGTGAGACACGCTACCATACCGCTGCCATGGAATCCGCACGTATTACCAGTGAAGCGATGATGAGGGAAGACGGCTTTACTTACGAATACATGCGAATGAACCCTTTTACGGGAGCCGCAGAGCAGCCCTATAACAAGAATGCAAGATTCGGCACCGAATCGGTCTGGGCCAGAGGTCATACATGGGCATTGTATGGAGCTGTACAGCTATATGTATTGAACCGTGAAGAGGAGTGGAGACACAAGGTCCAGCAGCTCTCCGCCTTCTACTTATCCCATGTCTGCACAGATGGTGTTCCGGCATGGGATCTGATGTTGTCCGGCGAAGATACAGCCTTGAAGGATGCTTCGGCCGCTGCCATTGCCTGCTCTGCATTTTTTCAATTCGCCGCAGCCTTAAGCGATCAAGATCCCTTGCGCCAGCCCTTCCTGCAACACGCAGAGCGAATACTGGATACTTTGACTTCTGCGGAATATGCTCCTTCGGGTCCTGACCACGAGGGAGTGCTGGTGCACGCCAGTTCACCCCTGCATATCGTTCAAACCGCAGGAGAATCCCAGATCTGGGGCGATTATTTTCTTCTGGAGGCTCTATATTACGCATTGGAGGTCGGTTCTTAGTGAATGTTAGTGTCGGATCAATAGAATCTAGCGATATTAAAATAGTTATCGAAGAGGGGCATCCTGCGATTCAATTCATCAATATGGTGCCGGAGCTCCCGGACCAGCAGGTCTATGATTATGTCGTCCCTCTATTGGAGCAATATGGACTGGCGGGCAGGTCCCCTCAGATCTGGTTCAATGGAGCCAATGAGTGGGTGGTCCGCAGCCGCTGCGAAGCATTAGCCTACTCTCTGAATCCTGTGAATCAGCGGGAAGGGGTAACGGGATGAGTCTAGCTGCCGAACAACTCGTCTATTTCTATGTTCCGGGATACAAACCGAATTACATAGAGTATGCTATGACCTTCTATCCTATGAATATTATTCTCTGCCTGGAAGACGGCACGCCGGAAGACAAGAAGCTGGAAGCCAGATACGTGGTTAAGAATGCGCTTCAGGAGTTCACAGACTCGGAGCATACTCTCATTGTCCGCATTAACAGTGTTCATACCCCGCACTGGGAGCGGGATCTGGAAGAGGTTGTGCCGCAGCGCCCCGACCGCATCCGCTTGCCAATGGTCAAGACGGCGGATGATCTGCGTCAGATTGAACGCAAGGTGCAGGAGATGTTGCGGGACCTGGGTCTGGACTATACTCCCAGCTATGAAGTCATGATCGAATGCTGTGAAGCTATTGCCAATATCGGCGACATTCACCAGGCCAGCGACAATATCTATGCCTTTACCTTTGGAGGAACAGATTATTTCAATGACTGTGTAGCTAAGGGGCTTGTGGACCCGGCCCGGGAGGTGCTTAGCGCCAAGCAGAAGCTGGGAGCTTACTGCCGGAGTATGGAGCTGCAGTGTTTTGACACCACTTATATGGCCTTCCGTGATCTGGAGGGGTTCCGCGAGGATTGTCTGCTGTCCAGGGAATATGGCTTCACCGGACGTTCAGTCATCCATCCTGACCAGGTTGCCGTTGTCCAAGAGATTTACGGAACTTCATTAGCGTAGGAGGCTGTTATGTTCACAACATACCGATTGGAATTACCTGAGCCTGTGACTCTGAATAAGCTTCAAATCCCTGTTTTCACCCATATGTTCCTGCAAAATGTATCTGCCCATAAGGTGCAGGTCGATCCGATTCAAGGGAAGCGCATCAGCGTCACTTATTTATCCGCCTATCCCAGGGAGCAAATCGAACAGGAAGTCGCTGGTTTTCTGGAACGGTTCGCCCCGAAGCACCTGGAGGATTCCTTATCATCCGATGAAGTACAGGAGCCTGCACTGAATGTGGTCGAACTGCCTGAGCCTCCATTAGAGCATCTGTGTTCCTGCTGCAAGCCGGGCAACGATCTGAACATCTCGGACGGCCTGCTGGAGCAGGGATGGCTCACTCTGCTGAAGAATCAGGAGCTGGCCTACCATCGCCCGATCATCCGTCTGCTGGAGTATTTTGACCAGAGTTATGTGGATTATGTCGGCCGGAGGATCGGGGATTGTCAGGAACGGCAGTATTCAGTTTTGTTGCCTGCTGCGTTCGCCGAGAAGATGAATTACTTCCATAGCGCACCGATGCATTTGCTGCTGGCCACTCATTTAAGCCATGATCATGAGACAATGAAATCCTTCGCTACAGATGTATCCGTGAATAACGGGAAGCTGCCGCAGGACTGCGGTCCTTATCTGGAGACGCCTCCCTATATCCTGCAATCTGCCCCCTGCTATAAAGTCTATATGGAAATGGAGGATCAGATGTTTGAGGACAATACCGCTTTTGTGCTCAAAGGCCAGTCCTTCCGCAATGAAGGCAAACGTGTATATCTGCTTGAACGGTTATTGAATTTCACCATGCGGGAATTCGTATTTCTGGGTACTCCCGAATACGTCACCCGGATGCGTGACTTGACATTAGGGTGGACCATCGAGTGGATGGAAGCCGTAGGGATGAAAGGCGAGTGCGCCTTAGCCAATGATCCATTCTTCCTGCCGGGTAAGGTGAAGCAGAATTTCAAAGTGCCCAAACATGTGAAATACGAGGTTCGTGCGGATATTCCGTATAAAAACGACACGATTTCTATTGCTTCCTATGATACGCATGGCGATTTTTTTGCGAAAACCTTTAACTTTAGACTGAGGGACAATACGGAAACGTGGTCGGGTTGCATCGGGCTAGGACTGGAGCGGGTAGTCTGGAGCTTCCTCCAGCAGTATGGCCTGGATCATGACAACTGGCCTGAGGCGATCCCGGAGAGCGCACAATGACAGCTTCGCAACAGGATACATCCTATTCGCTTGCTGAGGCGATGACCTACAGTGTTCTGGCGGAGGCGGTGAGCTGGCCTTCTCCCGGACTGGTCTCCGCCGTCAGCACGGGTTCTCACGGGGATATGGATATCTACACTTTTCTGCGAAGCGCACTCCGCATTCAGCCGTATTACCAGGCCGCAGCCCGCTTGGGCATAGAAGAATCTGCGGACAGAACCGGCAGGGAAGATCTGTTCAGAATGCTCCAGAAGCTCGGGCGGCGTGCCGAGGCTGGCATGCTGAGGGCTACCGGGGGAGTGAATACCCATAAGGGAACGATCTTCCTGGGGCTGATTCTATGTGCGGCTGCGGGAATAACCAGCCAAGGGCCATCCGGCGGCGCAGAACCACAGGACATCTGCCGGCTGGCCGGAGGGATCGCCGGGAGTCCGCTTCGTAAGCAGCTAACGGACATCCTGAAGGAGACACAGATTACAAGTACAGGCGGACGCGCGTACAGGGAATGGCGGATCAGAGGCATTCGCGGAGAAGTGATCGACGGATTTCCTTCCATTCTCCAGCAGGGTCTGCCTTCCTTCCGTTCTGCGCTTGATCAGGGGGCGAACATGCGAACGGCGGTTATTCATTGCTTGTTCTCCCTGATGTCTGTGGTTCAAGATACAACGCTTCTGAACCGTGACTTTGACAGGACGCGGATCAGTTATACGCAAGCGTGTGCGCTGGAGGCTCTGGACCGGGGGAGCCTGTTCACCTCTGAGGGCAGGGCCTATATCCGCAAGCTGGAGAAGGATTTCCAGCTTCGTTCCTTGTCGCCCGGGGGATCGGCCGATCTTCTGGCCATGACGGTTGCCCTGCACTTGTGGGACGAGCATCAAGGGGGGGAAGTATGTGGAGAACCACTCCGTTATGTCTGCCATTCTTCGTGACCGTGAGCGCCTCCCTGAGCTTAGAGAGGCGAGGGTTCCGGCGGCAGGCTCGCTGATCCAGATCATGATGAATATTCCCGGACCATCCAAGAGGCTGGATTGCACTTATGAATTGTTCGAGCTCTGTATCGGGGCTATGCAGAAAGCGCTGGCTTCATCAGCTTGTGAGGTGATGTCCGTGGAGCGGATCGACTTGAGTGTTGGTCCGGTAGCCTATATGCAGGTGTCATGGGAGGCTACAGCGTTGAAACGGTTCTGTTTGTCATTCGAACAGGGACATCCGCTGAGCGCCTATTGGGATATTGATATTTACAGTTCTTCGGGAAGAGCAGTGGGCAGGAGGGAGATCGGGGCCCCGCCGCGCCCCTGTTATCTGTGCAGCCAATCTGCCAAAGTGTGCGGATCACAGCGGCGCCATTCGCCGGAGGAATTAATAGGCCGCATGACCGCTGATCTGACAGCCTACAGACAGGCGCAGATGGGTGTGCCGATTGCAAGGAAGGCAGTCACATGAATCTTTTCCGAAAGTTAAAGGTGCCCCGGCCGATATTCTCCATTTGTCTGAACACGCTGGTTACCCATCTTGGCTTCTACGCCATGACGGCGATATTAACGGTCTATCTGTCTCAGGTCAAAGGACTGCCGCTGTCGGTTACCGCTGTAGTTACCATGATCTTCACGGTGTCTTACCGCAGTGCGAGATTCCTTACCGGACCCCTGCTGGACAACATGGACCCGTTCAAATGCATGTGGTTCGGCTGCCTGCTAACAGGGGTCTCCATCGCTATGGTAGATTTCTGGCAGTCTCCGGTGTTGATTACTATACAGCTTATCATTGCAGGGATCGGCTACTCTGTCCGAGGCTTATCCTCCAAGGCTTCTTTATCCTTCGTGGGGAGTAAGGATGGCAATGCCCTGTTTTATTTTGCGAATTCCAATATGTATACGAACGGTGCAGCCATTGCCGGGCCCTTAATCGGCTCCTTTCTGCTGACAAGCTCCTTGAAGAGCTTCACGTTGTCCTTCGTTGGAGGGTTTTATATTGCGGGTGCCATCCTGCTCAGTATCTTCCCGCCCGGGTGCAGCCTGCAGGACCGGGAACGGAAGCCGGTAAGCTTCTGGAAAGGATATCAGACCGTTCTGCTCGATAAAAGCTTCCGTAAGGTGCTGCTGTTCAATATGATCGGCTGCTTTTTCTTCACCCAATTGTTCAATTCCTTTCCTTATTTAATCGGCACTTATTATAACGCTCCGGAAAGGCTGGGAAGTCTGCTGATGCTGAACGGAATCCTTGTGGTGCTCCTGCAGATTCCTGTCGGGCGCTGGATGAATACCGCGTTGTCAGGCCAGCGTGAGGGATACCGGCTGATGCTGGCGTTTCTGCTGTTCAGTGTTTCTTTTTCTATGAATGCGTTCATCGGCTCAATCTGGGGTTATTACGTATTCGTCGCGCTGTTCAGCCTTGCAGAAATGTTATTCATACCCACGATAGATGCGTATGTCTCTAACGCTGCCCATCCGGATCTGCGTATCACGTATTTCAGTATCATCGGATTGTCCACAGCCCTTGGCGAAGGAATCGGTGTATATACCGGGCTACAATTCATACATATGTGGAGCATCTACGGAGAGCTGTCTTACTTCTGGTTATCATTAGCTGTTCTGTCGGGGCTGTCCCTTGTACTGTATGTAATGTTAAACCGGTCACCTGTTCATAACAAGGAGGAGGGGAAACTATGGCGGTATTAATTCTGAATCAAAGGAGGCGAGCCTTCGCTCCTTATCTGAGCTGGCTGGAGGATCTGGATGAAGAGGTATACCTGTATACTTCTCCGGCATATGGTGAGACAACGGAACCCTATGCCCTTGTACAGGTATTTGACAACTGGGTGACCAATGACCGGGTAGAGATTGATGCGCTACGTTTGTATGAAGATCATCCTTACCGTCTGATTATAGCCCTCGATGAGAGCGATCTGATTCGTGCAGCCCGGCTGCGTGATCGGCTACACCTGCCTGGACAACGGCTGGACAGCGCAACTGCTTACAGGGATAAGGCGGTGATGAAAAGTCTGGTAAGGCAGTCTGTGTTATGTCCGGCGTTTCGCAGACTGGATTCGCCGCTTCACTTGTATGATTTTGTACTGGAACATGGATTGCCGGTTGTGGTCAAACCGGTTGACGGCATGGGCTCCATGAATACGGAGATTATATGGACCCCGGAGCAATTGAACGAGGTGTGGGAACGCGGGCTTGGCAGCGGATTAATGGTTGAAGCATATGTGGAGGGAGAGATGTATGAGATTGACGGCCTTATGATGGGCCAGGAGATCCGGTTTGCTTCTGCGGGCAAGTATTCCTGCAAGCCGCTGGAGATTCTCCAGCAGGATTGCTTCGTAGAATTGCTCAGCCCCGGCTGCGCGGTGTATGAGCGGCTGGTTCATGAAGTTCAGCAGGTCATTGAAGCCTTGCCCTCACCGGGAGTCTCAACCTTTCATTGTGAAATGTTCCATACCCCGGAGGATGAATGGGTATTCTGTGAAATTGCCAGCCGGACCGCAGGCGGGCGGATCAGCGAATCCGTCAGTGCCATGTATGGTGTTAATCTGAACCGGGAGTGGGTCCGGGCGCAATGCGGTCTGCAGCTGAAGCTGCCCGCGTCCAGTCCGCCGCAGGTAGCGGGGGTCTATCTAATGCCGAAACGTCCAGGGACAGTAAAAACCATTCCGCAGACGCTGCCCTTTGAATGGGTAAAGGAATATGTGCCCCGGGTCAGAGAAGGCGAACAACTGGACGCTGCCCATTCCAGTGTGGATGCAGTGATGACCGTAATCATCGTCGGCGGGGATTCGGTCTCACTGCAAGCCAGGCTGTCACAGCTCCTGCAATATTTGGAGAGAGAAGTACAAATTCTGCCTGCACTGAAGGAGGTTGCATGGAGTGAAGCATCTGTTATTGGTAGAAAGTAATGAATCTATTACAGGCATTCAGGCTTGCCGAGAGCTGGGGTATACCGTTACTTTGATTACCCAGGATATCCAGCATTATCTGAAGGGCCAGCCGCTGGCGTCTCATCCGCTACATATGGTTGATTACATACATGAAGTGGATACCTTCAATGAAGAGGCTGTGGTCGATTTTGTAAAAGAGTACCACAAAGTACATCCGCTAACGGGAGTCATGTCTTTTGCGGAATTCTACGTGGTTCAGGCAACGGCTGCTGCGCATGCTATTGGTGTGCCGACCATGCATCCGCTGGCCGCCAAGAATGCCCGGAATAAATATAAATCCAGAGAACTATGCCTCCAGAACGGTGTTCCGGTTCCGGTCTCTTTGTTGGCAGCCAGCGTTGAGGAAGCTTGTCAGCATGCACAGGCCATGGGCTATCCCTGCATCATTAAACCCTGTGACGGGGCAATGAGCATTGGCGTGGTATTGGTTAACAATGAGAGAGAGCTGCGGCTCTCGTACGACAGCTATGTGAACAACCGGAATTATGGTCGGAATCTCTATGGAAGTGCCGATGTGCTCATTGAGGAGTTCGCAGCAGGGCCTCTGGTTAGTGTGGAGATGGTTACGTATCAAGGGAAGGATGTTCTGATCGGGATTACGGACCGCCGTCTGGTCGGGTTTCCTTATTTTGTGGAGACAGGGGCGAGCTTCCCGGTTCAATTGAGCAATGAGACGGAGATTGTTGAGGCTGTGAGCCAAGGATTACGTGCGCTTGGGGTTGATTTTGGCCCGACCCACACGGAGGTGGCCCTTACCCCTGAAGGTCCCAAGATCATTGAGTTCAATCCCCGTATGGTCGGAGGTCCTGTTCCGGAGATGATTAAATACGCAACCGGCATCCATCTGCCCGCTGAAGTGCTTCGTATGCATATGGGGGAAGAGCCGAATCTGACGGCAACGGTCTCCCGCGGAGCCGCTTCCCGGGAATTCTGTTCGCCGGTGGACGGGACGTTACTGGAAGTTACCGGCCTTAAGGAGTTAGAGGGGCGGCCGGATATCCTGAAGTCGCATTTCATTGCTGCCGGGCGCGAGGTATCCTATCCACGGTCTAATTTTGACTGGATTGGCAGAGTTACCGTTGGAGGGGACGATGCAGAGCAGGCTGAGCAGAAATGCAGTGAAATCCAGAATGGGATTGGTCTGCATATTGTTGCCAGACCTTTAAGCTGAGGAGGCCAACGATGTTATTCTTAAATACTGCAAATTTACAGAGCATTCAGCTTCCCTGGAGCAGAAGTGTCGATATGATACGAAGAACGGTTCAAGTGATGGCAGCGCACGAATTCTCCCAGCCTATTAAACCCTATCTGCTCTTTGATAAAGATCCAAGCAGCCGGATTATTGCCATGCCTGCTTATGTGGGCGGAGAGATCGGGATGGCAGGCATCAAGTGGATCGCCAGTTTTCCCGGTAACCATGCCAGGCAGCTTCCCCGTGCCCACTCGGTTACGATCCTGAATGATTCCGGCAGCGGGAAGCCTGTGGCTATAATCAACAGCCCGCTTATCTCCGGGATTCGCACAGCATCGGTCAGCGGGCTGATGATTCAGGAATACGAGAAGGTACACCCTTTTGCCGGTAAAATTATTGCCGGTATCGTCGGGTTCGGGCCGATCGGTCAACTCCATCTGTCGATGCTGAATCAGCTGCTCGGGGACCGGCTGGAGGAGGTTCGGATCTTTGATCCGAATCAAGATACACTGCAACCCATCCCGGAAGAGCTTGGTACAAGGGTGCGGCCTGTGGATTCCTGGGAGGATGCCTACGAAGGGGCTGATCTGTTCATCACCTGTACAATTTCTAGCTCCGGTTATATTGACCGCAAGCCCAAAGCACAGAGTCTGCTGCTGAACGTGTCTCTGCGCGATTTCACCCCGGCTATCTTAAGCTACACCTCTGCCATTATTGTTGATGACTGGGATGAAGTGTGCCGTGCGAATACGGATATTGAACATATGCATAATCAAAGAGGGCTGCGGAAGGAAGACACGGCGTCCATCGTCGAGGTGGTCTGCGGCAACGCGCTGGCGAAATTCCCGAAGGAGGAAGCGGTCATGTTCAATCCGATGGGAATGGCCGCCTTTGATATTGCTATCGGCGCCCTTTATTATCAGGAAGCGCTGAATCGCGGGTGTGGTAAGGAGTTAGAGGAGTAGGGGGCAAAATCAGCATATAAAATAGCCGGGCCGGATAAGAGATACTCTTGTCCGGCCCGGCTGTGTACTGCCTCGTCACAAGGCTACGGATTCTTGCGGTTCCTCTTCTCTTCCAGATCTGGTGCAAGGCCGGGAGCCGCTACCTCCGTGTCATTCCCCAGCACGGCGCCTACGATCTCATCCAGCTTGTCTGTTTCCGATTGACCGTCTGCCGGACTGGATTCGCCCTCCGGGATCGGGTGGACACCTGCGGTGCGTCCGTCAAGCGGAGCTTTTTGATCATCCTTCATCTGTCAGTCTCCCTTCTAAGTGCAGGTTCTGTCTTAGGATGTGTCTGCGATAACCGTTCTATGTAACGATAACCGCTGCGGAGGCTGATGAACCATACGGCTGGTTAGGATTGGTGGACCACTTCCATACTCTTTTCCAGGGCAGTCTTATAATAGTGGCATTTATGGTCTATGACTTCCATCGTTTTTCTTAATTCCTCCATTTGCGCTTCTACAGAAGCCTTCCGCTCCAGGAACATGTCGTATCGGCGCTGCAGGGTGGAATCTCCTTCGGAGCACCATTCAATGAAATGCTTAATCTCTTTGATGGGCATCCCGGAGGCCTTCAGGCATTCAATGATCCGCAGGGCCTCCATATCGGAGGGCTTGAATACGCGTTTGCCGCTGGGAGTTCTCTCTATAGAAGGGAGCAGGCCCTCTTTGTCATAATAACGCAGGGTATGCGGGGTCATGTTGAAATGCGCTGCGGCTTCGCTTATGGAATAGGTCTTCATCATCGTTCTCCTGTCCTGGATATTTCGGGCTTGACTTAGAGTTAACTTTAAGGAATATCATAGGCTTTGTAAAGCTTAAGGAATGATGTCTACTATTCTATTGAAAAGAGGTCTCACTATGATACAAGTTAACGCACGCGCTGCATTCAGCCAGGAAGGCCCGTTCAAGCTGACTACGATCGAACGCCGGGAGCTGCTGCCGCAGGATGTTCTGATCGAGATTAAATACGCCGGTATTTGCCATTCCGATATTCATACCGTCCGCGGGGAGTGGGGACCGGTGAAATATCCGCTGGTTCCGGGGCATGAGATTGCAGGTATTGTCAGCCAGATCGGTTCTGGAGTGACGAAATATGCTGTTGGCGACCGTGTCGGGGTAGGCTGTATGGTCGATTCCTGCGGTGAGTGCAGCAGCTGCCGGCAAGGCGAGGAGCAATATTGCCTGGAGGGGAACACGGGAACCTATGGAGCGACTGACCGCCACGGGCACTATACACAAGGCGGATATTCCACACATATCGTTGTCACTGAAGACTTCGTGGTGCGGATTCCCGACAGCCTTCCGCTTGACGCTGCTGCACCGCTGTTGTGTGCCGGAATCACTACTTACTCACCACTGCGCCACTGGGGAGCTGCTCCCGGCAAAAAGGTAGCTGTAGTGGGTCTCGGCGGGCTGGGGCATATGGCAGTGAAAATTGCTCATGCCATGGGGGCTGAGGTTACGGTGTTATCCCAATCCCTGAAGAAGAAGGAAGACGGCCTGCAATTGGGCGCAGATCATTATTATGCCACCACTGATCCGGAGACATTCAAGCAGCTGGCCGGTTCCTTCGACCTGATCATTAATACGGTCAGTGCGCAGGTGAATATCAATGCTTTCCTGTCACTCCTGGCGCTGGACGGGACGTTGGTGAATGTCGGTGCACCTGCTGATCCTTTGGCTGTTAATGCCTTCTCGCTGATCGGACACCGCCGTTCCTTTGCCGGTTCGATGATCGGGGGAATCCGCGAGACACAGGAGATGCTTGATTTCTGCGCTGAACATCAGATCGCTTCCGAGATCGAAGTGATTTCGGCTGACCAGATTGACGAAGCCTGGGAGCGTGTGCTGGCCTCGGATGTGCGTTACCGGTTTGTGATTGATATCAGCACGATGGGGAAGGCATAAGTATTTAGAGGAGCAAGATTCTTAATCTATACTGTTTGAAAAACAGCCTGCGGGAATGGAACTACTCCATTCCCGCAGGCTGTTGGTATTTCTGCCTAGCTTCTCCTACGAGAAGCTATATAACCGTACCCCGTGCGGAGGCACGGTGGTTTGTAGCACGCCGCCGCTAAGCTCAGCAGGCGTCTGGCTCCACAGCTCCGTACCTGCGGCCACGCCGCCGAGGCCGATCTCTTCGAGGCTCAGGTCAACCGGCAGCGGACTGTTGCTGGTGTTGAAGACGGCCGCATACCGGGTGCCGTCGTCATGAGCAGCAGTCCAGACAATCAGCTCATCGCGGTACAGGGCTTCCTTGGCGCCATGGCTCTCGCGCTGCATGCGCAGCACCTCGCGGTTGGTGAGCAGCGACAGGGTCCAGTCGTCATTGTCCCGCAGCTCGCCGCCGAAGATCAGCGGCGAACGGAAAATACTCCAGAGCGACATCATCGTCAGCTGCTCGTCCCGGGTGAAGCGGGTCCAGCGGTCATCCCCGCCGCCGTCGACGGAGCGGACGCCGATGTGGCCGAGCGGCAGCATGTCGCAATCCGGCCAGGAGCCGGCTTGCGGGACGCCCTGCCAGCTGCGGCAGCGGCTGAACATGTCCAGCAGCAGCTCCCAGCGGTCCCAGAAATCATCCGTTATGCGCCACATGTTGGCATGTTCGGTGAAATGTTGTGCGTATTCTACCGGAGCAGGGCCGGGTGAGAGGCTTAGCACCATTGGACGGCCGCAGTTCTCGATCGCCTGGGAGATCAGGTCAATCTCCGGCTGATGGGTATCGTACAGTCTGGAGGCGGCGATGTCATCCACCTTGATCAGATCGACGCCCCACTGGGCGTACAGTTCAAAGAGTGAATTGTAGTAGGCTTGAGCGCCCTCCTTGGAGGCATCGACTCCGTACATATCTGTATTCCACGGACAAATGGAGTTCGTGTGCGCGATCTCGCGGGCGGTTGCATCTGTACCCAGAACAGCAGTGCCTGCATGGGCCGCCTGGCGCGGAATGCCGCGCATAATATGAATACCGAACTTCAGCCCCAGGCTGTGGACATAGTCGGCCAGCGGCTTGAATCCCTGCCCGCCCGCTGCCGAAGGGAAGCGGTTCTCGGCAGGCATCAGCCGGGAGTATTCATCCATGATTAGAGGGACGAAGGGGCGGTACAGAGAGGACACGGCACCAGGCTCATACCACTGGATGTCAACGGTGATATAGCTCCAGCCGAAGTCTTTGAGATGCTCGGCCATGTATTCGGCATTGCCGCGGATTTCCGCTTCTGTTACGGCTGCGCCGTAGCAGTCCCAGCTGTTCCAGCCCAGCGGGGGGACAGGTGCTGCAAGCTTATGATTCATTGTGTAATCTCCTTGTCAGATGGATTATTGCTCCTCATAAGTCCATCATAATCAAGGATAAATCCAATATCTATAGTAATCTTATAAGCCGAATAGCACTATATTGCGCTTAGTCAAAAAAGAGCTGCCGGTAGGTCAGGCTCTCGCCCCCGCTGCGGAAATCGCCCGGTGTCAGTCCGGTCAGGCTGCGGAAGGCCTTGATAAAGTAGCTTCCGCTGGAATAGCCGATCTGCTGTGCAATAGCTTCAATGCTTAAGCTCGTCCCCCGGAGCAGTTCCATCGCCTTCTCCGTTCGGACCCGGGTCAGATAAGCGCCGGGCGTATGGCCGGTGCTGGCCGAGAAGCGGCGGATGAGATGATACTTGGACAGGGAGACATGCTCCGACAGCTGGTCGATGCTGATCATCTGTGAGTAATGCTGTTCGATGAATTCGGCAGCGCGCCTGATATTCTCTGACCAGTTGTCCCTGTCACGCAACGTAGCTGCCTGCATTCGGGTCAATTCGGTCATGAATTGATAGACGCTGGACGAGGCGATCAGCGGATCGGAGATTCTTCCTGCTCCGGCGTCCATTACAATCATCCGCGCCAGCCGGACGGGGGCACAATCTGCGGGTAACCAGGGCACCTCGCCCGCTTCGCGCAGGAATCTGCGCCAGTGGGGCAGGATTAGGCTTGGGCGCAGCAGCAGGAACAGGAACTCCCAGGGCTCTGCCGCATCCGGCGGATAGTAATACCGGTGAGGTCCCGGGATTTCCGCCAGCAGAGCCTGTCCGGCCCGGACCCGGTAGGTCCGGTTCTCTGACTCGAACACGCCTTCACCGGAGAGCGTATACTGGAACAGCAGCAGCGGGCCGTCGCTGCGCTCCATGCCGTCCCAGCGGTAAGCGGGATCGGAGACGGAATCATAACCGGCTGCGAACAATACGCACAGCTGCAGCTCCTTATCTTCGGCAAAGCGAAAGCCGTAAGTCCCTCTGGGGATGTCCATGGATATCCTCCTTTTTTCAAAATATAGAATTTATATGTTTCCGCTTGACAAGTACTTAATATCTTAACATATCATTGAAAATATAAAGCGCCTTTGCTACTGTTACGAATAGAAACGATAGAAGGAAGGTTATGGAATGTCCCAGATGAAAACGTACCAACCGGCAGCTAATCATGTCAGACTGATCGGACGGACCCACTGGATGGGGGAGGTGCTGTGGCTGGCTCTTTCGGGGAGCGGGGTGGAATTCTCATTTTACGGCCGGGCGGCCCGGATCACTCTGCAAGGCGATGATATCGCTGCAACCGGCAACAATCTGGCCCGGATTGGAATCAGTGTTAACGGCCAGCAGGTGATAGACGATCAGGTGGATCAGCTACGCAAAACGTATACAGTGTTCGAAAGCGACACCGAGCAAGAGATTACTGTAAGAATTACGAAGCTGTCTGAAGCAGCCATATCAACGGTTGGCATTGCAGAGATCGCGGTGCAGGCTGAGGAAGGGATTAAGCCGGCTCCATCTGCGCAGCATACGATCGAATTCATCGGCGATTCCATTACCTGCGGGTATGGCGTGGATGATGAAGAGGCACTGCATACCTTTTCTACGGCTACAGAAGATGTAACGAAGGCTTATGCCTACCTGAGCGCAGAACATCTTGGTGCGGATTACAGTATGGTGTGTTACAGCGGCTACGGCATTATTACCGGCTATACAGAAAATGATCAGAAGCTGACCACGCATCTTCTGCCGGATTACTACGAGAAGGTAGGTAAGTCTGAAGGGAGGTTCGGCGGCAGTCTGCTGCCTCAGGAGATAGCTTGGGATTTCAGCAGATTCACGCCGGAGCTGATCGTCATTAATCTGGGGACCAACGACGATTCTTACACCAAGGATGACCCCGCCAAGCAGGCGGATTATGCAGAGAACTATGTCGCTTTTCTACAAATGGTCAGACGGAATAATCCCGATTCGGCCATACTATGTACGCTCGGGATCATGGGGGACAGGCTGTATCCTGTCCTGGAGCAGACGGTGGACCGCTATGCCCGGGAAACCGGCGACAGCAGGATCTCAGTGATGAAATTCGAGGTGCAGCGCGAAGAGGACGGCTACGCCGTTGACTTCCACCCTTCCCGGGTGACCCACCGCAAAGCAGCAGACAGACTGACGTCCGAAATCCGGAAGCTGATGAAGTGGTGAGCTGGCGGAGTATGGCTGGTGAGTAGGTAAGCGGCTGGTTGGCACGGAAAGCAGGCTGACTGGCTGGGAGCTGAAATGAAAGGGGAAATCCCTTTGGATCGACTGGAAGTGGGCTGGCTAGTGAAGAAATGGAGCGGGTAGTCCAGTGGTGATTGCACTATGTGCAATAGAAATTCATAAAACACCTCTAAAAACAGTCTCTATTGTATTTAGTACAGTAGAATGCTGGAGAGAAGCTCAATATGGGCAAAATCTCTAAATTCTGCTGTACATAATACAGTAGAATGGCTAGAAAGGTAGTTTTATAGCTAAATCTAATGTATAAAGTACAATAGGCGCATACTTAAGGGTGATACTCCGCCCGCGCTCATCACAACCCCGCCGATTCCCCGCCCGTCGCCCGCGTCTAACTCAACCCCGATGAATCCCCTTCTCACGTACAAACTTCTCCAGCACCCCAAACTCCTCCGTCACCTTGGTGAACGGCAGGGCGGCAAGGACTTGTTCCCGGTACGGGTTGCGGGCTCCGGCCGACAGGCGGGAATCCAGGATGCTGAGTACACCGAGGTCTGTCTCGCTGCGGATCAGGCGCCCGGTGCCTTGCCGCAGGCGGAGCAGCATGTCCGGTACGTAGACCTCCATGAGCGGATTCGCCGCCTGCGCAGCCTTGTATTCGTAGACGGGATCGGCCGGAACCGGGAACGGCAGCCGGAAGACGATCAGATGCGACAGGTCCGCCCCTTCGATATTCACGCCTTCCCAGAACACACCGGTACTCAGCAGCACGCCCTTGCTCGCCCGGAATTCAGTGATTACCCCGTCCTGGGATGAGCCTTCCCGCTGCATATGCAGCGCCCACTTCAGCTTCTCTGCGCTCAGCTTTTTGTGAATGTACTTCATATCCTCTTTGGCCGAAAAAAGCACCAGGGTCCGCCCGTCCGTTACATTGCATAGCCGCAGCAGCTCCTTATATGCCGCTTCCAGATAAGCTTCCCGGTTGTTGTGGTTATAGTAAGGGACGTCCTTGGCAATATACATCATCGTATGGTTGTCATAATCGAACGGTGAAGCCTGACGCTCCATATACTCTCCTCCGTAGCCCAGCGACCGGGTCAGATAAGCGTATTGTTCCTCCAGCGTATCGCCGGACTGGCTGAGGGTTGCGGAGGTCAGGATGACAGAGCTTTTCCCGCTAAATAGACTATATTTCAGGAATTGGCTGATCCCCTTAGGACAGATACTGACGGTAGCTTCTCCCCGGGGCTGGCTTGCCCAGAGCAAATAGTTGTCTTCCGTCCCGGCTAGCACCTGAAAGAGGTCAATCATTCCGTTAACCGCTTCGAAGGTATTATCGATCTCCCGCTCATGCCGGGAAGTCAGGACCGAGAGACTAAGGCGGAACTCTTGCAGAATTTGCACGGCCTGCTCTAGCGGGACTCCCCCAATCTCCGATACTTTAATCCGGTCAGTGTCCTGCTTGGCGGTGTGCAGCAGGTCTGCTTCTATCTGTCTGAACAGCTCTTTGGCACAGCGCCGGACGAACTGGCAGGACTTCATCAGGCTGCGGTCCGCCGACTGCTTGAACAGAAGCTGCATGGCATCCTCCAGCACCCGGGAGATCTGCCGGAAGGTGAATTCAAGAGTCTGGGCATCCCTGACCTTGGCTTCCAGATTATGCGCTTCATCTATAATGATCAGCGCAGGCCGCTCGGTGATCAGGCCTTTGGTCCCTTCCTTTTTCTTGATCAGGTCTCGGATCAGCAGGTCCTGGTTCACGATGATGATATCCATCTCGCCCGGGCCGGCATTGATCTTGGCCCGCATGTCGTAGAAGGCGCAGGTATGCTTGTAGTGGCAGTGCTCGAACTTGCAATCCGTCACACACACGTTAGACCATAAGGCGTCACTGACCCCGCCCTTCAGATCTGCCCGTTCGTTGATTTCTGCATTCAGGATACCCTCTGCGAGTACAGTGAGCGGGGAGCCGGGCTCTCCGGACGGGAACAGGTCCGCTGCCCGGTACCGGCAGGCATATTGCCCCATGCCCTTGCCGACTACAGAGCGGACCATCGAGAAGCCTAGCCGGCTGCCGATGAACCGCAGATCCTTATGGATCTGTTCGGAGAGCTGGATGGACGAAGTGGCGATAATGACCGGCCGCCGGGAGAGCTGGTTGATGAGCAGGCCGGGAATCAGGTAGGCGAAGGATTTGCCGATACCGACTCCGGCTTCAATCATTGCATTTCGGCCATGGATATAAGCGTCGGCAATATCCAGCGACATATCCTGCTGGCCTAGCCGTTCTGTGAGACCAAGCCGTTTGAACCGGTCATACATCCGGAAGATGGCATTGACCAGAGCAGGCTCGGCGTCTTTTGCCGGCTCCTTCTTCTGTAATTTGTAGAGATCATTTAGCCAGCTGATGACGACCGCCCCTTTTCCCTGTCAATGTTATTATTCTTGTCCTGCATGGATTACGGCAGAGGTTGTTATTATCTTAGATGGCGGGCGAACAGTCAAGGGTAATATCTATTATAATGAGGGCATAATCTGCGTACTGATCACGAAAGGAGAGATGGGATATGAGCGAACGTCTGCCTTGTCAGACCCCGGGCTGCACGGGAAGCATTCTTCCTGCAACGGCGCAGAGAACAGGCGGTATCTGTATGCCCTGCCAGCAGCGGAAGCTTGCAGAAGAGAGACAGGCTTATATTGAGCAGAACCGGAAAGAGATCAATAGATATGCAGGTGTGGAAGATCGGGTTGAAATTCTGACAATCATGCACAGCCCGCAGAAGCCTGATCCGCTTATCCGGGAAGTGCCCTACCCCCAAACTGAGCAGGAGCTGTATCATGAGCTGACCGTGGAAGAACGGGAGCGAATGGAGAGCTACGCGGTTCAATTATTGGAAGAAGAGGAGGTTGACCAGGCTGAGACGATTCTGTTGTCCCTTGTCTGTTACACAGATACACGGCTCGGGCCGGGCCTCGAAAGCTTCCTCCGCACTGAGAATTATTATCCGGCGATTCTCTACAAGGATGCGGACGCGGTGATCCGGGACCGGCTCATCGCTCAGGTGGAGACTGATCAGGGGAACCGGAATCACCTGCTGCTGGCACTGGCCTGGATTGGTGATGAAGAAGTGGTCAGGCTGTTTGCGGCATGGCGGCAGTCCCCGCCGGCGTGGGCGTCAGCGTTATATATAGCTCCCGAGATGTATGCCCGTGAAGCGGGCTGGGAGCTTGATGCCGGAGGCGGCAAGAGGCTGCTTATATACCCGGAGTGTTATCCATTCAAAGTATATAAGGAAGAAATTGCGGAAGCTCCCCGCACTCCTGCGGCGGTGACAGCGCTCCAGACAGGGGCGGCGTCCTGTCCGTGGTGCGGAGGCGAATTGACCGTCTTATTCGATTACGATTTGCAGCATCCTTTGCTTCAATTCATGAAGCTGCCCGGCAAGCGTCTAAGGATTGCCGCCTGTATGCACTGTAATTGCTACGGCACCGTGTTCATGAACGTTGATCTGGAAGGCGGTTATTCATGGAGTCCATATAACACTGTTCCTGAATATCTGCCTGACAATAACGGAGGGCAAGCGTCCCCCGTATGGCATGTGATGCAATTATCGGAACAGCCTGCAGGCACTTATGAAAGTGCGCATTGGACGCTTGAGGCGCCGGCATCGCAGATCGGGGGACATCCAGCCTGGATTCAGGATACGGATTATCCGGCATGTCCCTGCTGCTCGCAGACGATGACCTTTACCGCACAGATGGATATGGAGCAGGCGGAAGACAGCGAGGGAATCTATTATGCTTTTCTATGCGGGGATTGCCTGATTACAGCGGTGAATTACCAGCAGAGCTGAGCCGCTTTTGTCACAGATAAGTTACGGGCAAAGTGCTACCATGGAATGAAAAACAAACTGGCTGCGGGAGCTGCTATATGAGTTGTTTCTCAGTTCATCAGATGATGCATTATTCACTGTATTCTTTTGCCGAGCACAGCCCGGACCCGATGTACATTCTGGGTATGGACAACAAGGTGAGCTACGCCAATTCCAGCTTCGTTGAGCTGTACGGCTGGACAACGGAGGAATTGAACCTCCATGATTTCCCCCATGTTCCGCGGGAGCTTAGGGACGAGCTGAATCAGATGTATATCTTCATCAATCAGGGAAAGCGTCTGTTTGTCCTCGATACCTTCCGGATTAAGCGGGACGGGGAGTTGATCAGTGTCAAAATAACGATATCCCCAGTAAAAGATCTGGAAGGATGCATTACGGCTTATGTATGTGCATTAAGGGATGTAACGGAGATCAAGTTCTCAGAGCTGAAATATTATAAGCTATTTAATGAGGCGAATGATCCTATTTTCATTTATGAACAGGATGAGGAGGGCAAGCCCTCGAAGTTCCTGGATGTGAACGAAGCTGGCTGCCGTATGCTGGGCTATACACGTCACGAGCTGCTGGACAAGACCCCCCGTACTGTTACCGCAGAAGCACTGGTGAGAGAGGTGGATAAGACGTTCGGGTCCATTCTCAGCGGAGAAGGAAGGTTCGTCGAATGGGTTCAGGTCACGAAGGACGGAAGGGAAATACCGGTGGAGATCAGTGCGAAGCCGTTCAGGCTGAATGGCCGCCAGATGATAATCTCGATTACCCGCGACATGACTGAACGAAAAAAAACAGAAGAGTTCCTGAGATACAACGAGAGTCTGTCTATGATCGGTGAGCTGTCTGCAGGCATCGCCCATGAAATCCGTAATCCGCTGACCAGCATCCGCGGGTTCGTCCAGCTGTTGTATTCCCGCTCTAAGATGAACAGGGAGCTGCACGAGATCATCCTGTCAGAGGTGGACCGGATCAATTCAATAATTGGTGAACTGTTGCTGCTGGGCAAGGAAATGCCGTCCGAACTGGCAGACTGTAATCTGGCCGGGCTGCTCGGACAGGTAGTTGTGCTGCTGAATGCCCAGGCGCATATGACAGACAACGAGATTGTAATGCACTCGGATCTCGACAGCCTGCTCATTCGGTGCGCAGTTAACAAGCTGAAGCAGGTTTTTATCAATGTGCTGAAAAATGCGATAGAAGCAAGCCCGCACGGAGCAGAAATTACCCTGGAGCTGAAGCTTGAGGAGAATGCAGCCATTATTCGCATCATCGACACCGGGCCGGGCATACCGGCAGAGCTTCTGCACCAGATCGGTGCTCCGTTCTTCACGACCAAATCGGGAGGGAATGGACTAGGTGTTATGATTAGTAAGAAAATTATCCATAATCATAAGGGGACTCTCCAGTTCAAGAGTAACCAGCCGGTGGGAACAATAGTTGAGATTACGCTGCCTTTGCTTCATGAATTACAACATACATAAGCGTTATCCGAACGGAGCAGTGAGGTCAGACCAGACCCCGCTGCTCTTTTGATTATCTGCGCTCAGGGGAAGTTCGCTATAAGAATGACCGGGTTTCGGGATTTGAAATTTTGGGTATATAAGCTATATTTTCGAAATATAAACGTAAGCAAGCCACAGGTTGGAAAGTGAGGTCCTCATGGATTATCCAATCAACATCCTGCTCGTAGACGATCATCCCGAAAACCTGCTTGCCATTGAGGCCGTGCTTAGCGGAGAGTCTTACCGGTTATTTCGGGCCTATTCCGGGATTGAGGCTTTGCGCTGTTTGCTGGAAGAGGAATTTGCGGTCATTGTAATGGATGTGCAAATGCCGGGAATGGACGGGCTGGAGACGGCCCGCCTCATCCGCACGCGGGAGAAGAACAATTTCGTGCCGATTATTTTCATGACCGCTAACAGCACTACCATGGAGGATATCTTCGCTGGCTATTCCGTCGGCGCTATGGATTACATGACGAAGCCCCTCGTCCCACAGCTGTTCAAGTCCAAGATTGAGGGTTACGTCAGCATGTATGAAGCGAATAAGACGCTGCAGCTCCAGAGTGAGATGCTGAAGCAGCAGGCCCGGCAGCTGGAGAAGACGAATCAGGAGCTGAGGGAAGCGAAGGAAGCCGCAGAAATTGCCTCCAAGGTGAAATCGGAATTCCTGGCCATGATGAGCCATGAAATCCGCACGCCGCTGAACGGGATCATCGGAATGTCTGATCTGCTGCTGGCTTCGGATCTGCCGGAGGAATATTGTGAGATGGCGGGAATTATCCACACGAGCAGCAATGCCCTTCTGTCGGTGATCAATCCGATCCTCGATTATTCCAAGCTTGAATCCGGCAAGCTGGAGGTGGAAGAGGCGCCGTTCTCGCTGCAAGACTGCCTGAGCGAGACGGTTGCCCTGTTCACCGCTAGGACCCGTGAGCGGAAGCTTGATATGGTGGTGATGATTGACCCCGCCGTGCCGCCCTATCTGTCGGGAGATGTGAACCGCCTCCGCCAGGTGCTGAATAATCTGGTAGGCAACGCAGTGAAATTCACCCATGCAGGCAGTGTATACATAATGGTTAACAAGCTGGGGGAAGCGGCGGATAAGCTTACGCTTGAATTCACAATCAGAGACACAGGAATCGGAATTCCCCCGGATAAAATCGGCGAGCTGTTCCAGCCCTTCTCCCAGCTTGACGCCTCTACCACACGCAGATTCGAAGGCACGGGGCTTGGCTTATCGATCAGCAAAGCTCTGGTGGAGCTGATGGGCGGAAGCATCCGGGTAGAGCCGTCGAATGAACCTGGGGCTACGTTTGTTTTTACAATTGTCGTTTGTGAGCATCTTGGATTGGAGAGCAAAAATACGTGCTGAATAAGGGGCAGGGTTGATACTATGAGCGATGACAACCAAATCAAAGAAAACCATGGCGATGGAATAGACGCCGGTGAACTGCTGAGCGCCTTGATGGCGATGAAGA
This sequence comes from Paenibacillus sp. FSL H8-0332, assembly GCF_037963835.1. Taxonomy (NCBI): domain Bacteria; kingdom Bacillati; phylum Bacillota; class Bacilli; order Caryophanales; family Paenibacillaceae; genus Paenibacillus; species Paenibacillus sp. FSL H8-0332. The sequence continues at coordinate 1,294,299 of NZ_CP150145.1, forward strand.
AGGGCAATTTCTCCCACAGAATGCCTTATGACCGGACGGGGATCGCCGGTAAGGTAGCGGATACGTTCAACGAGATTATGGACATTCAGGAGAGCCTGGTAAACGAGGTCCAGACGGTGGCGAGAGTGGTCGGCAAGGAAGGAAACCTGTCCAGACGGTTCGTGCAGAAGAATCTGGGCGGGTCCTGGGAGATGGTTACCGATTCCTTGAACGGCCTGGTGATTGATCTGATTCAGCCGACCAGCGAGATGGTCCGGGTCATTAACGCCGTAGCCAAGGGCGATCTGTCCCAGCAGGTGGAGCTGGCGATTGAAGGACGGCCGCTTACCGGCGAGTTCCAGCGAACGGCAAGCAATATTAATATGATGGTGAATCAGCTCAGCACGTTCGCCTCTGAGGTTACACGCGTAGCGCGTGAGGTGGGTACCGAGGGTATTTTGGGCGGACAGGCTGATGTGAAGGGGGTCTCCGGCACCTGGAAGGATCTGACCGACAGCGTCAATTATATGGCGACGAATCTTACGGATCAGGTGCGCAATATCGCGGCAGTGACTACAGCCGTAGCGAACGGCGATCTGTCGAAGCAGATTACGGTCAATGCGCGTGGCGAAATTATGGAGCTGAAGAATACGATCAACACGATGGTGGATCAGCTCTCCATGTTCGCTTCTGAGGTGACCCGGGTGGCGCGTGAGGTCGGGACCGAAGGCAAGCTCGGCGGACAAGCCGATGTGAAGGATGTCTCCGGCACCTGGCGGGATTTGACCGAGAGCGTGAACTACATGGCGTCCAACCTGACCAATCAGGTGCGGAACATCGCGGTGGTGACTACGGCGGTTGCCAACGGCGATCTGTCGAAGAAGATTACGGCCGATGTGCAGGGTGAAATTCTGGAGCTGAAGAACACGATCAATACGATGGTAGATCAGTTATCGACCTTTGCTTCCGAGGTGACCCGGATGGCGCGTGAGGTGGGTACGGAAGGGATTCTCGGCGGGCAGGCGGACGTCAAGGGCGTGTCCGGCACCTGGCGGGATTTGACCGAGAGCGTCAATTATATGGCTTCCAACTTAACGAATCAGGTGCGCAATATCGCGGAAGTGACCACGGCGGTAGCCAAGGGCGACTTGTCGAAGACGATTACCGTCGATGCGAAGGGCGAGATTCTGGAGCTCAAGAGCACCATTAACATCATGGTGGACCAGCTCAGCAACTTCGCCTCCGAGGTCACGCGCGTGGCGCGCGAGGTATCTACGGAAGGGATTCTCGGCGGGCAGGCCGATGTGAAGGGCGTCTCCGGGACCTGGAAGGATCTGACCGACAGCGTGAACTTCATGGCCGGCACGCTTACGGATCAGGTGCGCAATATTGCCGAAGTGACGACAGCGGTGGCCAAAGGGGATCTGTCCAAGCAAATTACCGTGAATGCGACAGGGGAGATTCTGGAGCTGAAGAACACCATTAACACCATGGTGGAGCAGCTGTCGATCTTCGCCTCCGAGGTGACGCGCGTGGCGCGCGAGGTCGGCACTGAAGGCATGCTGGGCGGACAGGCCCAGGTGAAGGGCGTAGCCGGGACCTGGCGGGATTTGACCGAGAGCGTGAACTACATGGCATCTAACCTGACGAATCAGGTGCGCAACATCGCGGTGGTAACGACAGCGGTGGCGAACGGGGATCTGTCCAAGAAAATCACTGCGGATGTGCAAGGCGAAATCCTGGAGCTGAAGAACACGATCAATACGATGGTGGACCAGCTCTCCATGTTCTCTTCCGAGGTGACGCGTGTAGCGCGCGAGGTCGGTACAGACGGTAAGCTGGGCGGACAGGCGCAGGTGAAGGGAGTCGGCGGCACCTGGAAGGACTTGACCGAAGGCGTAAATAACATGGCCCGCAATCTGACGGATCAGGTGCGTAATATTGCAGATGTGACCACGGCGGTAGCCAAGGGCGACCTGTCCAAGAAGATTACCGTAGACGTCAAGGGCGAGATTCTGGAGCTGAAAAATACGATCAACACGATGGTGGACCAGCTCTCGATCTTCGCCTCCGAGGTGACGCGTGTAGCGCGCGAGGTGGGTACGGACGGCAAGCTGGGCGCGCAGGCCGAGGTGAAGGATGTCTCCGGCACCTGGAAGGATCTGACCGATACGGTGAACTTCATGGCGAGCAACCTGACGATTCAGATGCGCAATATTGCCGGTGTAACCACGGCGGTAGCGAACGGGGATCTGTCCAAGAAGATTACGGTGGATGTCAAAGGCGAATTGCTTGAGCTGAAGAACACGATCAACACGATGGTGGATCAGCTGAATTCGTTCGCGTCCGAGGTGACGCGTGTAGCGAGCGAGGTCGGCACGGACGGCAAGCTGGGCGGACAGGCCCAAGTGCGCGGTGTCGGGGGCATCTGGAAGGATCTGACCGACAACGTGAATATCATGGCGACCAATCTGACCGATCAGGTGCGGGGCATCGCCAAGGTTGTGACGGCGGTGGCGAACGGTAACCTGAAGCAGAAGCTGACGGTCGAGGCCAAGGGCGAGATTGCCGAACTGACGGATACGATCAATAACATGATCGAGACGCTGGCTACCTTCGCTGATCAGGTAACTACTGTGGCACGCGAGGTTGGAGCCGAAGGGAAGCTGGGCGGACAGGCCAGTGTGCCGGGGGCTGCGGGTACCTGGCGTGATCTGACCGACAACGTCAATTACATGGCGAGTACGCTGACCACACAGGTGCGGGCCATCACCAATGTGGCGACAGCAGTGACTAACGGCGATCTGTCACGGGCGATTGATGTGTCCGCCTCCGGGGAGGTTGCCACGCTCAAGGATAACATCAACGAGATGATCCGTAATCTGAAGGAGACGACCCGCATCAACACCGAGCAGGACTGGCTGAAGACCAATCTGGCCAAGTTCTCGCGGATGCTACAGGGGCAGCGCGATCTGTATGCAGTCAGCCGGATGATCCTGTCCGAGCTGGCTCCGCTGGTATCGATGCAGCATGGCGTCTTCTATATTAATGAACCCTCCGGCGGGGAAGCGGTCCTGAAGCTGTTCGCCAGCTACGCGTATCAGAACCGCAAGCATCTGGCGAATGAATTCCGGGCGGGGCAGGGGCTGGTCGGCCAGTGCCTGATTGAGAAGCAGCGGATTCTATTGACCAACGTTCCGGGCGACTATGTGATGATCTCGTCCGCACTGGGAGAAGCAACGCCGCTTAATATCATTCTGCTGCCGATCATCTTCGAGGATCAGGTGCTGGCGATTCTGGAGCTGGCGACCTTCCGGCCTTACAGCGATATCGACATCGCTTTCCTGGATCAGCTTACTGAATCCATAGGCAGTGTAATCAACACGATGCAGGCGAACCAGCGTACGGAGGAGCTGCTGATTCAGTCCCAGTCGCTCACCGAGGAGCTGCAGAAGCAGCAGCTGGAGCTGCGGAGCACCAATGACGAGCTGGAGGATAAGGCGAAGCTGCTGGTACTGCAGAAGGCAGAGGTGGAGAGCAAGAACCATGAGGTAGAGGTGGCCAAGCGTTACCTGGAGGAGAAGGCGGAGCAGCTTGCCCTGACCTCCAAATATAAATCTGAATTCCTGGCCAACATGTCCCATGAGCTGCGGACCCCGCTGAATTCCTTGCTGCTTCTGGCAGAACAGCTGGCCGAGAACCCGGATGAGAATCTGCACGAGCTTCAGGTGAAGTTCGCCAAGACGATTCAGGATTCGGGACTTGAATTGCTGCACCTGATCAATGATATCCTGGATCTGTCCAAAATCGAATCCGGCACGATCACGCCGGACTTCAGCGAGGTCTCTCTGGCAGAGCTGACGGGCGGACTGGACCGCACCTTCCGCCATATGGTGGATGCCAAGAAGCTCGACTACCGGATCAGCGTTGATCCCGGTGTACCGGCCAGCATCGCCACGGATTCCAAGCGGCTGCAGCAAATACTGAAGAACCTGCTCTCGAACGCCTTCAAGTTCACGGAGCAGGGGCAGATTATGCTTCAGATCCGCAAGGCAGAGGATGGCTGGCACCCGGACAATGAGTCGCTGAAGCGGGCCAGAACGGTGATCTGTTTCTCCGTAAGCGATACAGGGATCGGCATTCCGCAGGAGAAGCAGCAAATTATCTTCGAAGCCTTCCAGCAGGCGGACGGCAGCACGAACCGGGAATACGGGGGAACGGGCCTGGGGCTTGCCATCTCCCGCGAGATTGCCGAGATGCTGGGCGGAGAGATTACCCTGTACAGCGAAGTGGGCAAAGGGAGCGTATTTAATCTGTACCTGCCAACGGAAGCGGAATTCACAGAGCCGGTGCTCCCGCAGACTCATGTCCCCGAGGTCATTGATATCACCCCGGCCAAACGCAGAAGCAGCCTTGTCAAGCCGGAAGAGGAGCCTTTCTTGGATGACCGCGATGGGATTGAACCGGGAGACCGGGTGTTCCTGATCGTTGAGGATGACCAGAAGTTCAATGAGATCATTCTGGGGATGCTCCACAAAAAAGGGATCAAAGCGGTTATCGCCACCAGCGGCTGGGATGTCCTGGAGCTGGTTCAGAAATACCAGCCGGCGGCCATCACGCTGGATCTGCATCTTGGCGGAGATACGGACGGCTGGCTGGTGCTTCAGCAGCTCAAGAACGATATCGGGGTGCGGCATATTCCGGTCTGCGTGATGACTGTGGATGAAGACGAGGTGCTGCTGCTGCAGAAGGGTGCTTACGATTACTTCCGTAAGCCCGTGACCAATGAGGAGCTGGAGAATGCGCTGGACCGGTTGAACCGGTTCGCGGATCACGCCACGGCTAATCTGCTGGTTGCCGTCCAGGATGAACAGGAGCGCAAGCATATAGCCGAGCTGCTGGACAACCCGGATCTTACGCTCACCGCCGTAGAGACCGGGCGCAAAGCCTTGAACCAGTTGAACAGCAAGACGTTCGATGCGATCGTGCTGGACAGCAGCCTGGCGGACATGAATCTGATTCGTTTCCTCCGGGAGATGTACAAGAACGCCAGGAACAAAAGAATCCCCGTTCTGGTGCAGATGAACCGGAAGCTGACGCCGGAGGAAGAAACCGAATGGGATGAGCTGGCGAAGATGGCGGTGCTCAAAGAGGTGAAATCGGATGCCCAGCTGATTGATGAATCCACCCTCGCCCTGCACCGCAAGGCAGAGAATCTGCCGCCGCTCTCCAGAGACAAGCTGGTGAAGCTGTATCAATCGGATGAGATGATCGAGTATAAAAAGGTGCTTGTCGTGGATGATGATATCCGCAACATCTTTGCGCTTACCTCCATTCTGGAGCGCCATCAGATGAAGGTGATCCCTGCGGAGAATGGCCAGGATGCGATCACGCTGCTGGAGCAGACGCCGGATATCGGGATTGTCCTGATGGACATCATGATGCCGGGAATGGACGGCTATGAGACAACCCGGGCGATCCGGGAGAAGCCGGAATGGGGGGACCTCCCGATACTAGCGCTTACAGCCAAGGCGATGAAGGGGGACCGGGAGCTGTGCCTGGAAGCAGGCTGCTCGGATTATATTACCAAGCCGGTGAACAGCGGACAGCTGTTATCAATGATGCGTACCTGGCTGGACAAATAGAGCAGGACGAATAGGACAGGACCCTAGAATAGGAACAGGAGCCAACCCCTCAGCCGCGATCAGGCGGTTAGGGCTGGCTCCTGTTTTTTTGCAAATAGGCTGTGAATGTAGCTGACTAATCCGCAGAGGGTTCGAGCCTCCGGCAGGAAGCTCTCTCGATAAAGAGGGTGTCGACTTTGACCTTGGTGCTGACTGCGGGCTGCCGGTGAAGAGAAGCGGTGAACAGATCGACTGCCCATGCGGCCATCCGTTCTTTCTCCACATGTACCGTGGTTAGCTCCGGGGCTACAATCTGCGATTCATTGATATTATCGAAGCCGATGACGGATACATCCTCCGGGATGGAGAAGCCCAGCTCGCCAAGTGCCTTGATCGCGCTGATGGCGATGTAGTCACATTCACAGAAGAAGGCGGTGGGAAAAGGCTGTCCGCTGTCCTTCAGCCGCTGCAGCTTGTCCCGTAACGGCCCCTGCGAGGAAAATAAGGTCGGCGGCACCGCCAGCATATTGCTCCGGGGGATATCCGCCTGCGCCTCCGCCACGGCATCCATGAACCCGCGCTGCCGCTCCTTGAAGTTATGAATCCGCTCCTCGGATGCGATATAACCGATTCTCCGGTGCCCGTGGCCGGTCAGATAGGTGCCTGCCTGATAAGCCCCCATATAATTGTTGATCTCCACAAAATGGACAGGCAGCGCATCGAAGCAGGTGTCCAGCACGATCAAGCCGGGCAGCTTGTCCGCAATATCGGCTATTCTGGCCGCATCCAGGCTGGTCCCGAGCAGAATCACGCCGCTGGTCGGCTCCTCCATCACTGATTGAATGCCCTGCTCATAGTGCTTCTCTTCAATTGCGGAGAAAATAAGGCTGTATCCCCCCATCCGGCAGCGCTCCTCGATATGATGAATCAGCTCCCGGAAGAAGGGCTGCTGATAGTACTCCTCATGAACCAGCCCGGCATTGGTGAACACCAGGAATCGCAGGGTGGTGGGGTTCGCCTCAGCGGCGGCCGCCTTTCCCCTGCCGGTATATCCATAGGTCTCCGCCAGGCGAAGGATTCGTCCGCGTGTCTCCGGACCGACCCCCGGCTTCCCGTTCAGTGCCAATGAGACGGCCCCTTTGGAGACCCCGGCCAGCCGGGCAAGCTCCTCCATATTCAATGACAAGACCTCCATTCAGCATCGTAGCTTAAGTATGTTTAGTGTAAGGGAAGGCGCTAAATTTAGCAATGAAGTGTAAATTGTATCTTTGTTTAGTTATGTTTAGTTCATTTGGTATATAATCGAGGTTGATATACAAGTTTAATTAAGTAGGTTTTTAGCTTGAATAAGAACATTGACGATGGCATGAAGGTGTTGTAGGATTGCTTTATAATAGATTTATAGTTAATAATATTATTTTTGTTTAGTTATTGTTTAGTTTGATGTTGCTATTTGTATATCTGAGGATTCATACAGAAGGGAGCAGGACTTATGGCTAATCCGAAGGAAGCAGGGCAGGCTGAAGCATTCCAGGGGAGGGTCTCCGTATCGGTACCTGACCAGACTTCACAGTGGGGCGTATGTGAAATTGTACTGCAAGGAGGTCCTGCCGGGGGCAATCCGTTTACGGAGGTAGCGCTGCAGGCGGAATTTTCGATGGGAGAACGTTCGGTTCTTGTTCTGGGCTTCTATGATGGAGACGGGGCGTACCGCATCCGCTTCATGCCAGAACATCAGGGGAAGTGGACGTTCAGGACCAGCAGCAATGAGCCTGCTCTGCATGAGCTTGAAGGGGAACTGGAATGCACGGCTGCTGCGGTCGGGAATCATGGTCCGGTCCGGGTGCGGAATACCTTTCATTTTGCCTATGCGGACGGAACGCCTTATCTTCCTGTCGGCACGACCTGCTACGCCTGGACCCATCAGGGGGATGAGATGGAGCGCCAGACGCTGGATACGCTGAAAGCGTCTTCTTTTAACAAAATAAGAATGTGCGTGTTCCCGAAGTCCTACTCCTATAACGAGAATGAACCGGAATATTATCCCTATGAAGGCTCGGTGGAGGAAGGCTGGGATTACAGCCGGTTCAGTCCGGCGTTCTTCCGGCATCTGGAGGAGCGGATTGCAGATCTTGGGGAGCTGGGCGTCGAGGCCGACCTGATTCTGTTCCACCCGTATGACCGCTGGGGCTTCGCAGATATGGGCAAGGAGGCGGATGACCGCTATCTCCGGTACCTTGTAGCCAGGCTCTCGGCTTACCGCCATATCTGGTGGTCGCTGGCTAACGAATATGATTTCATGAGCAACAAGCAACTTACTGACTGGGAGCGGTATGCGCATATTGTAACGTCGTATGATCCTTACGGGCACCTGATCTCTAATCACAACGGTATTGCCTTCTATGATTTCAACCAGCCCTGGGTTACGCATTGCAGTATTCAGCGTGTGGATGCGTACAAGACTTCTGAGCATACGGATGAATGGAGACGGCGCTGGAATAAGCCTGTCGTGATCGATGAATGTGCCTACGAGGGCAATGTCGAGCATGGCTGGGGAAATATTACCGGGGAAGAGATGGTCCGCCGTTTCTGGGAAGGCGCGGTCCGTGGAGGGTATGTCGGACATGGGGAAACCTATCTGCACCCGGAAGATAAGCTCTGGTGGGCCAAGGGCGGCCGGCTGTATGGCACGAGCCCTGAGCGGATTGCTTTTCTGCGCCGCGTGCTGGAGGAAGGGCCTTCAGAGGGGCTGAACCCGCTGCCTTCGGATTGGGATCTGCCCAGAGCCGGGGTGGAGGATGAATATGTTCTGTATTATTTCGGGTTTAACCGGCCGGGCTTCCGCCAGTTCACAATGAACCCTGATATCCGCTACAAGGTGGAGCTGCTGGATACCTGGAACATGACGGTGGATGAGCTTGCGGGTAGCTATCAGGGAACCTTCAGGGTCGATCTGCCGGGACGGACATATATGGCGGTGAGAATGACGCGCCTGCGCGACGAGTATGACCTGGAGGCGAAATAAGATGTGGAAGGTTGGTGTTGTGGGCGCCGGGTACTGGTCGGATAAGCATTTACAGGCATGGCAGCGTATCCCCGGCGTTCAGATTCAAGGCCTGTGCGACCTGGATTCGGACAAGCTGCGCAGTAAGGGGGAGGCATACGGGATTCCCGAGGACATGCTGTACTCTAAGCTGGAAGACATGCTGTCTTCTGCGGAGCTAGATATAGTAGATATTATTACCGCGCCGGATACTCATCCTGAGCTGGTCGGACTGGCCGCACGGGCCGGGAAGCATATCATGTGCCAAAAGCCGTTTGCCCGTTCTATGGAGGAAGCTTGTGAGATGGTGGAAACGACCCGTGCTGCGGGCGTCCGGCTGATGGTTACAGAGAACTGGCGCTGGCTGCAGCCGATTCAGGCCATCCGCAAGCTGCTGGATCAGGGAGCGGCAGGACGGCTTCAGACGATCCGCTATATTCACACGGATTATTATTCACCGCGCTTTGCCCCGGAGAATGAGCTGCCGCAACCGTTTTTCCGGGAGATGCCGAAGCTGCTGTTCTATGAGATGGGGGTTCACTGGTATGATACGTGGCGCTTCCTGTTCGGGGAGCCTAAGCGGCTATATGCAGAGACCCGGAAGGTCAGCCCGTTTATTGCCGGAGAGGACGCCGGGCTGATTACTCTCGGCTACGAGGATTACATGGGCCTGATGGATATGAGCTGGGCCACCCGGCAGAATCTGCCGGGCAAGCTCACGCTGCCTGTGTTGCCGGACCATAAGGAACAGCTGATTATTGAAGGCGATCAGGCCACGATCAAGCTGTACAGCAGCGGCACACTCAGCCTGATTGATAACAGCGGGCTGGAGACTACGATCTCGGAGGATCACGGCCTTGATTTTGAAGAGAGCCATTACCGCCTGCAGTCGCATTTCATTGAATGCCTGAATACCGGTGAGGAATTCCAGACGAGCGGCGAAGATAATCTGAAGACGCTGGAGCTTGTATTCGGGACCTACCGGAGTGCGGAGGAGCATGAGGTCATTCATTTGGGGCAGCCCTAACGCGGCAACCGCCTCATTCCGTAGGTGAACAGGCTTGCGAGTAGAGGAATATAGCGGTATCGGGTCCACCGGCGGAGTGGGGAAGCTGAGGGAGTAATGGAAATGAGGTGCACAAGTACACCCGAATTGGCTGAAAGCGGGCGGTGAGCGGAAATGAGGAGCATTAGTGCACCTGAATTGGCTGAAAGCGGGCGGTAGGCGGAAATGAGGAGCATTAGTGCCAATGTCATTAAGTTAAGATATAGAGCCAAAAACAAGAAAAAAAGCAGGTTATCGAAAAGATAGCCTGCTCTTTTTCTGTACAAAAAAATCTTGACAATCCGTTGAAAATGTGTGGCGAAGCCCCTTGAAAAAACGAGGAGGTTTCACCAATGAATACTTATGCTAATTCGCTGAAAGACAGACTGACATCTCTCATCCGAGAGATGGCGGCTGCCCCCGCACCTTATGTCAAAAAACCAGGGAAAGATTTTACCCGAACGAAGAAACTCTCCTTTGAAACGGTCATGCAGACCTTGATCTTCATGGGGGGGAACAGTCTCTATAAGGAACTGCTGGAATCACAGGGCTATGATGTCAACACCGCAACTTCTTCTGCTTTTGTTCAGCAACGTAATAAAATCTTGCCGTCTGCGGTAGAATCTTTGTTTCACACCTTTACAGCGTCCCAAACGGAATTCAAGGATTATCGAGGCTATCGATTATTGGCCATTGATGGTTCCGATCTGCATATCGCAACAGATCCTACGGACCCGTTGACCTATTCTCAAAGTCAGCCCCACTCGAAAGGCTTTAACCTTCTACACTTGAACGCAGCCTATGACCTCTGTAACCGGCTTTATGTGGATGCCATTGTTCAACCTCGAAAGTTCCGCAACGAAGGAAGGGCGCTGGCCACAATGGTGGATCGCTCCCCCATTCAGGGTAACGTCCTTGTGACGGGGGATCGAGGATTTGAAAGCTATAATACGTTCGCACATCTGGAACGGAAAGGATGGAATTACGTCATACGCGTCAAGGATTTGCATTCGAATGGTATTCTTTCGGGTTTGCACTTGACCTTGGACGGAGCGTTTGATCAGGAGATTCATCTGACGCTGACTAAAAAACAAACAAAAGAGTTCAGGAATCGCCCCGAAATCTATAAAGTTCTTCCGGCTACCTCTAGCTTTGATTTTCTGGACATGGAGGAGAACTGGTTTTACCCCATTTCCTTTCGGGTGGTTCGTTTCCTCCTGCAAAGTGGTGATTATGAAACCGTCATTACCAATCTGTCTACTGCTGAATTCTCACCGGATGAACTCCGGGATCTGTATCACCTGCGATGGGGCATTGAGACCTCTTTCCGGGCTTTGAAATACACCATTGGTTTGACCCATTTTCACGCAAAAAAGCAAGAGTCCATTACCCAAGAGATATTCGCAAGAATGATCCTCTACAACTTCGCTGAAATGATTACCTCGCACGTAGTCATTTCCCAAAAGGATAAACGGCACCTCTACCAAGTCAACTTCACGGTGGCCGTTCACGTCTGTAGACATTTCCTGCGCTCCAAGGGCGATGGACCCCCGCCTGATGTGGAAGCTTTGATTCGCAAAAATATTTTGCCGATTCGTCTCACCCGTCCTGGGCAAAGGAATACACGCAGAATACGTAGCAAATCCGCCATTAGCTTCGTCTACAGAGTAGCATAATTCGGTTCGCATGAACATTTTTTTAAGTGGATCTTCCATCCGCTTTGTTTGCTATGCGCTTTTTCCTTCCTTACACCCAAAACAAACGGCATAGGGCTTTTCCCCATACCGTTTTGGATTCCGTTTTTAATTCCAAACTTATCTTTGAGCTTATCTTAATGACATTGGCATTAGTGCACCTGAATTGGCTGAAAGTGGGCGGTGAGCGGAAATGAGGGGCACAAGTGCCCCTTAATTGCTCTTACCGTTGAAGTCCTGCATCCTCGGCCTTTATCCTTAAGCCCTCAGCCTCTCAGCCCGCTGGTATAGCGACCCAGTGGCCTTCTGAGATCTCGACCAGGCTGGACTGGTCGAGGTTATATTTATCGACACCGCTGCTCTGCTCCTCCAGCAGCACCCGCTTCTTGGCCGCTTCGATCTTTGGATCGGGCACGGGGATGGCGGCCAGCAGCGACTTCGTATATTCATGCTGCGGATTAGTGTACAGCTCCTCGCTCTCAGCCAGCTCGACAATCCGGCCATTGTACATGACGGCCACCCGGTCGCTGATGTGCTTGACCATGGACAGGTCATGGGCAATGAACAGGTACGTCAGGCCGAGCCGCTGCTGCAGCTCCTCCAGCAGCTTCACTACCTGCGCCTGGATGGACATATCCAGCGCTGACAACGGTTCGTCGCAGACGATGAACCTCGGCTCAACGGCCAGCGCGCGGGCGATGCCGATCCGCTGCCGCTGGCCGCCGGAGAATTCATGCGGGTAGCGGATGGCGAATGCCGGGTCCAGCCCGACCAGATCCAGCAGCTCCTCGACCCGCTTTTTCCGCTCCTTCTTGCTGCCGGCAAGCTGGTGGACATCCAATGCCTCACCGATAATATCCATGACCTTGAAGCGCGGATTCAAGGATGCATACGGGTCCTGGAAGATCATCTGCATATGGCGCCGCATGATCTTCATCTCCTGGGCCTTAAGCCGGTTCACCGCCATGCCCTGGAACAGCACATCGCCGCCGGTCGGCTCATGCAGCCGGAGAATCGAACGCCCGGTCGTGGACTTCCCGCTGCCGGACTCACCGACCATGCCGAGCGTCTCTCCTTCGCGGATGTGGAAGCTGATATCATTGACCGCGCGCAGCACCCGGCCCTTGCCCAGATTGAAATGCTGCTTCAGCGATCTGACCTCCAGCAGCGGCCGATTGCCTTCTCCTTGAATAATCAGACCGGGCGGCTTGGGCTTCTTCTTCTCATCCAGCCGGGGCAACGCATTCAGCAGCCGCTGCGTATACGGGTGCTGCGGGCGGGCGAAGATGTCCTCTGTGCGGCCTGTCTCCACAATCTCCCCGTCCTTCATAACCGCTACACGGTCACACATCCCCGCAACAACGCCCAGATCATGGGTGATCAGAATGATGGAGGTGCCCAGACGCTGCTGCATATGCTTCATCAGATTGAGAATCTGCGCTTGAATCGTCACATCGAGTGCGGTAGTCGGCTCGTCTGCAATAAGCAGGGCCGGCTGGCAGACCAGAGCGATAGCGATCATGACCCGCTGCCGCATCCCGCCCGAGAATTCATGCGGGTACTGCTGGTAGCGCATTTCGCTGTCGCGGATGCCGACCTGCTTCAGCATTTCCAGCGCTTCCTGCTTCGCAGCTCTGCGGGACAGCTTGCGGTGCTTGATCAGGCTCTCGCTGATCTGCTCGCCGATGCGGATGGTCGGGTTCAGGGAGCTCATCGGGTCCTGAAAGATCATACCGATCTCCTGCCCGCGGATATTCTCCATCTGCTTCTCCGTTTTATCCGCCAGGTTATCTCCCAGGAAGACAATCTCCCCATCCTTCATAAGTGCGGGCGGGGAAGGCAGCAGTCTCATGATGGAGCGGGCGGTGACGCTTTTGCCGCTGCCCGATTCACCGACGATCCCTAGCGTTTCCCCTTTATAGACTTCAAAGCTTACGCCGCGTACAGCGGCACGCTCTTCGTCATGGCTCTGGAAAGAGATGTGCAGATTATTTACTGTCAAAATCGGTTCCATGGTTCCACCTGCCACTTTTCTAATAATTTTAAATAACATACCTTGACTTTAACCAACTCTATTAATAAAATATACCTTATCTATCGGAATAGTACAAATTCAAATTAGAGAGAAGGAGGACAGGTCATATGGAGGCGGCAAAAAGTGGGGGTCAGCCTTTTGCAGAGGCCATAGGTGATTCTTACAGCAAACTGCTGCAGAACGCCTCATATCGTTATTTCGCCCTGATCCTCGGCGCGCCTGTTAATCTGTTCACACTGCTCGTCCACCGTTCCCGTAAGGCCGGGGATGTTCATACTTCCGTGCTGCAGGAGACCCGTGAGGAGCTGCTGGCTTCCGGGCTTCAGGAGGAGCTGCACGCGGAATTCACAGCGCAGCTGCAGAGCAAGGCCAGATTCTTCAAGGAGCAGCTTACGGAGACCGAAATGGAGGCAGAGGCACAGAAGCTGACTGCAGAACGGTTCGAGCGTATGGCTGCCGAAAGGGCAGACCGCAGGCTGAAGGAGCAGGGACTTACCAGATCAACATTCATCAGTACCTTTCGCTCACTGCTGCAGCATCCGTTATTTTTACCGTTATCATTCATTCCGGGCCTGCCGCTATATCTGTTAATTTGGCTATATAGCAGCCCGTATCTCAAATACATATTTGAAAGATTGGTCATGACGGTATTTGTTATTTTCGGAGTGGCAGTGCTTGTATTCACCATATTATATATCTCACCGTTTGATCCTGCGGTCAATATTCTCGGCCAGACGGCTACCGATGCGCAGATCATCGAATTCAACAGGGTCTACGGGCTGGATCAGTCTTATCTGGTGCAGCTATGGGACAATGTGAAGGGGATTGCCATGTTCGATCTCGGCAAATCGTTTGCGGGGAACGAAGAGATTGTATCAGCCATCGGGCGCAAATTCCCGGTTACGCTGGAGCTGACGCTGTTCTCCCTGCTGATGGCTGTGGGGATCGCCATTCCCATCGGGATTATCTCGGCAGCGAAGCCCAATTCCTGGTTGGATTATACCTTCATGCTGATTGCCTTAATCGGCTTGTCGATCCCGAGCTTCTGGCAGGGGCTGGTCTTCATCCTTGGCTTCTCCATCAAGCTGCAGTGGCTTCCGGCGACGTTCAATCCGGGGAACTGGATGACCTTCATTATGCCGGTGGTGGTCCTGGGGACAGGCCTCACGGCGGCGATTGCCCGGATGACCCGGGCGTCTACCCTGGAGGTTATCCATGAAGATTACATTATAACTGCCACTGCCAAAGGCTTGAGCAAACGCAAGGTGCTGCTTAAGCACGCGGTACGCAATGCGCTGATCCCGATTGTCACGGTCATCGGCCTGCAATTCGGCGCGATGCTGGGCGGGGCGGCCGTAACGGAGAAAGTATTCAACATCAGCGGACTGGGCAGCTATATCGTCGATAAGCAGTTTATTCCCGACATTCCGGCCATTATGGGCGGGGTGGTCTATACGGCTATTACCATTTCCTTAATTAATGCACTGATCGATATTCTATACGCTTTTGTGGACCCGCGTATCCGGTCCCGGATGAAACAATACTGATAGCAGGTGACATTCATGGTTAACACAAACGCTGACAGGCGTGCAGCACAGCTTAGACTCACGGCCTCTCCGGATTACCGGCAGGCAGGTTTTGCCTGGGTGGGGTCGCTTATCATAACACTGATCCTGCTGCTGAGCAGCTATGACTGGGAGAGTCAGGCCATCAAGCCTTATATAGGAATGGCTACCCTGGCTTATGGATTCTTCACGCTGTTGCAGGTGCTGATTACGCTGCTGATCCGCAGAGATCTGATCGCACAGGGAGAGATCCGCAGCGGGACAAGGGCTTTGGGGTATGTCCAGCTCCTCAGCCTTGCTACGGGCAATGTGTTCCTGGTGACGGCTGCCCTTCAACTGATCCAGAAGCGCAAATCACCAGAGTACACGCTGGCTGTATATGCTCTGCTGACGGAGATAGCGGTGATTGCCGTCTCGGCCTTGAACCTCTACAAGCCTTACGTAGCGGACACCTTCCTCACAGGAATGTTCATCCTGCTGGCGGTAGCTGCGTTCCATCTGCTAGTGGTCGTGCTTACCGCCAGATTCGTACGCCGCCGCCAGATTCCCCGGAGGATGGTCTGGGTAGCTTATCCGCTGCTCCTTACCTCGCTGACCGGTAATCTGTTCGCGCTGGCCCTGGGTATTATTCTGCTGGTCCGCATCCGTAACCGGGACAACCCGGCAGTAGCCGGGTGGGAGGATGTGCTGGAGCGGCTGACCCGTAACACGACAGCGATGCTCGGTCTGCTGTTCGTCGCCTTTCTGTTCTCCGTCTCCGTCTGCAGCTATGTTACCTTCGATTACGGCATGGCGGTAGACAACAATTATTCACTGATTTTGCAGCCGCCGTCACTAGCGTATCCGCTGGGTACGGACAATTTCGGACGCTGCCTGTTTACACGGATTATTTTCGGCGCGAGGATCTCGCTGATTGTCGGGGTGATGTCCACGGTTCTGCCGCTTATACTCGGAGGCGTTCTGGGAGCGATATCGGGCTACTACGGACGTTATACGGACAACATCATCATGCGTGCACTGGATGTGCTGTATGCCATTCCGGGTATCCTGCTGGCGATTGCGATTATCGCCGCCTTCGGCGTAAGTACGGTCAATCTGATTCTGGCGCTCAGCGTCGGAGCCATCCCGACGTATGCCCGGACCATGCGGGCGAGTGTGCTTCAGGTCTCTACTTATGAATACGTGGATGCCGCGCGGGCCTTTGGCTCCAGCCATTCAGCGATTATTTTCAAGCATATTGTTCCGAATTCACTGGCTCCCATGATCGTTAAGGCCACACTGACCATCGGCGGTGCGGTCATTTCTACCAGCAGCCTCAGCTTTCTGGGTCTGGGGATCGAACCTCATATCCCGGAATGGGGCAATATTCTCAAGCTGGGCAGCACGTATCTGGAGACGAACTCCTATCTGGCGATTTTCCCGGGACTGGCCATTATTGCGCTGGTGCTGTCGTTCAACTTCTTCGGTGACGGGCTGCGCGATGCGCTCGATCCCAAGATGGATTAACCGCAATTTTGGAAAATGCGTCTTAAGCTGACGTTTTTCATAGAGACATAATAGATAGATACCGGGGAGGAAACTGTAATGAAAACAAAATCTACACTGGCTCTGCTGCTGACGCTGATCCTGGTCCTTAGCGGATGCTCCGTAGCAACCAAATCGAATACGGCTGGCCAGACGGCTGAACCGGCTACTTCGGAAGCACCGGCCTCTGCGCCTGCGGGCGACAGTACACCTGTCAATATTGAAGTGCTTGGCATGAGCAGCAATGAGTCGGATATGAACATTGTCCGCGACCAGCTCACCAAGAATGGGTTCAACGTGAAGCTGAATGTCCAGCCGGATTACGCCAGCTTCAAGGCCCAGGAGGATGCAGGCAACTATGATGTGTCTCTCTCTGGCTGGACGACTGTCACCGGGAATCCCGATTATGCCGTGAGATCGCTGTTCACCACCGGCGGGGACTACAGTATTCAGTCCGATGCCGAGCTGGATGCTCTGATTAATAAAGCAGCCGCGCAAACGCCGGAAGAATATCTGCAGACCTACAAGGATTTCGAGCAGCGCCTGGTCTTCGATGAAGCCCGCATTGCTCCGCTGTATGTCTCTATGAAGAGCCAGGCGGTCAACAAAGAGGTGCTTAAAGCCGATTCGGTAAGACTGTCCAAATCCCGTGCACTGGCTTGGGAAGATATCGACTTCGTGGACACGGCGAAACGGGCAACCACTCCGCTGATTCTCTCTCAGGCGCTCTCCAACCTGACGTCCCTGGACCCGATCAAAGGCAATGACGGCTCGATCAACCAGCTTAATACGAATATGTATGTACGCCTGGTCAATCTGACCGATGATGACAAAATCACTTCCGACGCTTCGCTGTCCCGCAACTATAGTATTGCAGACGGCAATCAGGACTACTATTTCATCCTGCGCGACGACATCAACTTCGCCAAGATCGACAACAAAAAAGCTGTAGATACCGGTGAGCGTGTAGGCGGAGACGATGTCGTGTTCTCCCTGGACCGTGCCAAGAACAAGGATTCTGTGCCGGATCACCGCACCTACAGCTTGCATGAGCATATCAACACGGTAGAGGTATTCACGGACCTGGACGCCCTTGGCTCGATCAAGCAGGCAGGCGGCAAAGGGACCGTTAAAGAAGCGCTGGAGCAAGGCCTGGAAGCGCCGATCTCCGGGCTTGTGAGCGACAAGAAGCAGGCTGACAACAAGCAGGGGAAATATCAGGTTATCAAGCTGACGACGACAGAGCCTTTTCCGCAGGTGCTGAACTATCTGGCGCATCAATCTGCCGGTATTGTCTCCAAGAAGCAGGTAGAGAGCATCAACACGTATGATGTAGCCAAGTTCGATGTGAACAAGGATATCCCTTACGGTGACCAGAATACGGTAACGGAAGGCGCCAAATACGACAACAAGCTGTATGCCAGCGGTCCTTACATCCTGTCCTATAAGAATGACTATGAAGGAGTTTTCCTTAAGAATCCTGCTTATCAAAAAGGTACCGACAACGAAGCGCTGATCAACCAGGTTAACGTGCGCTTTATTGCCGACGCTGATAGCACTCTGTCTGCCCTACGCAGCGGTGAAATCTATGTCTACTATGGCGTGCCTGAGACGAAATACGATGTGGTAGAAGGCGACAGCAAGCTCCAGCTGAAGAGCATTCCGAGCAACGCGATGAGCTACCTGCTGTTCAACACCAAGAACCGCGATGTAGCAAACAGCACAGATCTCCGCAAGGCTGTACTCTACTCCATCAATCAGGATGAGATTCTGGCCTTCTATAAGGGGAAAAAGATCAAAGCCGTCTCCACGCTCAGCCCGCTGATGGATACCGGAAATGAGCTGAAGGCCGATCCGGCCAAGGTGAAGGAATTCCTGGCTGCCTATCAGGCAGGCAAGTAATAGATTGGGAGCTGTCTGCATAAGGCTTAGCTGAATGCATCATCAGGAAGAACCGGGCAGGGATTGTCCGGTTCTTTCTTGTGTCTGCAGACAGAGATTAGCTGAACAGTGTTTTTTGGCGTACACTAAGCTTAATAGAGTCATTACTGAACTGAACTGCGGGGTGAGAAGGATGGAGAAGCTGCTGGAGCAGATCACGGGCGAGCTGCTGGGACAGGTTAGTATCGAGAGCGTGAATCCGCTGGAGCCGGTGAAGGTAGGCGGTGTGCCCAAGCCCTGGAAGCTACTCGGAACCGGAAATTATGCGGCTGTCTTCTGCCGTCAGGGGGCTGAGGAATACGCAGTGAAGATCTACGCGCCGGGCAGGCCGGGCATTGAGGAAGAAACAGAGGTGTACCGCCTCCTCGGGCAGCATCCGGCCTTCTCGGAATGCTATTATGCCGGAGCGGATTTTCTGGTCCTCAAAAGGCTGGGAGGAGTCACCTTCTACGATTCTATGCAACGCGGCATTCTCATTACCGGACAAGCTATTGAAGACATTGACAACGCGCTTCAGTATGCGAGGTCACGGGGACTGCGCCCGCATGATATCCACGCCAAGAATGTGATGCTCCGGGACGGCCGGGGACTAATTGTAGATGTCTCGGATTTCCTGAAGGATGATGACTGCAGCATGTGGGAGGATTATAAGCAGCTCTATTACCGTTTGTACCAGCCGGTTGCTTCCCGCCGGGTATTTCCGGTTCCCCGTCTGATTCTGGAGGCGGTCCGCAGAGGCTACCGGTTCTGGCGGCGGCGGAAGCAGGGGCGGAGCGGGTTCACTCTTTTTCGAAAATGATAGATGTTTCTATAGCGGTGCTTGCAGCCTGCAGACTTGAGCAGATCAACGGCTTCAGCCCTTCGGAATGCGGCGGTAGCTGGAAGGAGAGAAGCCGGAGATTCTCTTGAACAGCCGGGAAAAGTAATAGGGGTCGTTGATCCCTACGGCAGCGCCGACCTCCTTAATGCTGAGTTCGGTAAGATCGAGCAGATGGCCGGCCCGCTGGATTTTGAGCCGCAGGAAATACTCGACCGGGGAGACCCCGGTCTCGGCGTTGAAGATATAGATCAGATGCTGCTTCGACACGCCGACATGCTTAGCCAGTTCAGGCAGGGTAAGTGTGGCGTCCAGCCGTCCGTTCATATATTGAATGGCCTGTTCCAGATACGTCCTGCGTTTCTTCTCCTGCGCGGATTGGCTTGCCGTTATGCCAATGCCGGAGAGCAGCTGTCTGCCCGTCTGGGCGATGTGCACATGGGTAGCCAGGGCGTAGGTCTGCTCAGCGAGCAGCTCATAGACCGGGACGAACCAGTCGATGAGCCGGGCCTTGCCGCTCGGGGATAAACTCAAGGGAGCCCCCGACAATCCGAACAGCTCCACCAGCCTATCCGCGTGGCTCCCTTGGAAATGAAACCAGTAAATGCTCCATGGGTTCCCAAGTATGGCCCCGTACCGGTGCGGGGTGCCCGGCGGAATAATCACCATATCCCCCGGCTGCATGGTCATCTGCTCCCCGTGGTTCAGCTCCACCCAACCCTCCCCCGCTTCACAAAAGATAAAGATATGGGACGCGCTGCCTTCCCCGCGTTCTCTGTAATGGTACTGGGCATTGGGGAAGTACCCAATGTCCGTAATGAACAAGGAGGCAGTCAGCTCCTCCTGCTCCAGTTCCTTCATCCAATATTCCGGCAGCACATACAGCTTCTCCTCGATAAACCCTTCCGGCTTGCGGATTTGACCATGATTCACGCTGGTTCCCTCCCTAACGGACAGTATGTTAACAAGTTTGCACAGAATAAGAATATAATCCATCACTTCCCGCATTTCGTCAATTGGAACCTTCCCGGCCAGAGGCTAGAGTAGAACTATCAAGTCAAGGGAGGCAGTGAAGGCATGAAGCATGCAGGTAGCGGTAAGATGCCGGAGGCAGCCGGGGACAACGCGGGCAAAGCGGACCACGTGGACAATACGGACGGAGCAGACCGGGTGCAGGTAAGGGAGACCCGTGTGATTATACCAACCTATGAGGCGGGCGCCGCTGATCCGAGTCCTATGTTTCTGGAGAAAAGAGTCTATCAGGGAAGCTCGGGGCGTGTATACCCGCATCCCGTGATTGAGAGCATCTCGGATGTGAAGCAGGATAGATCGTACAAGCTGATTATTTTGGAGAATGAATATCTGCGCATAGAGATCATGCCGGAGCTTGGAGGGCGGATCTACCGGGCGCTCGACAAGACGAATAACTATGATTTTGTCTATTATAACCGCGTAATCAAGCCTGCTCTGGTCGGCCTTGCGGGTCCTTGGATCTCCGGGGGCATTGAGTTCAACTGGCCGCAGCATCACCGCCCGAATACGTTCGGACCCGTTGAATATAAGCTTGAGGCTGCTGAGGATGGAAGCGCTATCGTATGGGTGAGCGAGATTGACCGGATGTACGGGACGAAGGTTACGGCTGCATTCAGGCTCTATCCGGGCACCGCCTATCTGGAGGTCCATGCCCAGTGTTATAACCGGACGCCGCAGGCGCAGACTTTCCTTTGGTGGGCCAACCCGGCGGTCGCGGTTAATGAGCAGACGCAGTCTGTTTTTCCACCTGATGTCACAGCCGTCTTCGATCATGGAAAAAGGGATGTATCGCGCTTCCCAATGGCTACCGGCACCTATTACAAGCAGGATTATTCGGAAGGCGTGGACATCTCCCGCTATAAGAATATTCCGGTTCCGACCTCCTATATGGCCTATAAGTCGGATTATAATTTTGTCGGCGGATATGATCACGGCGTCCAGGCGGGGCTGCTGCATGTGGCTAATCATCATATCTCACCGGGGAAGAAGCAATGGACCTGGGGGAACGGGGAGTTCGGGCAGGCCTGGGACCGCCAGCTGACCGATGAAGACGGGCCTTATATTGAACTCATGACGGGCGTATATACCGATAATCAGCCTGACTTCACCTGGTTGCAGCCGTATGAGGAGAAGAGCTTCACCCAGTATTTCATGCCGTATAAGGGCATCGGTCTGGTGAAAAATGCCTCGGTAGACGCTGCGGTCAATTTGGAGGTTGATGCGGAACTGGCTCAGGCGGTGGTAAAGGTATACGTGACCTCACGGCTTGAACAGGCCGTTATCCGGTTAAGCGGAGCCGCTGGCGAGTATCTGCGGGAGACTGCAGATCTGTCTCCGGCAGAGGCTATAGAGCGTAAGGTCATGCTGGACCATGGAGAGCAGGAGCATGACCTCAAGCTGACGGTCCATAGTGCCGAGGGCAGGCTGCTGGTCGCCTATCAGCCGAAGCGGCCGGAGATCGGGCGTATCCCTGAGGCGGCGAAGCCGCTGGCACCGCCCGAAGAGCTGCGTTCAGCAGAGGAGCTATATCTGGCCGGCCTGCATCTGGAGCAGTATCGGCATGCCACCTTTGAGCCGGAGGCCTATTATCTGGAAGGGCTTAAGCGGGACAGCGGGGATATCCGGCTGAATGTAGCGTATGGAACACTGCTGCTCCGCCGCGGGCAATATGCGCAGAGTGAACCCTTGTTCCGCCGCGCCATTGAACGTCTGACCTCGCGTAACCCTAACCCTTATGACAGCGAAGCCTATTATCAGCTGGGGGTAGCCCTGCGCGGCCTAAACCGCCTGGATGAGGCTTTTGCCGCGTATTACAAAGCGGTATGGTCGGCAGCCTGGCAGGATGCGGGGTATTTCTCGCTCGCTCAGATTGCCTGCCAGCAGGGCCGGTATGCCGAGGCGCTGGAGCTGGCGGAGCGTTCGCTGATCCGCAATGCGCGTAATTATAAGGCGAGGAACCTCAAGTCTGCTCTCCTGCGCAGACTTGGTCGGCCGCAGCAGGCGAGAGGATTCGCCAGCGAGACTATGCAGCTTGATCCTGCTGATATTGGCGCATATAACGAACTAGCTCTGGCTCTTGCAGCACTGGAGGACCCTGCTGCGGCAGAAGAGGCGCTGAGCGAATTGGAACGGCTTATGCGTGGTGACGCACACAATTACCTTAATCTTATGGCAGATTATATGGGCTGCGGACTGTACACGGAAGCTCTTGCTGTAGGGGAGAGGGCGGCCCAGCGGGGCAGCTCCGAACCCGAATCTGAACTCGAACTAGAAGTCGAATCCGTCTATCCTATGCTGTATTATGCCCTTGGCGAATGTTATGAGCGCACGGGACAAGTTGAGCAGGCACGGGAGGCCCGCCGCAAGGGGCAAGCGGCCCGCCCGCTGCACTGCTTTCCGAACACCCTGTCCGAGCTTGAATGGCTGTTAAGCGCCGTCCGGGCGAATCCCCGGGATGATAAGGCCCATTACTATCTCGGCAATCTCTATTACGACAAGAAGCGGCCGGAGGAAGCGGCGGCGAGCTGGGAACGTTCGCGTGAACTGAGAGGGGATTTCGCCATCGTTCACCGCAATCTGGCCCTGGCCTATTATAACAAGCAGAACAAGCCTGAGGCGGCGCTCGCTTCACTGGAGCAGGCTTTCGCCTGTGCGCCGCAGGATGCGCGGATTCTGTATGAGCTGGATCAGCTGCGCAAGAAGCTCGCATGGTCTGCGGGGGAACGGCTGGATCATCTTGAAGCCCAGCGCAGCCTGGTGGAGCAGCGGGATGATCTGTATCTCGAATATGTTACGCTGCTTAACCAGCTTGAACGCTATAACGAAGCGGTTAGGGCATTAAGCTCGCGTAACTTCCATCCCTGGGAGGGCGGAGAGGGGAAGGTGACCGGGCAATACCAATTCGCCCACAGCGGACTTGGCAGACAGGCCCTGGAGAACGGGCAGTATGAAGCCGCGCTTGAGCATTTCCGGCTGGCCCTGGCCTATCCGCATAATCTGGGCGAAGGGAAGCTGGAAGGGGCGCAGGAGAATAATATCCATTATGCTCTTGGCCGGGTATACGAAGGACTTCAGCAGGAAGAAGAGGCTGTCCACTGCTACAGGGCGGCGTCACAAGGTCTGGCGGAGCCGGCAAGTGCGGTGTTCTACAATGACCAGCCGCCGGAGATGATTTTCTACCAGGGGCTGGCCTGGCTGAAGCTCCAGCAGCCGAAGGAGGCGAAGCGCCGCTTCAATCTACTGATCGATTATGCCGAGCGTCATCTCTTCGACGGTATCAAGCTGGACTATTTCGCCGTATCGCTGCCGGATTTCCTGGTGTTTGAGGATGATCTCAACCGGCGCAATGTCATTCATTGCCGCTATATGCGGGGACTCGGGCTTCTCGGGCTGGGCCGGTATGAAGCAGCGGTAGCGGAGTTTGATTCAGCTCTTGCCCTGGACCCTAATCATCAGGGAGCCGGAGTTCACAGACGGATGGCCGGAAGTGTCCTGAACCGATAAAATAACCTAATTCTAAGGAGTGAAAAGAATGGATGCATTGCTGAGCAGGCTGCCGCGTAAGCTTACCCTTACCATGTGGGATTTCTCCTGGTACACGATGACCTTGCCGGGCGAGCCTTATCATGATCTGGCGGCAAGATGCAAGGAAGCGGCGGACAGAGGGTACAACACCATCCGGATCTGTGCCATGCCGTTCCTGTTATTCACAGCGGAGGGCAAACGACCCGGACCGCTGCACTTCGGCAGTCTGGGGGAAGTGGGCCAGCGTACCCGCTGGTACAACTGCCGCGGCGGTGCCGAGCTGGACGGACATGCGCATCTGCTGGAGCTGTTCAGACAGGCCAAGGCGCACGGACTCTATATTATGCTGTCTTCCTGGGAATATCAGCAGAGCCCCAGCTTCCTGGCTTATCCCGCGCTGCGAGATGAGCTGGCTGCAATTGCTCCCGCAGAGCGGTTCATGACCCTGGCCCGTTCAATGGATCAGCTCCTCAGGTATATCAAGGCGGAGGGCTTTGCCAGTCAGATTGTCTATGCCGAGCTGCATAATGAAGTGGAGTTCGGACAGCTTACCGCTGTGGGTACCGCACAGGGAATCGGTGCAGCCGATACGCCCAGGCTGGTGGAGGCCATGCAGCCTTATATTGAGGAAGCGGTAGGGTATCTTCGGGAACAGCATCCCGATGTTCTGATCACGGCCAGCTATACGCTGAACGAAGCTTATCCGAAGGCATATGTAGCCCGTAATCTGCAGGTGGCCCACTATCATCTCTATATCAAAGGCGTGCTGAATGAGCTTATGGACGCGGCGGGGTTGAACGATGAGGAGCTGCCTTTTCCGAATGCCTTTGTCCTGTCTATGCTGAGGGAGGATGCCCCTCCCTTCGGGGAATGGACCCTGCCCGCAGGGCAGGAGTGGCGGATGGAGGGAAATCCGGTCGGGATGAAGCTGATCTATCTGCATGATTGGGCTGACCCTGATCTATGGGATCTCTACCTGTATGACCGCTACGGAGCCCACAAGCTGGCGATGCTGCAAAAAGCGGACATGCGCCTGGAAGAAGCGCAAGAATGGGCTGTACATTCAGGCCTGCCGGTGGTAATCGGCGAAGGCTATGTCGGCTATACCCCGCTGCTTGCAGGCTTTGAGGAGGGACCGGTCGGGAAATTCATTGCCGAGTACGCGCTGCGTAAGGGGATGGCCCTGGGCTTCTGGGGCATGACGCTGTGCTCCAACTGTGCGCCGCATCATCCGTTCTGGCAGGATGTGGCCTGGCAGCAGCGGTGGAACCGGTACATTCTTGAAGCGGAGTAGCTGCATCCCTCCAGGACGGACAGCCGTTGGAGGTGGAGTAGGCTCCGTGGTATATTGGTGTAATAGGGGTGAGCAGGAGGGATGCAGCATGGGAGAGTCATCCGGCGGGAAAGCCGCTGATGCTCCGTACGCTATAGGTCTGAAGCGGATCTATGAGCCTGCGGATCCCGGAGACGGATACCGGATTCTGGTGGACCGGCTGTGGGCGCGCGGAGTGACGAAGGAGCAGGCGGCCATTGACGAGTGGATGAAGGACATCGCGCCAAGCCCGGCGCTGCGTATATGGTTCGGGCATCTGCCGGAGCGGTTCGCGGCATTCAAGGAACGGTATACCAGGGAGCTGGAGGAGAATCCGGAATGCGCGGGGCTTGCGGAAGCGATCCGGGAGCGGGCGCTTGAACAGAGGGTTACGCTGGTCTATGCTGCGAAGGACCCGGTGCATAACCATGCGAAGGTACTCTATGAATGGCTGATCTCACGTTAAAAAAACGGGCCTCCTCCGAATGAATATCCGTTCGGCAGGTGGCCCGTGTGCTTTTAGCTGAACAATCTACGCGTTGCTTAGCTGCAGGGCCGGTCCGAAGAACTCATAATGAATCTGAGCCTCGGTCATTCCGAACTTCCGCAGTTCGCCAATCATGGCTTCCATAAAAGGAACAGGCCCGCACACGTAAGCATCTCCGGTAACATCTACATAGCTCTTTAGAATTTCGCCTGTAATCACGCCATCCGGTCCGCCGGAGTAGAAGGTTCTGGTCTTGATGTTGCTCAGCGCCGCCGCATGCTTCTCAATATCTTTACCAAAGGCAGCAAGCGATTCGTTCCGTGCAGAGTGGAGGAAGACAACCGGCCGGTCCGGTGTTACATTAGCCACAGTCTCGAGCATGCTCATCATAGGGGTGATGCCTACGCCGCCTGAGATGAAGGCTACAGGGGTAGTTACGGAAGTATCCAGCAGGAACTCGCCGGCAGGGGCGCTCACCTCAACGGTATCACCCTCATTCACTTCGTTATGAAGATAGACAGATACCACGCCATTCGGGTCATTCGTCTCCTCGCGTTTCACAGAAATACGGAACTCATCCGGCTTCGGCGCTTGGGACAGGCTGTATTGGCGGATCATGGTGTATTGCTCTCCAGGAATCAGCACACGGACAGAGATGTACTGGCCCGGCTTATAGTCTGGTACATTCGAGCCGTCGGCCGGCTTCAGATAGAACGATGTAATGCTGCCGCTCTCCTGAACCTTACGCACCACGGTAAAAGGCTTAAAGAAGTTCCAGCCGTTGTCCTGTTCCCTCGCTTCCTTGTACATGCTGTCTTCCACTCCGATGAATGCATCAGCAATCACTCCGTACGCGGCTTCCCAGGCACTGAGGATCTCATCCGTAGCGGCATCGCCTAGCACCTCCTTGATGGCCTTCAGCAGGAATTCTCCGACGATCGGGTAATGCTCCGGCTTGATGCCGAGACTGACATGCTTGTGGGCGATCTGGACCACCGCTGGGAGAATGTTCTCAAGATTGTCTATGTGGACTGCCGCTGCATACACCGCATTGGCCAGTGCCGCCTGCTGGCGGCCTTGCGCCTGGTTGGCGTGGTTGAACACATTCAGCAGCTCCGGGTGGGCCTCGAACAGATTCCGGTAAAATACCGTGGTAATGGTAGTCCCGTGTTCCGCCAACACAGGCGCTGTGGATTTGACAATGTCACGAGTCTCTTGAGTTAAAATATCGATCATCCCCTCTCCATATAGTACAAAATTAATATATACGGTTTTGAAGATAAAAGATATATTTAAAATACCACTTTAACAAAATGGACAAATAATATGATATCCTCTGTAAAAAATACCACTTACTTGAGGCGAAATGCGTATCTTCCTTCTTCGCTGGTTGGCTATACGTGCCTATAGGACAAGCCGGGATGTTAGATGGCGTGGTATAGTTGGATGGAGGGTATGACTGGTTTCGTGGTGCATTTGTAAACAGAATGGAGAGAAGAGAATGAGGCTGACGTTATATACCGACTACTCCTTGCGCATCCTCATGTATCTCGGAGCGAAGCAGCGGGAAGAACTGACTACTATACAGGATATCTCCAGTGCTTATGGCATCTCCAAGAATCATCTGATGAAGGTGTCGCATGAGCTCGGCAAGGCGGGTTATATTGAGACGGTCAGAGGGCGCGGGGGAGGGATCAGACTGGCGCTTGCGCCGGAGAAGATCAATATCGGGGAGGTCGTGCGCCGGATGGAGGATGATTTCTATCTCGTCGAATGCTTCCAGCCTGCAGGCGGCAGTTGTCCGATCTCCCCGGTGTGCAGACTCAAAGGTGTGCTGGGCAAAGCCCTGAACGCCTATCTGCAGGTACTGGGCGAGTATACGCTTCTGGACCTGTTGATGAATAGAGATGATCTGCATGCCATTCTGCAGGAGAGCAGCAGCCATGCTACTCCCCGAACAGAAGACGTTCCTCATCCCGGCTATGAATCGCATTCACTACCAGCAGCGCGTGGAATTGGTGAAGCACCGCAGGAGTAAGCCCTTCTTCCGCCAGCAGGACTTTGACATCCTGTACGATGATCCGCAATAGCTCATGATCCCGCTTCAGCCGGGTAACGGCTTCCTGCAGGCTCGGCTGCTTCGCGGTCATCTCCTGGTAGAAGCCGTCTTCTTCCGCATCGGCGTGGCTGAGAATCCGCGTCTCCCAATACTCAATCAAGTGGTCAGCCGCCTGGCGGGCCACTTCGGCTTCCTTCATCTCCAGCAGTTCTTCCACTTCTTCTGTCTTGGCTACAGCACCGGAGAGCCCGCCCTGATGTATGGCATGATGGGCGTGCAGCTGGCGCAGTGAGGGTCCTGACATCCTTATTCATCCTCCCATGTATTGCACCTATAAGATTTCATATGTTCCACAGTATAACACATAGGGCTGCAGTGGAATTCCCGCTAAGAGCTTCCCCCGGGTATAAAGAGGGAACTCCCTAATGGGGACTCCTGCCCGGCAGGTTCCATGCAGAATCACAGCTTTTCTCCTCAGCGGGAAAGGCTTGTTTGCTGTGGGCTGAGATCGAGGGAATTCCCGAGGTTCAATAGGTGTTTCCCTAATGGGAAGCGCGGCCGGGTAGATCCATAATGAGATTAATTGAATAGATTCGCGGAAAAGGAGTGTTCTGGATACATGAAGAAGAAATTCGGCCTTAACTTTTTTAAGCCGGTGGAGAGCTATTCCGGGAACTGGTCCATACTTGAAGAGAAAAATAGAGATTGGGAGAACATGTACCGCCAGCGCTGGTCTCACGATAAAGTAGTACGCACTACCCATGGGGTCAACTGTACAGGCTCCTGCAGCTGGAAGGTGTTCGTGAAGAACGGAATCATCACCTGGGAGAACCAGCAGATCGACTATCCGTCCTGCGGACCGGACATGCCGGAGTTTGAACCGCGCGGCTGTCCCCGCGGAGCCACCTTCTCCTGGTACGAATATAGTCCGCTGCGCGTGAAGTACCCTTATATCCGGGGGAAGCTGTGGCGGCTGTGGCAGACGGCGCTCCAGGAGCATGACAATTATGTCGATGCCTGGGCCAGTATTGTGGAAGATCCCGGGAAGGCCAGCCTGTATAAGAAGGCGCGCGGCAAAGGCGGTCATGTCCGGGTAGCCTGGGACGACGCATTGCGGCTGATCGCGGCACAGCTGATCTATACGATCCGTAAGTACGGTCCTGACCGTATCGCCGGGTTCACCCCGATTCCGGCTATGTCGATGGTCAGCTACGCTTCGGGTGCACGGTTCATCTCGCTCCTGGGCGGTCAAATGCTGAGCTTCTATGACTGGTATGCCGATCTTCCTCCGGCTTCGCCGCAGATCTGGGGCGAGCAGACTGATGTCCCGGAATCCTCGGACTGGTACAACGCCGGTTACCTGATGATGTGGGGCTCGAACGTACCGCTTACCCGGACGCCGGATGCCCACTTCATGACCGAAGTGCGTTATAAAGGAACCAAGGTCGTGTCGGTAGCTCCGGATCTCGCCGAGAACGTCAAATTCGCCGACAATTGGCTGGCACCGAATCCCGGTTCGGACGCAGCGCTTGCCCAGGCCATGACGCATGTCATCCTGCAGGAATTCTACCAGGAACGCCAGGAGCCGATGTTCCTGAATTATGCGAAGCAATATACCGACATGCCGTTCCTGATTCTGCTTGATCCCCATGAGGATCACCTGAAGGGCGGACGGTTCCTGCGGGCGAGCGATCTTGGAGATACCTCCCCGCATTCAGACTGGAAGCCGGTCATCTTCGATGAGGCTACAGGTGAGATGATGGTTCCGAACGGTACGATGGGGCAGCGCTGGGAAGAGGGCAAGAAGTGGAACCTGATTCTGGAGCGGGAGGACGGCAGCAGGGTCGAGCCGGCCCTGACCATGGAAGGCCATGGGGAAGAGTGGACAGAGATCGTGTTCCCGTATTTCGACAATGCCGGTAACGGCACGTTCAGCCGGATCATTCCGGCCCGGAAGATGAAGCTTGCGGACGGTACAGAACGTTATGTAGCCACGGTCTATGATCTGATGATGAGCCAATACGGCATTAAGCGCAGAGACAGTCTGCTGAACGCCAAGGGGTATGAGGATGCCGGATCTCATTACACTCCGGCCTGGCAAGAGAAGATTACCACCGTGAAGGCAAGTGTTGTCGTTCAGATTGCCCGTGAGTTTGCCCAGAACTCCATTGAGACGGGCGGACGCTCCATGATTATCATGGGGGCAGGCATCAACCACTGGTTCAACAGTGATACCATCTACCGCTCCATTCTGAATCTGGTCGTACTGACTGCCTCCCAGGGCGTCAACGGCGGCGGCTGGGCCCATTATGTCGGCCAGGAGAAATGCCGTCCGATTGAGGGCTGGTCAACCGTTGCATTTGCCAAGGACTGGCAGGGGCCGTCGCGGCAGCAGAACGCAACCTCGTTCTTCTACTTTGCCACAGAGCAGTGGCGTTATGAGGAGAGCGGCACCGATTCGCTGAAATCGCCGACAGGCGGGGATGTAGCTTACCAGCATCCGGCGGATTACAACGTTCTGGCTGCGCGTCTCGGCTGGCTGCCTTCCTTCCCGCAATTTAACAAGAACAGCCTGCTGTTCGCCGAGGAAGCTGCGCAGCAGGGCAAGAAGACGAACAGTGAGATTATCAGCCACACCGTGGAAGAGATCACCTCGCGGAAGACACGTTTTGCTGTGGAAGATCCCGGCGCACCGGAGAACTTCCCCCGTTCCCTGTTCATCTGGCGCTCGAACCTGATCTCAAGCTCCGCCAAAGGCCAGGAATACTTCATGAAGCATTTGCTCGGAGCCTCGGACGGTCTGTTGGCGGAGCCGAATGAAGAGCAGAAGCCGGAGGAGATTGTCTGGCGCGGGGATGTGGAAGGCAAGCTGGATCTGATGGTGGCCCTGGATTTCCGGATGACGACTACGCCGCTGTATGCGGATATTGTGCTGCCTGCCGCAACCTGGTATGAGAAGACAGATCTGTCGTCCACCGACATGCATCCGTTCGTCCATCCGTTCAATCCGGCCGTGAATCCGCTATGGGAATCCCGTTCCGACTGGGATATCTACCGCCAATTGTCAGAGGTATTCTCCGAGATGGCGAAGTCGCAGCTCCCTGGCGTCTATAAAGATGTGGTGATGTCTCCGCTGGGCCATGACTCCATCAGTGAAATTTCACAGCCGATGGGTCTGGTCAAGGATTGGACCAAGGGCGAAGTGCCGGCCATTCCGGGTAAAACTATGCCGAACTTCACCATTGTGGAGCGGGATTACACCCAGATTCATGACAAATACACTTCGCTTGGACCGAATCTGGCAACCGGTAAGGCCGGCGCGCACGGCATCAGCTTCTCAGTCGCTGAAGAATATGAGGAGCTTAAGAAGATCAGCGGCGTGCATTACGATGAAACCATCAAAAACGGATTACCGAAGCTGCAAACCGCCCGTCAGGCTGCGGATACCATTCTTCATCTGTCTTCAGCCACCAACGGCCGCGTCTCCCAGAAGGCCTATGCTGCGGCAGAACAGGATTCAGGTGTAGAGCTCCGTGACATCTCGGCAGACCGGGCCGCCGAGAAAATTACGTTCCAGAGCATCACCGCCCAGCCGCGCGAAGTGATTCCGACCCCGGTATTCAGCGGCTCGAACAAGCAAGGGCGGCGTTATTCACCGTTCACTACGAATATCGAACGTCTCGTTCCGTTCCGCACCCTGACGGGAAGACAGCATTTCTACATTGACCATGAGATCTTCCAGCAGTTCGGCGAAGCGCTGCCGGTCTATAAGCCGACACTGCCTCCGATGGTCTTCGGGCCGCGCGACAAGGAAGTGAAGGGCGGGATGGATGCGCTGGTCCTGAGATATCTGACACCGCACGGGAAATGGAATATTCATTCAACCTATCAGGATAACCAGCACATGCTGACATTGTTCCGCGGCGGTCCGACGGTGTGGATCAATAATGAGGATGCAGCAGCCCATGACATTGCGGACAACGATTGGCTTGAAGTCTATAACCGTAACGGTGTCGTCACGGCACGAGCGGTTGTCAGTCACCGGATGCCCAGAGGCACCATGTTCATGTATCACGCCCAGGATAAGCATATTCAGGTGCCGGGCTCCGAGATTACGGATACGCGCGGCGGAAGCCACAATGCGCCAACCCGGATTCATCTGAAGCCAACCCAGATGGTCGGCGGATATGCACAGCTCAGCTACGGCTTCAACTACTACGGTCCGATCGGCAACCAGCGTGATGTCTACGTAGCCGTCCGCAAAATGAAGGAGGTCAACTGGCTTGAAAATTAAAGCGCAAGTGGCAATGGTAATGAATCTGGATAAATGCATCGGCTGCCACACCTGCAGCGTGACCTGCAAGACGACCTGGACGAACCGCAAGGGTGCGGAATATATGTGGTTCAACAATGTGGAGACGAAGCCGGGCATCGGTTATCCGAAGCGCTGGGAAGACCAGGAGCTGTACAAGGGGGGCTGGCAGCTGCGCAAGGGCAAGCTTGAGCTGAAATCCGGCAATAAGCTGTCCAAGATCGCGCTCGGCAAGATTTTCTACAACCCTGACATGCCGGAAATGAAGGATTATTATGAGCCGTGGACGTACAACTACGAGCATCTGACGAATGCAGGGGAGCAGAAGCATTCCCCGGTAGCACGGGCCCACTCTGCTGTAACGGGCGAGAAGATGGATCTGGAATGGGGGCCGAACTGGGAGGATGATCTGGCAGGCGCGCATGTAACCGGACCGCTTGACCCGAACATTCAGAAGATCGAGGAAGAGATCAAGTTCAACTTCGAGAAATCCTTCATGATCTATTTGCCCCGTCTGTGCGAACATTGCCTGAACCCGAGCTGCGTGGCGTCCTGTCCTTCAGGAGCGATGTACAAACGGGATGAGGACGGAATCGTACTGGTAGACCAGGAGGCCTGCCGCGGCTGGAGATATTGTATGACCGGCTGTCCGTATAAGAAGGTGTACTTCAATTGGCAGACGAACAAAGCGGAGAAATGCACATTCTGCTTCCCTCGTGTGGAGGCAGGTCTGCCAACGGTATGCTCCGAGACCTGCACCGGCCGTATCCGTTATCTCGGGGTGCTGCTGTATGATGCCGACAAGGTGCTTGAGGCGGCGTCCACCCCGGACGAGAAGGATCTGTATAAGGCACAATGTGATTTGTTCCTGAATCCGCATGACCCGGAGATTATGGCTCAGGCCAGACAAGACGGCATCTCCGAGGACTGGCTGGAGGCTGCGCAGAACTCGCCGGTCTACAAGCTGGCGATTGAGCACAAGCTGGCCTTCCCGCTTCACCCGGAATACCGGACCCTGCCGATGGTATGGTACGTCCCGCCGCTTAGCCCGATTATGAATTACTTTGAAGGCAAGGATTCGCTGAAGAATCCCGATATGATCTTCCCGGCGATTGAAGAGATGCGCACGCCTATCCAGTACCTGGCGAATATGCTGACAGCCGGCGATACGGAGACTGTGAAGGAAGCTCTGCAGCGGATGGCGATGATGCGCTCCTATATGCGCGCCCAGTCCACCGGCCAGGAGTTCGATCTCAGCCGTCTTGACCGGGTCGGTATGACCGCACAGCAGACGGAGGAAATGTACCGGCTGCTCGCAATCGCCAAATACGAAGACCGTTTCGTTATCCCCACCTCCCACAAGGAGCAGCACATGAACCCTTACCGTGCCCAAGGCTCAGCCGGTTACGGCAACGGGATGGGCGATATGGGCTCCGGCTCCGGCTGTGACGGCTGCGGACCGGCCAGCCCTTCCGGTGATGCGATGAAGACGGGCAAGGAGATGTATGAAGAGAATTTCTACGGGGGGATCTGGCGTGATTGATCTGATCAAACTGCATCATTATAAGCAATCCTTCGGTTATTT
This sequence comes from Paenibacillus sp. FSL H8-0332, assembly GCF_037963835.1. Classification (NCBI taxonomy): domain Bacteria; kingdom Bacillati; phylum Bacillota; class Bacilli; order Caryophanales; family Paenibacillaceae; genus Paenibacillus; species Paenibacillus sp. FSL H8-0332. The sequence goes on from NZ_CP150145.1 coordinate 1,327,878, forward strand.
CGCCCTGCAGCTCATGTACCCGGAGAAGCTGGATTTCCATCCGGCTCTGCTGGAAGAGGCGTTTGACCCCCATCACCCGGGCTATGCCCATGTGCAGACCTATTGGCAGCAGATGCAGAGCTTCAGCCTGGAAGAGATTCAGGAGAATTATGCAGCCACCTTTGATTTCCAGAAGGACTGTGCGCTCTATATGACCTATTTCAAATTTGAGGAGGCCAAGGAACGCGGGCAAATGCTCGCCAAGCTGAAGCTTCTGTATGAAATGTTCGGCCTTATCATGCCGGAGAGTGAGCTGCCTGATTATTTGCCGCTGATGTGCGAATTTCTATATGCCGCAGAGTGGCTGGATGTCCCTGGCGCGCCGGAGAACTTCCGGATGCTGATTGCGGTGCTGGAGGATGGCACGTATCATCTGCTCAAGGCGCTGGAGCGTAATGAAAGTCCTTATTATCACCTGGTTAGAGGTTTGCGTGATACCTTCAAAGCTTGTGCGGAACAGGAGGCCCTGAGTCAATGAATATGGCGGGTCAGTTTTTATGGGTTATTTTCCCTTATATGTGTATGGTGGTGTTTGTCGGCGGTCATATTGCCCGCTACCGGAAGGATCAGTTCAACTGGACGGCCAAATCCAGTGAATTCATTGAGAAAAAACAGCTGAAATTCGGCAGCATTCTGTTCCATCTCGGCATCATGCCGGTCATTCTCGGCCACATCGGCGGGCTAGCCGTTCCAAAATCCTGGCTGGAGGCCGTAGGCGTAAGTGATCATCTCTACCACATTGGCGCAGTATACATCGGCGGAATCTTCGGTGCGGCTACCCTGCTCGGGATGCTGATTCTGACCTCACGGCGCTTCACACTGAAGAATGTCCGCCGGCTCAGCAGCGCCTCAGATCTGATTGTCAACTCGCTGCTCCTGTTCATTGTATTCATGGGGATGTACTCCACTATTGTCACGAATGTGGTACAGCCGGAGTTCGATTACCGGGATACGATTTCTGTGTGGTTCCGCGGCTTGTTCCTGTTCCGGCCGGACCCGTCACTGATGAGCGGAGTGCCCTTCTCCTTCAAGCTTCACATCCTGTCAGGGTTCGCAATCTTCGCCTTCTGGCCGTTCACCCGGCTGGTCCATGTCTGGAGTGTTCCGTTGAATTATGTAGGCAGAAGTTATATCCTATACAGAAGAAATAAATCAAATTAACGGACAGAGCAGCGTGGACTTCTTTCCCTGTTCTATCCGAGGAGAGAAAGCGATGATGAATCAGGTGGATTACCAAATCAAGCTTGACCAGATCCGCATAGCCCTGGGGTATGACTTCATGTCGCTGGCGTTCGCCGAACCGGCGGAATATGACTATGTGATCCGGTGGAAATACGCCTCAGGCAATATCAGTGACCGTTACAAACGGATTGTGCTACAGTCCGGCAGGGGGATTGCAGGAATCGTATTCAAGACCGGTAAGCCGTTCTTGATTCCGTCTGTCAAGCTCGTAGTGAAGGCCGATACCTTATTCAATTATCCCATCACCAAGATAGAGAATCTGAACAGCATCGGGGCTGTGCCGATGTGGAATGATGCCCGTGTGGCAGGCGTGCTTCTGGGCGGCTTCCGGGGTGAACAGCAGGTAACCGCTGAAATGCTTAGAGACCTGGAAGCGGTAGCGCGGAGGGGGATTGGAGACTTGAACGGGAAGGAATTGTTGCTCAGTTGATGATATCCGGAACGGATTTGCGTAGCACGCTCATGACGAAGCTGTTCGAGAACAGCTCGGAAGCGATGTTCTTTTTTGACCGGGAAGGGAAAGCGTTGGCCATGAATCCGGCTGCCGAGACCATCGTCGACAAGGATGTTCTGAAGCAGATGTATCAGGGGAATCCTGAAGCACTCTGCGGAACCTGCCGGGGATATACCAGTGAGACGGAGCTGCGTACCTGCCTGAATTGTTATTTTCACACACCGGACTTGGAGGAGTTCACCTCGTATCAAGTCTATCTGGAGACTAGGGACAAGGGGGTTGTCCCTTATGCGGCAACCTTCCACACTATAGATGAAGAGAACGGGATCAGAATCTTCATGCTCAGGGATCTGACGAGACAGTTCAAGACGCAGGAGAAGTTCTACCAGAACAAGATGATGAAGCATATTATTGAGGCCCAGGAGAATGAACGCAAGCGGATCTCCCGTGAACTGCATGATAGCGTTGCGCAAGAGCTGATGAGTGCTGTGATTGATCTGCGTGTGCTGAAATATATGACAGCCGACGACGGGCTGCTGAAGAAGATGAAGCAAACTGAAGTGTCCATGACCCGGCTGCTGAATGATATCCGCAACCTCTCGGTAGAGCTTAGACCGGCTGCCTTGGATGACTTCGGGCTGGAGGCGGCCTTCCGCTCCCACTTCAAGCGGGTGGAACAAACCTACGGCCTGCTGATTGAATATGAATCCCGGCTCTCGGAGAAGCGGTATGGGAGCGAGATTGAGACGGTCATGTACCGGGTATGCCAGGAGGCTGTGCTGAACGCCCTGAAGTATGCGCAGGTAGACAGCGTCAGGGTCTCGCTTACCGAGACCGGCGGCATCCTGCTGCTGCGGGTTGAGGATGAGGGCATCGGCTTCCATCCGGGAGACGAGCCTGCGGGAACCGGCCTTGGCCTGTTCGGGATGCAGGAACGGGCGGAGCTGGTGGGCGGCACCTTCAGTGTGGATTCACAGCTGGGCAAGGGGACCCGAATTGTTTTACAGGTGCCGGTAGGAATGGCCCAAGGAAAGGAATGAGCTTCTGATGAAGATCGTCATTGCAGACGACCATGCAATTGTTCGCAGCGGATTCTCCATGATTCTCAATTTCCAGGATGACATTGAAGTGATCGGAGCGGCGGCTGACGGCAGGGAAGCTTATACCATGGTAGCCAAGTTCCGGCCGGACATTCTGATCATGGATTTAAGTATGCCTCCGGGAGAAAGCGGGCTGACCGCGACCGGCAAGATCAAAGAGGATTATCCCGATACCAAAATTCTGATTCTCACGATGCATGACGATGATGAATATCTTTTCCATGTCCTGAAGAACGGGGCCTCCGGTTATGTGCTCAAGAGTGCGCCGGACGAGGAGCTGCTGCTGGCCATCCGGACTATCTATGAAGGCGGCACTTATATTCATCCCAAGATGGCTACGTCGCTGGTCCGCGAGTTCATTAAGCAGGAGAAGACCGCCGGGACCGAGGACCTGTTCGAGCTGTTGTCCAAGCGGGAGCTGGAGATTCTGCCGCTCATTGCCAAGGGATACGGGAATAAGGAGATCGCCGAGAAGCTCTTCATTTCCGTGAAGACCGTGGAAGCCCACAAAGCCAAAATTATGGAGAAATTAAACCTTAAAAGCCGGCCGGAGCTGGTCGAATATGCTTTGAGGAAAAAAATGCTGGATTTCTGACCGGCAACGGGAGGGGTTAGCTGTATGCCGGAACATACAGGCCTCAAGTTTACGATGCCCGCGATGCGTATCCTTGAGAATGAACACCGCTATTTATCTTTTCTGATGGAGGAATGGCATGAGCTGGTGCTGTGGTATGAGCAGGAGCCGCTCGCTCTGGAAGAGGCCCGGACCCGGCTCCATAAGCTGCGCCAGGCGATCCTGGAGTTCGTGGAGCCGCTGAAGAAGCATACCGGGAAGGAAGAAACGCATTTCTTCCCGATGCTGGGTAATTATATCGGCTTTGAGCAAGGGCCGCTGGCCGGCATCCAGGAGGAGCACCGCGAGATTGAGGGATATATCGGGCATTTCCTGCATCACTCCGAGGGGAATATAGACCAGATGCCGCTTGAGGCGATCCGTTCAGCCGTTCAGGATGCGGGGGAGGCCTTTGAGGTGCTGACGGTGCATTTTGTCAAAGAAGAGACGGTGATCTTTCCGATGGGCGAGACCCAGTTGAGCGCGAAGGACAAGGAACGTTTAAGTGAACAGTTAAATACGCTGATTACGTGACAAAAAACAGGCCGCTCCAATTCCATTGGGGCGGCTTTTTGATACTTTTGATAATAGAAGAATTTATACTTTTTCAACAGGAGGTTCGGTCAATGCTTCCCCATCTGTGATTTCGACCTTAAGATTTGTTGTTCTGTGAGACCTGAAGCTTTAAGAATAACTGAGGTTTCTACTCCAAGCGCAAGAAGTTCAAGTACTATGGCTTCTGCCTTTTTTTGTTCACCCTTAGCAATTCCCTCCGCAATTCCTTCCGCACGCCCTTCCGCATGTCCTTCCGCTTTAGCACCGTTCATCCGTGAAGCCTCGTCACGCAAATACTTCATCCGGGCATCATACTCCATACGTGTAGCGGCATCCTGGCTCAGAAATTCAAGTGTATCCATTGCTTTTTTAACATGGGTTCATTCATGGTCAGCACCTCCCAGTTTGGTTGTTCAACACCCTTCAGGAATAATAACCAGTTGATTAAACCGCCTGTTAACGGTATTACCTGCTCCTCGAGCTTTGTTAATTCCATCATATGAATCTCCAGATCATTGTTAAGCGGAAATCACTCCAATTTAATAGGCTTATTATATCATGGAAGAATTACGCGTTGTAGACATAATCAGCCTTTTTGTATACACATAATGCTATTCTGTCCCTAAAACTCTGTAATGCATACAGTCAATTAGGTGGCGTTATTTTTTCAGGGTTTACCCTGTCAGGGAAAGGGGACTCCCCTATATCTGAGCCGGGGAACGGCGGATACAATGAGTACAGAAGTATCTACAGGCAAAAATCACAAGAAAAAACGGCGAAAAGGTGAGTCGAATGATCAGAAAAATGCAATTGCCCCTGCAAACCTTAAACTTGATTACCGGATTCATGGTGTGGGTGATTATCTCTTCCCTGATGCCCTTTATTTCGGAGGATATCAGCATCCCTCCAGGGCGGCTGGCCATGGTTACGGCCATTCCGGTTGTGCTTGGCTCGGTTCTAAGAATTCCGTTAGGCTATTATGCGAATATTCTGGGAGCGAGAATTATTTTTATGTCCAGCTTTATCCTGCTGCTGTTCCCGGTCTACTTCATCAGTGAAGCGTCCTCGGTCACCCATCTGATTATCGGAGGGCTGTTCCTGGGTGTCGGCGGGGCCGTATTCTCGGTAGGCGTAACCTCTCTGCCGAAGTATTATCCCAAGGAGAAGCATGGCCTGGTCAACGGAATCTATGGCATCGGGAATATCGGGACGGCGGTCACGACTTTCTCGGCCCCTATTGTGGCCGCACAGATCGGCTGGGGCCCTGCTGTCAAAATGTATCTGATTCTGTTACTGGTCTTCATCGCCCTGAACTTCTTCTTCGGGGACCGTCAGGAGCCTAAGCTCAGAACACCGATTATCGAGCAGATCAAAGGCGTATCCAGGAACGAGAAGCTCTGGCTTTTCTCTCTGTTCTATTTCATTACCTTCGGCTCGTTCGTAGCGTTTACCATTTATCTGCCGAACTTTCTGGTCTCCAATTTCAGTCTGGAAAAAGTGGATGCCGGGATGCGAACCGCCGGCTTCATTGCAGTAGCCACCTTCTTCCGTCCGATCGGCGGCTGGCTGGCTGACAAGTTCCAGCCTTTGTTCCTGCTAATCTTCACCTTCAGTATCTATACGGTTGCAGCCATTATTCTGGCCTTCATGCCGGACATGGGCTTATATACAGCAGGATGCCTGGCGATAGCGGTGAGTGCGGGAATCGGTAACGGGGTCATCTTCAAGCTGGTTCCGCTGTACTTCAACAAGCAGGCGGGAATTGCCAACGGAATTGTGTCCATGATGGGCGGTCTGGGCGGATTTTTCCCTCCGATTATGCTGTCGGTCATTCATGCGGCGACCGGGCAATACTCCATCGGGTTCATGCTGCTCTCCCAGGTGGCGCTTGCCAGTCTGGTGCTGGTGGTATGGCTGTATTTCCAAGACCGGCTGGCCCTTACCTCTGAAGTGTTCAATTCAACCGGTCAGGGGATTCTGGTTACCGATGTATCCGGCCACATCAAGACGGTTAACCCGGCCTTCACGAAGCTCACTGGCTATACCGAAGAGGAGGTGCTGGGCAGACAGCCCAGCCTGCTGAAGTCCGGCCGCCAATCCAAGGACTTTTACCGCGCGATGTGGGGAGAGGTCAAGGAGAAGGGGATGTGGCAGGGTGAGATCTGGAACAGGCGCAAGAGCGGAGAAGAATATTTGCAGTGGCTGAATATCAGCGCAGTGAAGGATGAGACAGGGGACGATGTCCGCTATGTAGGTACCTTCAGTGATATTACGCAGAAATAGACGGGGGATTGGGTATCCAGTCCGGCACCGGGTTAGGAGCAGATGAAGGTGGAGAAGACGAGAACGCCGGTTACTGTAGCAGAAGCTGTATTCCGGGTTACCGATAGAGTATGCCGCACAGGTACAGAGAGAGTCCCGCTTGACGCAAGTTATGGACGCATACTGGCGCAGCCGCTCACGGCAACCCATGATGTTCCGCATTTCACCCGTTCCCCGTATGACGGATATGCTATTGCTTCGGCAGATTCTGCCGGTGCTTCCGGCAGCAGCCGGGTCAGCTTCACGGTGGTGGATCATATCGGCGCCGGGGAAGTCTCACAGGCTGTGATCGGCCGCCATGAAGCGGTCCGCCTGATGACGGGGGCAGCGCTGCCGGATGGGGCGGATGCGGTAGTCATGTTTGAGCAGGCCGTGTCCACGGGGCAGACGTTTACGATCCGCAAGGCTTTTGCACCGCAGGAGAATCTGTCTCTGCAGGGTGAGGATATGCAGGCAGGGGAAATGGTGATTCCGGCAGGCCGCTTCATTCATCCCGGGGTGATTGCGCTGCTTGCTACCTTCGGTTACGCCGAGGTGGAGACGGGGAGACGGCCGGTTGTAGGGATTCTGTCTACGGGAACAGAGCTGCTGGCTGTGAATGCACCCCTGGTCCCCGGCAAAATCCGTAACAGCAACGGGCCGATGATTGCCGCCCAGCTTGCCCGGATGGGGATCCCTTACCGGATGTATGATACGGCAGCGGACCAGCTCGAAGATTGCCTGCTGACAGTCCGCCGGGCCATGGCTGAAACCGACTGTCTGATCACAACGGGCGGAGTGTCGGTTGGAGATTATGACTACCTCCCGGAGATTTACAAGCGCCTCGGGGCTGAGGTGTTATTCAACAAGGTGGCGATGCGCCCGGGCAGCGTGACTACAGTGGCAGTTGCCGGGGATACCTTCCTGTTCGGACTGTCCGGCAATCCTTCGGCGTGCTTCACCGGCTTCGAGCTGTTCGTCAGACCTGCCCTGCTCCGGATGATGGGAGCGGACAACCTGTATCTGCCGCGTACGACGGCCCTTCTGGCAGCGGATGTGCCGAAGGCCAATCCGTTCACCCGGTTCATCCGGGCGGTATATGACGGGACCACAGTACGGCCCGCCGGCTTCAATAAGTCGGGTGCAGTATCGTCGATTGCACGCGGGAACTCCCTGATCGTGCTGCCGGGCGGGACAAGAGGTTATGCTTCAGGTGACAAGGTGGATGTCCTGCTGCTGGGCGCTGAAGAAGGCACGGATGAATGGGGACTGTAAGGCTACCGGAAGGAGATAGACGCACATGAATACTCATCCACTACAGGATCAGCTGCGGCGGCCTATCCATGATCTGCGGATATCGGTCACCGACCGGTGCAATTTCCGCTGCTCCTACTGCATGCCGAAGGAGATATTCGGTGAGGATTATGCCTTCCTCCCGGCCAGCGAGCTGCTTACCTTCGATGAAATCTGCCGGTTGACCAGGCTGTTCGTCTCGCTGGGTGTCAGCAAAATCCGCCTGACCGGAGGCGAACCGCTGATGCGCCGCCATCTGCCGGAGCTGGTTACCAAGATATCCGCCATTCCCGGTGTAGAGGATATGGGACTGACGACGAACGGAGTCCTGCTGGGCGGACAGGCAGCGCCGCTGTATGCTGCGGGCCTGCGCAGGCTGAATGTCAGCCTGGATGCGCTGGAGCCCGAGCTATTCGGCAGAATGAACGGGCGCGGCTTCAGGCCGGGAATGATTCTGGAGGCCATAGATCAGGCGGCAGCCGCCGGGTTCGAGGTCAAGGTGAATATGGTTGTCCAGCGGGGCGTGAACGAATCCGAGATTCTTCCGATGGCCGCCTATTTCAAGAAGCGGAAGATCACGCTGCGCTTCATCGAGTTCATGGATGTCGGCAACGATAACGGCTGGAGCTATGATAAGGTCGTCACCAAGCAAGAAATCCTGCAGCAGCTGCAAAGCGTCTATACGCTGGAAGCTCTTGAGCAGAATTACAGCGGCGAGGTCGCGCAGCGCTACGGCTATCTTGGCAGTCCGGCCCAGGTTGGCTTCATCACTTCCGTGTCTGAATCGTTCTGTTCCACCTGCTCGCGTGCCCGGCTGTCTTCTGACGGTAAGCTGTATACCTGCCTGTTTGCCTCCAAGGGCTTTGACCTTAGGATCATGCTGCGCGGAGGGGCTGGCGATGAAGAGCTGCTGGCAGCAATTAAGCAGGTATGGGAGCAGCGCAGCGACCGTTATTCCGATGAGCGGACGGAAGAGACCCACAGAAGCAAGGCCAAGATTGGCATGTCCTATATTGGAGGATAATTCGCATGACAGGAGACGAAGTGTAGCTATGAACGGAGCAGAACTGCTGATTGAGATGCTGATTGAGAAAAAGGTAGAGACCCTGTTTGGCTACCCCGGCGGTGCCGTATTGCCTCTATATGATGCGCTCTATGATAATGACAGGATTCAGCATGTGCTGGTCCGGCATGAGCAGGCTGCAGTCCATGCAGCGGACGGATATGCAAGAGCCACGGGGCGTCCGGGGGTGGCCCTCGTAACCAGTGGTCCCGGAGCCACCAATGCGGTCACCGGCATTGCCACAGCATTCATGGATTCTGTTCCGTTGATTGTGCTTACCGGCCAGGTCGCCACTGATCTCATTGGTCTGGATAGCTTTCAGGAAGTGGATATCTACGGAATGACCATGCCGGTCACGAAGCACAATTATATCGTCAGAGACATTGCCGAGCTTCCCAGAATCGTCCACGAAGCATTCCATGTAGCAGTCACGGGAAGACCGGGCCCCGTCCTGATCGATCTGCCGAAGAATGTCATGAATGCGGAGTTCATTCCCGTCAGTGAAGCGGCTGGGCCTTGCTCTACGCCGGTGATCCGGGGATACGAGCCGAATCCGTCCATTGATCCTGCGGATATTCTGCTTGCGGCAGAGCGGCTGAGCCGTGCAGAGCGGCCGCTGGTGCTGGTCGGCGGAGGCTGCATGCAGGGAGAGACCCCTGCCCTCTTGCGGGAATTCGCGGAGCGGCATCACTTCCCCGTGGCGAGTACGCTGATGGGGATCGGGGCTTTCCCTTCCGGGCATCCCCTGCATCTGGGAATGGTCGGGATGCATGGAACGGTGGCAGCCAACCGTGCGCTGCAAGGCGCCGATGTGGTGTTATGTCTCGGGGTACGGTTCAGCGACCGGGTAACCGGCAAGCGGAAGGCATTCTCGCCGGGATCTTACAAAATTCAAGTGGATCTGGATACCTCAGAGCTGAACAAGAACATCCCCGTAGAGCTTGCGGTGACTGGCTCTTGTGAGGAGCTGCTCAGAGGAATACAGGAACAGGTACATACCGCGGAGCATCCGCTCTGGGAGGAGCAGATTACGGTCTGGCGTCAGCGCAAGCCGAAGCCGGGCCGTGAACAAGGCACTAAGCTGACCCCGCAGGAAGTCATCCGCGCCCTCCAAAAGGCTACCGCAGGCGATGCGATGATTGCCACCGATGTCGGCCAGCATCAGATCTGGACGGCTACGCATTATGAATTCTCGGAAGCCCGCTCCTTCCTGACCTCAGGCGGGCTGGGAACGATGGGGTACGGCCTGCCTGCTGCGATTGGGGCGGCCGTTGCTTTTCCTGACCGCGATGTGGTGTGTATTACAGGGGATGGAAGCTTCCAGATGAATATGCAAGAGATTATGACCGCCGTGGATCACGGCCTGAATGTCAAGGTGGCAATCTTCAAGAACGGGTATCTGGGGATGGTACGGCAATGGCAGCAGCTGTTTCTGGGCCGGCGTTATTCCTCGGTGCGAATCAGCTCGCCGGATTTCGTTGCCTTGGCCAAGTCCTTCGGCGCTCACGGGTTCCGGGCACGAACGCTGGGTGAAGCGGAGCAGATTATTGAACAGGCTCTGCATACGGAAGGGCTGGTCGTGATGGAATTCGATATCACCGAAGAGGATAATGTCTATCCCATTGTGCCGCCGGGCTCAAGCAATCAGGATATGATCGTAGAATAGGCTGGCAGACCTGAAGGAAGCTCCTCTCGCGCGGATTGGCGAAGGAGCTTCCTGATTTTTGTCCAAGTAAACATTCTGGTTCTCCTAGAAATACAGCATCAGCACAGACACATACAACATGACGGAGAAGCCGATCTCGATGATTCCCGTACGTTTGGCCGTAATTCCTGTCCTCGGCAGAAGGGCTGCCCGCAGCAGCAGAACCAGCAGCGGGACCAGCAGTGAAGGGAACAGGTACAGACCGGCTGCGGCGAACAGCAGATGATAGACCACGGATCCATAATAGAAGCGGATATTGTTCCGCTCACGGATGACGGTTTTGACATAGAAGGCAGTTCCTATGAAGTACAGCACCGCCAGCACGAACAGCTCATTCACGGCCCTCCAGTTCTCCCCCTGCCCCACATAGAAGACGGGATAAATTACTAAGCAGAACGCAACAATTGCGGAGATATCATTAAGCAGGGCGCGTTCATTCCTGGTCCGGGCATAATAGAGGTTAACAGCGAATAACGGCAAGAGCAGCAGCACGAACCCCAGCAGCACAGGCTGGACAATCACGAGATAGAGGGCGAACGGAAGCAGCAGAAGTCCGTATAACCTGAGCGGCTGGGAATAACGTGCGAACTTCCGGGTCTTCACCCCCTGCAATAGCGGAAAGCTGAACAGATATATCAGCAGCCAGCAGACAAACAGCGGAATATGTATGAACTGTCCCTTGGAAGCGGCGACGCCCAGCAGAAACGGGAGAACGAGCATCGCCCAGGCGCCGTGCTGGTTGGGGATGTATTTTTTCATATAGCAATAGACCTCCTTCGCGGATATATCATGACATGTAAGCTACCAGACTCTTTAACTATACTTGTATCCGGCGGGGAAGGCTGGTGATTTGAAGCACAGTGGCGACCTGTCAGGCGATTAGGCGGGGAACGGGCAGCGGCCGGAATAGTGTATAATCGGAATAGATCTTCAAGCAGAGGAGCAGTTACCGTGACTACGGAATCTCAGCATGCGGCGGTACAGCGCCTAGTTCCTGTACTGCAAATTATCGGATACAAGAACAGCGGCAAAACAACCCTCGCCTGCCGGTTAATCGAGGCCTTGTCTGTGCAAGGACTACGGGTTGGCTCTGCCAAGCATGATGCCCATCTCTTCCAGCTGGATGATCCGGAAACGGATAGCAGCAAGCATCTTCTGTACGGTGCAGTGGAGACGGTATTGACCTCACCGGAGGCGACAAGGGTCATGCGCAGATCTGCGGCCTCACTGCGGGAAATCGCCGAGTCGATGCACGGCAGAGTAGATCTGGTAATTGCCGAGGGGTTCAAATCTGCGGATTATCCCAAGATCGCCCTAATTCGCCGCACTGAGGACCAGATAACGCTGCAAAAGGAAGCAACGAACATACGCCTGTGGTTAAGCTGGGAAGAGGCTGCGGAACTACAGAGTGAAGCGTCTGGTTCCCGGATTAGCCCGGATAGTCCGCCGGTATTGTCTTTGCGGGTTCAGGCGCTTGCGGATCAGGCGGTTATCGCACTGGCGCTGTCACTGCTTCAGTCCTAAATTCTGCTACAGGAGGTGCCTTTGGTGCTGACAGGAATAATACTGGCGGGCGGGCAGAACTCCCGGATGCAGGGCCGGAATAAGGCCCTCCTGACCTATCACGGGGAACCGTTCATTGTCCGGCAGGTGAGGGAGCTGCAGACCCTGTGCTCCAGCGTGATTGTGGTCACGAACCATCCTTCCCTGTATCTGGAACGTCTTTCATCGGATATTCTATATATACCGGATGTTTATGCCGGGCATGGGCCGCTGAGCGGGTTTCATGCCGCTTTTGCCCATGTAAAGACGGACTATGCCTGGGTGGTAAGCTGTGACAGTCCTAATATATCAGCTCCGGCCGCCGCATGGATGCTTACCCGGCTTGAAGCAGGCGGTTATGACGCAGTTCTGCCCGTGATTGACGGCAAGCATCAGATGCTGCATGGCGTATACCGGCCGCACCGGCTCCTGCCGGACATTACGGCAAGACTGGAGAACCGTGAGTACCGGCTGGCTGGCTTATTAGAATCACTGCACTGGCTAGGGGTGGAACGGGACGAGCTGGCCGGTGCGGGGCTAGAGGAAGATTTCGCGGCAGATATAGATACACCCGAGCAATATGAGCAGCTGCTGCATCTATCGAAGGGAAGTGAGCGAATGGGCCATTCGTTATTTGAAATTACAGAGTCCGCGATTATACCCGCTGAGGTATCGGATAAAGTTCTGCGCAGAGAGGCCGGGGCGATTACCTTATTCATCGGGACGGTGCGTGAGTTCACACAGGGGAAGAAAACCTTGTATCTTGAATATGAAGCATACCCGTCCATGGCTGTAACGCAGCTGAAGCGCATCAGACAGGAAGTGCTGGAGCGCTGGCCGGATACGAAGGTTGCAGTCACCCACCGGATCGGCAGGCTGGAGATTACCGATATTGCCGTGGTCATCGCAGTCTCTTCGCCCCACCGTAAGGCTGCCTATGAAGCGAATGAATACGTGATTGAGCGGATCAAGCAAATCGTTCCCATCTGGAAAAAAGAAACCGGTGAGGACGGCAAAGCGTGGATTGGCGACCAGCTGAATCAGAATGCTTACCCTGAGGGCCGTCCGCTGCTGCCGGATATTCCGGCGGAAGACGAGAGGTAGCTAAAAGGAGGAACGTTCAATGAATGCAGAACAAGTGATGCAGGAGCTTGAAGCGCTTGGCAAGGAACGGACCAAGAAGATGTATACCGCAAACGGCGCACGGGAGCCGCTCTTTGGTGTGGCTACCGGTGCGATGAAGCCGATTTTTAAGAAAACCGGAATCAACCAGGCGCTGGCTGAGGAGCTGTATGCCACAGGTAATTATGATGCGATGTATTTTGCCGGGATCATTGCCGACCCGAATGGGATGACGGAAGCGGATTACAACCGGTGGATGGACGGGGCTTATTTCTATATGCTGTCTGATTTCGTGGTGGCTGTAACCTTGGCTGAAGCAGATATTGCCCAGCAGGTGGCGGATGAGTGGATCAGGAGCGGAGAGGATCTCCGGATGTCGGCAGGCTGGAGCTGTTACTGCTGGCTGCTGGGAAGCCGTCCGGATCAGGAGTTCTCCGAGAGTAAGCTGGCTGCTATGCTGGAGCAGGTTGAACAGAGCATTCATCAGTCCCCGGAGCGCACCCGGTATTCGATGAACAATTTTATGTATACGGTGGCTGTATCGTATTCGCCGCTTCATGATCTGGCGCGTGAGACGGCGGAGCGGGTGGGTCCGGTCGAGGTGGACAAGGACAAGCCGAAGAGCAAGCTCATCCACGCGTACGATAATATTATGAAGGCTGTCGACAAAGGCCGGACCGGCTTCAAACGCAAACATGTACGCTGCTGATTTCCCGGATTTCACCGGTATCCGGTAATGCTTCGCCGCTTCTGGTTAATAAATGCTATGCATTTGGATAACCTATTCCCTATCCTGGAAGAAAAGAGGCGGTAAAGATGTCAACTACACACCATAGTCACGAGGAAGCCGTTGAGACGGTCCGCAAGCTGATCAAGGGTATTGATATGGCTATGCTGACTACGATTTCGGAGGAAGGGCTGGTCTCCCGGCCCATGAAGACACAAGAGGTAGAATTCGACGGGGACTTGTGGTTCCTGACCAAGAAGAACACCAGCAAGTTCGGAGAGATTCTGTATGATCCGCGGGTGAACGTGGTCTATGCAGATAAGTCCTATATCTCCATCCGTGGAACGGCTGAGATTGTAACCGATGTGAACAAGAAGAAAGAGCTCTGGAGTGCAGGGTACGATACCTTCCTGAAGACCAGCTATGATGACGCGGCTGTGATTCTGATCAAGGTCCATGCCGAAGCCGCCGAATACTGGAAGAGCGGCAATCTGGCCGAGAAGGCGGTATACATGTTCAAGCGGATGACCGGCCAGGACACTGACGGGCTGAATCTGAATCAGACGGTCGAGCTGGAATAGAGTAGACAGACAGTTTTAGGAAGCTTATAGGTTCATAGGTTCTGCAACGGAGAGATCAACAGAATTCATCTGGGGGTCTCTTTTTTGTTGTGGAGCTGTAAAAAAAGATAATTGTCACATTACATACGGCTCATGTGTTATATCTATATGATTTGCAGAAAGGAGATTATCGTGGACCCTATCGAAGAGAAGATTAGAAGGATTCAGGGCGGGGAAGGAGGCTTGTACTCGGATGTGATCAGGCTGTACCAGCAACGGATTTACCTCTATTGTTACCGCTTGCTGAACAACAAGGAAGAGGCAGAAGACGCAGTACAGGATATCCTGATCAAGGCCTACCAGAATATCGGGCAGTACAAGCCTCAGGCAGATTTTACCTCATGGCTCTACAAGATTGCTTATCATCACTGCCTGAACCTGCTGCGGCGGCAGAAATTCCAGCAGCAGGTGCGGAAGCTGCTCCGGCAGGAGGTTACGGAGAAAAGCGCCGAGCAAATGGCCCAGAACCGCCTGTTCAGCGAGCCGGTCTCGGCTGCTCTGCGGAAGCTGGATGTGGAGGACCGGAATTTATTGATCCTGCGGATTTATGAAGATAAATCATTTGCGGAAATCAGTGAAATTCTGGGTGTGAGTACGGCTACCGTACGCAAAAGATATGAACGGACCAGGGAAAAACTTAAAAAAGCGATTGAGAGAAGGGAGAAACAATTATGGGCAAGCGTGAATTAACTCCAGAGGAGCAGTTTCTGAAGGAGGGAGACCGTTCAGCACATTGGAACACCGTTGATGTTCACGAACCAGTAATGAAGGCGCTCGGGCTTGAGGGGGCATTGACTGCTGAAGAAGACGAGAACCTGCTTCAGACCCTTCCGCCAAGCGGAGAGGCACCAAAAGTAATGCGCAGAATGGAAACAAGAACCGGACGGAGACAGAAGCGGATGCCGGTGAAGGGCTGGGCGGCGGCGGTCCTGGCACTGGTCTTGCTGGGCGGAGGCTATACCCAATTCTCCGGCAAACTCCAGCAAGGAGCTGAAGCCCAGAGTTCGGGTGAAGTCCGGCAAGGGGCCGGAGCCCAGTATAAGGTGCTTCCGTATCAGCCGCTTCCGGCGACGGCTTCCGGCGGAACGCTGATTGAGAAGGCGAAAGAACCCTTGAAGCCTTATATTCCAGAAGCAGAGCCGGGTGCAGAGTATGAAGCCAACCAGAAGCTGAGTATTCTCTATAACCAGAAGTATTCAAAAGGGGCAGAGCTCATGAAGGAGCTGTTGCTTCCTGGAGAGTATGCCACCTATGTAATTACGCGTGAAGACGAGGAGGGAGAGGGGAGTATGAACATGTATCGCCCGCCCCTCACGTTCAAGGACTATACCGCCTATAAGACCAGTGTAGAGGAGCACAACGCTCCGGTCCTGGAGCAGCCGGCGTATCTGCCGGAAGGATATGCCCTGCATGAGGCTATCATCAAGCCTTTTTTCTTAAAAGTTCCGGATGTGCAGGAGCTTAAAGGCGGAAACGAGAGAGACCTGGGAGACAACTTCCAGTTGGCCTGGAGAGTGGAGAAGGCGGAGAACATTGACTACCCGTATTCCTCACTGGTATACAAGAAGGGGGACGTTCAGGTGAGAATCGGTGTCTCGCTTGTGGATGACAACCAAAACCCGGCTGATCCGCTCTCGTGGAGTGAACATACAAAGATGGAAAATATAGAGATAAAAGGTAGACAGGCCATTTTTTCGGATGACTCCGGCAACAAGGAGCTTGACTTGGGATTTAAGTACAAGTTGGTTTGGTCTGACCCTGGTGCAAAGGTTATCTATTCTGTGATCGCCGGCCAGGAGAATACGGAGCTAACGAAGGATGAGCTTATCGCCATTGCCGCCAGTATGATGAAATAAGCAACGCAGAGTTGAGACTGAGGGCTGTTTCGCTATCTTAGGATAGCGGAGCAGCCTTTGAATGTTTTTTGCCTAGCTGCAGGATGGCAGATTCGTAAGATTTTATAAGAATTCGTGCATCGCCCTCCTATGAACTTCCAACCCGTCTTGTTACTATAGCAATGTAGCAAGAGAATACAGATGTATACAGGAGGGTTAAAGATGTTAAAATGGAAGCGTTCTCTTTCGGTCCTGGCGATGACAGCGATATTAGGTACACTGGCTGCCTGCGGCGGCGGAGGGAATAAAGTAAACAATGCAGGAGGGGCTACAGAAGCACCTGCCAGCACGAATGCTGCTGCGACGGCTGCTGCAACTGAAGCGCCAAGCACCAATGAGCCGGTCAAGCTGCGGATTATGTGGTGGGGCTCACAGCCGCGTCACGAAGCTACCTTGGCGGCCCTGGAATTGTACACGAAGAATAATCCGAACGTAACCTTCGAGCCGGAGTATTCCGGTATGGACGGTTATCTGGACAAATTATCCACGCAGGCTGCAGCCAACAATGCACCCGATGTTGTTCAGCTTGACCCGGGCTGGATGCCGGACTGGATGGCCCGCCAGCAACTGGCTGACCTGGCTCCTGAGGTAGATGTGAGCAAATTCGATACGAAGCTGCTGGCAGGCGGCCAATTGGACAGTAAGCAGTACGCTGTTCCACTCGGCTCTGTAGCCTTCGGTATGGTATATGATAAAGCGGCTATGGATAAGCTGGGGATTGCGAATCCGGCTAACGGCTGGACCTGGGATGAGTTCTTCGCCTTAGCGAAGGAATCCAAGTCCAAGCTGCCGAAGGGACAGTATTTCACCCTCGACTATGCAGGTAACTATTTCATGTACTCGGCGTATCAGTATGCCAAAGGCAAAGGGCAGGTTATCACGAATGAGGGTCATTTCAACGTGGATGAAGCCACGTATCTGGACTGGACCCGTAAATTCGAAGAGCTGCGTAAGGAAGGCCTGGTTCCTCCGGCGGATGTGAATGCCTCCGATAAGGAAAATGATCCGCAAATGGATCTGCTCGCAGCAGGCAAGGTGCTGTTCCGTTACAGCTTCTCCAACAATCTGGGAACCTGGGACAGCATTAAGCCAGGAGCCTACGCACTTGTAACCATGCCGCGTGCCGAAGAGGCCGGAGGCTGGCTGAAGCCGTCGATGTACATGGCGGTCTCCAAGAACTCCAAGCATGCTGAAGAAGCCAAGAAATTCATCAACTGGTTCGTGAATGATGCTGAAGCGGCCAATATTACCCAAACCTTCCGCGGTCTGCCGGCCAACAAGGATAATGCGGCCCTGCTGGAAGCGAACATGAGCGATCTGGATAAGGTAGGCTTGGCTCTGCTCCGTGCTACGGAGCCGGATGGCCAGACCTGGTCGGCCGGAGCCGGCGGCTGGACGAACTTCATCGACAAGGACTGGGTACTTGTCCGCGACCAGCTCAGCTTCGGCAAGTCTACACCAGAAGAGGCGTTCAAGCAGCTGAAGGAAGCCTCGCTATCCTACGAGAAATAAGGTATGAACTGAAAGCCCGGGACAGCAATGTTCCGGGCTTTATCTTTTTAACGTGTTTTCGAATTAATCGTTATATTTTGAAAGAATTCGAGCATTGCCCTCCTTTAGCCGGAGTGTGGCCCAATACTATACTTAAGCTATACAAATTGACCACAAGAGGTGACCACAGATGAACCGCTCCACAACCACTTTAGCCGAAGCCTCGCCAGCGCCGAAAAAAAGCTCCTATTTCAAAAGCCGGTGGAACGCTCCGCTTGCAGGCTATTTGTTTATTTCGCCCTGGCTGATCGGGTTCCTGGTACTGACGGCGTATCCGTTGTTCTTATCGCTGTACTATTCGTTTACCGACTACACCCTGATGCAGCCGATGAAATGGATCGGGTCCCGCAATTACGAACGGATTTTCACCGCAGACCCCAAATTCATTCAATCCGCCAAAGTCACGGTCATGTACGTGCTGGCCTCTGTGCCCCTTAAGCTGATTGCAGCCTTGCTGGTGGCCATGGTACTCAGCAGAGCGGTCAGAGGGATCAGCGTCTACCGCACAGCGATCTATTTCCCTTCTCTTATCGGAGGGAGTATCGGGGTATCGCTGCTCTGGCGCAACATCTTCGGGGTAGACGGGATTTTTAACAAGCTGATTGCAGTCTTCGGCATCGAAGGGAAAAGCTGGATCACCAACCCGGACACCGCGCTTGGCACACTGATTCTGCTGACGGTCTGGCAATTCGGCTCCACCATGGTTATCTTCCTGGCAGGGCTGAAGCAGATTCCCAATGACTTGTATGAAGCTTCCTCGGTAGACGGGGCGAACAAGTTCATTCAATTCTTCCGCATTACACTGCCTATGCTGTCGCCGATTCTCTACTTCAACCTGATCATGGCCGTGATCAACGCCTTCCAGATGTTCACCTCGGCCTTCGTGATTACGAATGGCGGACCGATGAACGCTACATACGTGTACGCTATGTATTTGTATGAACGAGCCTTCAGCCGGTACGAGCTGGGCTACGCTTCTGCACTCGCCTGGATTATGCTGGTCGCCATTGTTGCCGCAACACTGCTGATCTCCTACACCTCGAAATATTGGGTATTCTATGAGACTGACACTGGAGGGAAAAAACGCAAATGACAACTTTGAATTGGAAGCCTGCACTCCGGCATGTGTTCATGATTCTCTTCAGCTTCCTCATGGTCTATCCGATTGTCTGGTGGATCGGAGCCTCGCTGAAGGACAGCACCGAGCTGAGTTCACCGGGAATCTTCCCGTCCGTTCCGCAGTGGGAGAACTTCACCAAAGGCTGGAACTCGGTGCCCGGACATACGTTCACTGATTTCTACCTCAACACCTTCTGGCTGGAAATTATGGTGCTGATCGCAACGCTGTTATCCTGTACGCTGGTTGCCTTCGGGTTCGCCCGATTGGATTTTCCGCTGAAGAAATTCTGGTTCTCGATTCTGATGCTGACGCTGATGATGCCGGGCCAGGTGCTGATCATTCCCCAGTACGCCTTGTTCCATCAGCTGGGCTGGGTGAACACGTATTTGCCGTTTGTCGTTCCCCATCTGCTGGCGGGCGGGGCCGGCGGGAGCTTCTTCGTCTTCCTGCTGATCCAGTTCATCCGCGGTGTGCCCAAGGAGCTGGACGAATCGGCCAAAATCGACGGCTGCTCCTGGTTCGGGATTTTCTGGAGAGTGGTCATGCCGCTGGCCTTCCCGGCGGTCGTTACGGTGACGATCTTCTGCTTCCTGTGGAACTGGGATGACTTCCTGGGACATCTCCTGTACATCAACACGGTAGACAAATACACGGTGGGCCTTGCGCTGCGTATGATTAATGACTCCCAGTCTGCAGCCGAGTGGGGCCAGCTTCTGGCCATGTCGCTTGTCTCCATTGTTCCGGCAACGCTTGTGTTCACCTTCCTGCAAAAGTATTTCGTGGACGGGATTGCGACAACAGGCATAAAGGGATAAGATGTAAAAAAACATCCGTCCGATAACGGTAAAGCGCCTGAGCCTTATTCGACGCTTTACCGTTTATTTCGTATGAAGCGGAGGCGAAGGAAGGGGATCACTTGACCAATCCTTTTAAAAAGTACAGGATCGACCGTCTGTTTTTTCACAGCTTTGCCATTATAATTATTCTAGTGATAGCGGTAACGGCTTGGACCAGCTACAGCAATTCCTCCAAAGCCCTTGTGCAGACCACCTCCCACTATCAGCAGCGGCTGCTGGATGAATTGAACAATGAGATTACCACCCGGCTGGATATGATTGAGCAGATCTCCCTGTCCACCTCACGGGACAACGAGCTGACGACCTTTCTATCGAACAAGCAGGATGATTTCGAACGGTACCGCAAGCGTATAAGCGTTGAGAGTGCGCTTGGCAATCTGACCTACGCCATTCCGTTAATCCAGGGGATTGACCTCTACATGGATCAGCCGATGCCGAGCAGCGGGCAGAGCTATATTCAATTCCGCAATATTCTCGATCTGGATAAGCAGTCCTGGTCCAGGAATCTGGTGAAAAGCGATTTCGCCTGGTCGGGGGAATATTCCATTCCCAGTGTGCAGGGAGACATTCCGGTGCTTAGCTTCGCCCGGAAAATCATGAACGAGAACGACTATCTCGGTGTGCTGGTCGTTCATATTAAGGCCAAGGAGATCCGTGCGCTGCTAACCGGCAACTCCACCGGGTCGAACCGGATCATGGCGGACAGCGCCGGCAAGCAGATTCTGAGTATCGGGGAGACGCTGGAGCAGAAAGAGTGGTCTAAATGGATCGACCTCAAGAGCAACAAATCCGGTTATGTCCATATTCCCGGCGATAAGGACTCCGGTAATACGCTGCTGGTCTACTCGAGAATGGACAATTCCATCTGGACGCTGATTGAATTCACCTCTTGGAAGCAGATTACGGCAAGCAGTCTGGAGCTGGCGGAATGGATTGGGCTGATCGGGATTGGAGCGATTCTGCTGGTCTTGCTCCTGACACATTATCTGAGCCGGCAATTCTCCAAGCCGATTAAGCAGCTTGTAAGCGCTATGAAAGTGTATTCAGTCGGAGGGCACAAGGAGGAGCTGCCTAGCGACTATGAGAATGAATTCGGTTATCTATTCTCCGGCTACCGCAAGCAGACCGAGCGTATCGAGGAGCTGTACCTGTCGCTGGAGCGGCGGTACGAGCAGCAGCGCAAGGCGGAGATTGAGGCCTTACAGGCCAATATCAATCCCCATTTTCTCTACAATATGCTGGACCAGCTCAACTGGATGGCGATTGAAGCAGGACAGGATGAGCTGAGCCGGATTCTGGAGCTGATGGGCCAGATGTTCAGGATCGGCTTATCCAACGGGGCAAGCTTCATCATGGTATCGGAGGAATTGCAGCACATCCAGTGTTATCTCGAAATCCAGCAGCTCCGCTGGGGCGACGGCCTGGAGTACACCATCGAGGTGGAACCGGGGCTTCAGGAGGCCTATCTTCCCAAGCTGACCCTGCAGCCTTTTGTGGAGAATTCAATTGTACACGGCTTCAATAAGCAGCGCAGCGGACATGTCTCGATCCGCCTGACTAAGGTAGAGGAGACACTGCAGATTAGAATTGATGATAACGGGGCAGGCCTGAAGCAGCCGGAGGCGCGGCCCCAGAGACGGCATACCGGCGGCTATGGCATACGGAATGTGCGAGAGCGGATTGCCGGATATTTCGGAAATGACTACGGGGTTACGCTGAAGGAACGTGAAGAGGGAGGGACCCGGGTAGAGATTGTTCTGCCGCTGCTCACAGAGGCTCCGGCACAGATACTGACTGCTTCTCTCGCCGCGAAGGAAGGCTGATAAGGCTGCTGCGGGCCAGAGAAGCTTAAGGAGGCAGACATGATGTGGAAGATCGCTATTATTGACGATGAGCGCCAGGTACTTCAGGGGATGAAACGGGCGATTCCATGGGAGGAGCTGGGTGCGGAATGGGCCGGTGAGGCGCTGAACGGGGAGGACGGTCTGGCGATGATCCGGGCAACCAGCCCGGACATTGTAATCACGGATATCTATATGCCGGTAATGAGCGGCCTGGAGATGATGGAGCAATTAAGGAACGAGGGCTTCAAGGGCAAAATCATTATTCTAAGCGGTTATTCAGACTTCGAGCATGCCAGACAAGCCCTCCGGCTTCAGGTCAGTGACTATGTCTCCAAGCCGATCAGTCTGCCTACGCTTAGAACGATCCTTCATAAGGTGATTGCAGAGCTGCTCAGAGAGCAGGAGAAGGTGATCAGACAAGGCGAGCTGGAGCTGAAAATGATGCTGTACGAGCCTTTTGTCGAGAAGGAATGGGTCCGGTCCGCCGCGGTCGGTACCCTGGAGCCTTCTTACCGGAACAATACCCATCTTCCGCCATCGTATCATTATTGGCTGGATGGCAGACATGCGACCATCGGGATCGAGCTGATCCGCGATGACCGGGCCAGCTCCTTCTCGGTCTCGGACTGGAATCTGCTGCGCTTCGCGGTCAGCAATATTGCTTGTGAGGTCACGCGCAAGCACTACGCCAATATGGAATACACCGAGCTGAACAGCTACCGGGCCTTGCTGATTATCCACCCTGAGGCAGAATGCACACAGCAGCTGGAGGAGCTGGGGACGCGGCTGATTGACAGCATCCATTCGTATCTCAGGCTGGTAGTCCGCATAGGTATAGGGGGGCTGAAGGATACGTGGACAAAGATTCCTGAATCGACGGAGGAGGCGTTCCGCGCCATGGATCACGGAGCCTTACGGATTAGTCCGGCCTATGAGGTGTACTGCTACCGTGAGAGCCACAGCAGCGGGCAGGACCGTGGGGTGCTCTTCCCGGTGAAGTTCTCCTACAAGCTGGCCGCCGCGATGAAGGCTTCACAGGAGGCGGAGGCGCAGCAGCTTGTATACGGATACATTGCCGAGCTGCAAGCGCAGCAAGGGGTCTCCGCCAGCTACGTGCAGATGCTCGGCAGCGAGCTATGGGGCATTATCACCTACTCCCTGTATGAGTCGGGCTTCGTGCTCGATGATCTGTTCACTAATGACCAGATTGCCCAGGAGATCGGCAACCTGGCCGTACCCGACCAGCTGGCAAGCTGGTTGTCCGCCAAAATCACAGCGATCTGTGCCAGCCGCCAATGGAAGGGCAGCAGTAAGCACCGGCAGGTCGTGGATTTCATGACCAACTATATTCATGAGCATTACGCCGAGGAGCTTACGCTGGCTGATCTGTCGGATAAGGTGTTCATCTCCCGGAATCATTTGTCGATTATTTTCAAGAACATTACCGGGGAGACCTTCAACAATTACCTGACCCGGGTACGAATTGAGAAGGCCAGGGAACTATTAATGGAGCGCAATATGCTGGTCTATGAAGTGGCGGAGCGGGTTGGCTACAAGAACATCCCTTATTTCAGCACGCTATTCAAGAAGATCACCGGGATGAATCCCACGGAGCTGATCAAATGATGACACATATAATCCGCTAGAGACAAGTATGATGGTAGAAGCCGCAATAACGAAGCAGGAACTTGCGGCTGATCTGCACCAACATCAATGTGACATCAGGGAGGACAGGGTTATGCCCGTTAACTTCAGTATTATCGGCGGAGCCGGATTCCGCGCACAGTATTATTTACGAATTGCCAGGGTCTTGCCGGAATTGTTCCAGATTGGCGGCCTTGTGGTCAGGGACCGGGCCCAGGGACAGGAGATAGAAGCGGCGTGGGGTGTTCAGACATACCGTTCCCTTGACGAGCTGCTGCAGAATGAGGACCCGGATTTCGCAGTAGTCTCCGTCAGCGGCGGGGCGGCAATGAACTATTTGTACCGGCTGGCCGAGATGGGCCTTCCGGCGCTGACGGAGACACCGCCTGCCTCCAGTCTGGCAGAGCTGGAGCAGCTGCATAAGGAGCTGACCGTACACGGGGCCTGGATACAAGTTGCAGAGCAGTACCCGTACCATCCAGTTCAAGAGGCGCGGATATCGCTGATCCGCTCTGGCAGGCTGGGCAGAATCACCGAGACGACAGTCTCGGTATCCCATCTGTATCATGGGGCAAGCCTGATCCGCAGGATGCTCGGCATCGGGTTCGAGGAAGCGGTCATCCGGGGGATGCGGTTCAACTCCAGTTGGGTTGGCGGCCCTACCCGCAGCGGCCCTCCGGCTGAAGACAAGCTGATCCCTCTCCAAAGAGACTTGGCCTGGCTGGATTTCGGAGACCGGCTGGGCATTTACGATTTCACCAAGGATCAGCACCGCTCCTGGACCCGCTCGAATCATCTTAACGTGCGCGGAGAACGCGGAGAGATCTTCGACAACCGGGTGCTGATCCAGCAGGATAACCTGGTGCCTCTGCAAATGGAGCTGAAGCGCATTAACAGAGGAGAGCAGGAGAATGCTGAAGGCTATTATCTTCAGGGGATTATTTGTGGAGAGCAATGGCTGTATAACAACCCGTTCACCCCGGCTCGGCTGTACGATGACGAGCTCGCCATTGCGTCCTGTCTGGACAAGATGGCCCTCTATGCTGCTGGTGGCCCCGCCTTCTACGGACTGGAGGAAGCCTCGCAGGATGTATACCTCGGCCGGATGATTGAGAAGGCCATTGAGTCCGGCGAAGCCGTAAGAACAGAGCGGATGTGCTGGGCGGAGGGGAAGTAGGGTTGTGGCGGGGAGGTACACATGAAAGCAAAGTTGATCCACGGGTGAAGGATGTTATTGACGGTTGCAGTGTGGCGATACTATAATCTGAAAAACGGATGAAGCACATCCCGTACCCTGATTGATTGGGTGCGGGATTTTTTGTGCGTCGATACGTCAGTAACTTTAGGTTCTGACGCCCCCGGAAGTGAGTGGAGACAGGTGGATGATCAAGCTCAGTTTGCGGGGAGAGAACTGATTTTGCAGAGGAGGAAGAGAGAAATGGGATTTGCTGAAGAGCATCACAGATGGCTGGAGTATCATAAGAAACGCAGGGCAGGCGAGCGTCTGGACCGGCTGGACCGGGGGCACCGGCATGGGGAGCAGATGTTTGTGGAGCGGGTATGGTGGCCGATTTTCGGGAAGTTGGACGATCTTCATCCGGAGTACGAGGTTGCCGATTGGCGGGGCAGGCCGTATTTTGTGGATTTTGTGTGGAGGCCGGGACAGGTTAAGTTCGCTATTGAGATCAAGGGATATGGGCCGCATGTTCAGAACACGGACCGGACCAGATACCGCCAGGAGCTGAACCGGGAGACGTATCTGCAGATTGCCGGATACCGCGTCATCGCCATCCCGTACGATGATCTGGAGTCTGCACCGGAGCAGACCATCTCCCTGCTGAAAGCTTTGCTAACCCCATGTTTGTTGAAAACCAGTTCGGAGGGGAGTAGTCAATTTACGAGGATAGAGCGCGACATCTTGCGGATTGCAATTAGTCAGAGTAGGTCTCTGCGACCGTTGGATGTGGAAAAGCAACTTGAGATTGACCCGCGTACTGTGAAGAAACTATTAAGTGCTTTATGTGAAAAAGGCAAGCTTAAACCTATCTTACGGGAGGGTGGTAGGAGAGTGTGCAGGTATGAGCTTATTTCATCTTTTATGGATAACGATTTATGGTAATTAGCGTTATTCCGCTACTGAATCCGCCCCAAGTGGGAAAGGAGGAGAAAAGGGAAAAATCCCATTAAATCTGCCCGAAGTGGGCAATAGAAGGGAAACAAAGGGATTTATCCCATTAAACTCGTCTGAATTGAGCGAAATGAGGGAAATAAAGGTATATATCCCATTAACTCTGCCTGAAGCGGGCGAAAGGAGAAAATGAGAGGGATAAATCCCATTAAGTCCACCGAAAGCCGGCGGCGATCGGAAATGAGGGGCACAAGTGCACCTGAATTAGTCGAAAGCGGGCGGCGAGCGGAAATGAGGGGCATTAGTGCCCCTGAATTCGCCGCAAGCAGCCCCACGGCTAACCCTTCAAGCCCCGCCCCCCGGCAGCTTGATCGTGAACGCCGAGCCCTGGCCGGGCTCGCTGCGCACCTCAATGGTGCCTTTGCTCAGACTGATGATGCGCGCGGCTAGCGGCAAGCCGAGGCCGTTGCCGCCGGCCGCGCGGGCGGGGTCGCCCTGGTAGAACTTCTCGAAGATGTGCTTGCGCACCTTCGGGGTCATGCCGATGCCGGTGTCCGCGATGACCACCGAGATCCATTCTCCGTCTGAATGGAGCGTGACTGAGATCGTTCCGCCCTCCGGCGTGAACTTGATCGCATTGCCCAGTACATTGAGCCACACCTGCATCATCAGCTCCTCGTTGCCATAATACCGCTGCTCATCCAGCTCAATATCCAGATTCAGCTGCTTGGCGGACCAGAGGGATTCCAGCAGCAGCAGGGCCTGGCGGAGCTGCTCGTCCAGCGGGTATTCGGCCAGCTCTGAGAGCATCTCCTGGTTCTCCAGCTTGGATATCTTGAGAATGTTACCGGACAGATTGGACAGCTGCCGTGAGCTCTCAATAATCATTCCGGTGTACTCGTCATGCTCCGCCTTGCTCAGATTCTCCTCCTGCAGCAGCATGGCGTACCCTTCAATCGCTGCAATGGGCGTCTTGAATTCGTGAGACACATTCACGACGAAGTCATTGCGGAGGGTCTCGATGCTGCGAAGCTCCTGAACCATAAGGTTGAAATGATGTGCCACCTCACTGATCTCATTGATCCGGTGGGACTCATTCAGATAGATATTGAAGTTGCCGTCTGCAATCTCTTTGGCTGCCTTGCTGAAGTCTGTAATCGGGGCCAGGATCTTCTTGCCTACCATGATAGTGATCGTGGTCCCGACGACCAGGCTGAACAGCATCATCGTCAGAACGGGCGGAAACGGATTGCCGTGCTCCCTGGTATGATTGCCCAGCCGGTAATACAGGAAGGCTATGACTCCCAGGATGAAGACAAAGAACAGAATGATCACGAACACCATTGAGACGAAATACCACCATAGCCCCTTGTCTCTTCCCCGAATCATCCCTGCTTCACCGCCTTATAGCCAAGCCCTCTGACCGTGACGATTTCAAAATCCGGATTGTCCCTGAAACGCTCACGCAGCCGGTTAATGTGAACCACCACCGTATGCTCATCCGACTCGGAGTCCATCCCCCAGATTTCATCCATGAGCTGCTGCTTGGTGAAAATTTTATTCGGATAAGAGATCATTTTATAGAGGAGATAGAATTCCTTCTGCGGCAGCACGATGCTCTCCGGTCCCTGAATCACAGTTAGCGTATCATAATCCAGCACGGTTTCGCTCCATTCGATCTTGCGTTCACTGATGATTTTAGCCCGGCGCAGCAGCGCTCCGACACGCAGGATCATCTCATTCACATTGACCGGCTTGACCATATAATCATCGATGCCAACGAGGAAGCCCTGCTGCTTATCGGCAAAAGTCTCCCGCGCCGTCACCATCAGGACCGGAAGCTGACTGTTGTTGTCCCGAAGCATCCGTGTCAGCTCGAAGCCGTCCATCACAGGCATCATAATATCGCAGATCATCAGATCGATATATTCCTTATCCAACATCTCCAGCGCATCCTCGCCATTCATAGCCGGAACCGCTCGGTAGCCGTGTCTGGTCAGTACAGTACAGAAGAGCTGCCGCAGCTTGGCGTCATCCTCTACTACAAGAATAGTAAACATAGGTTCTCCTCCTGGAACGGTTCCATGTTATAGAACGTATAGCGTGTATAGTTGCTTTATAGATTATTCCAGTATACCTCACCAAGATCAACTTAATCTCAACCGGGAGTTTAGGTTTAGTTTATATTGGACGATTATACTGGGGAACAGCAGGACAGGAAGTGCGTCGCACCTACAGAGAATAAGAGTATAGGAATGGAAAGGGAGACTGGACAATGCTGCAATTAAAAAACATTACCAAGAGCTATAAGACAGGCGAATTCACTCAAGTCGCACTGGATAAAGTAAATCTCAATTTCAGAGAAAGTGAGTTCGTCGCGATTCTGGGCCAGAGCGGATCGGGCAAGACCACGCTGCTCAATATCGTCGGCGGACTGGATCAGTATGACAGCGGAGAGCTGATCATTAACGGTCAATCGACGGAGCGCTTCAAGGACAGCGAGTGGGATGCGTACCGCAATAACAGTGTCGGCTTTATTTTTCAGAGCTATAATCTGATCTCTCACTTAAGCATCACAGACAATGTGGAGATGGGGATGACGCTAAGCGGGGTATCTTCAGCCGAGAAGCACCGCAAGGCGCTGGAGGTTCTGGAGAAGGTCGGCCTTAAGGATCATGTGCACAAAAAGCCGAACCAGCTCTCCGGCGGACAGATGCAGCGTGTAGCCATCGCCCGGGCGCTCGCGAACAATCCGGATATCATCCTGGCTGATGAGCCTACCGGCGCCTTGGATTCAGAGACCAGTGAGCAGATCATGGAGCTGATCAAGTCGATTGCCGAGGATAAGCTCGTCATCATGGTTACCCATAACCCGGAGCTGGCGGAGAATTATGCAGACCGTGTTATCCGCTTCTCAGACGGTCATGCGATCTCGGACAGCAATCCGCTGGTTACGCAGAAGACCTCAAGTGCGTACAAGCTGAAGCAGACAAGCATGAGCTTTTTCACAGCCCTGAAATTATCCGGCAAAAACATTGCCACCAAGAAATGGCGTACGGGGTTGACCGCTTTTGCCTCCAGTATCGGGATTATCGGTATTGCCCTGATCCTGTCCCTGTCCAATGGCTTCGATAAGCAGATCAGCTCCTATGAAACCGGGGCCTTATCCAACTTCCCGATCTCCATCAATCAGACGGCGGTCAATCTGCAGAATGCAAGCCCTCCCGGCAAAGAGAATACAGAACTTACCTCATACCCGGCAGAGAAAAAGCTTTTCCCGTACGACCCGACTGTGAACTCAGCCATGCATATGAATGTGCTGACCAAGGAGTATATGCAGTATCTGGAGGGGATCGATCCCAAGCTGCTGGACGGCGTCTCCTATACCCGCAGTGTGAATATGAATTGGCTGGTGAAGGACGGGGACAAGGCGGCAGCGCTGGATAAAAGCAAGATTACTGTAGCTCCCTATCCGAGCAAACAGGGCAGTGACTCGGGAAGCTACCTGGAGCAGTACTATGATCTGCTGGAGGGGAAATTTCCTGCAGAGAAGACGGATCTGGTGCTCATTGTCGATCAATACAACCGTCTGACCAATGCGGCAGTGGATGCGCTCGGGCTGGATTATGAAGCCAAGAGCATCAATCTGAGCGATCTGGTCGGAACACAGCTGAAGCTGATTAATAACAATGACTACTATAAAAAGAATGGCGAACAGTTTGTGGTCAATGCAGCCGGAGGGGATCTGAAGGACCTCTATAACAGCCCCAAGGCAGTTACGCTTAACATTGTAGGTGTGCTGCGCGCACAGGAAGGGTCGACAATCTCAACGCTGTCGCCCGGTCTGGTCTACTCGGATGAACTGGCAGCCTCCTTCATTGCCGATGCGCATAAATCCGAGATTGTCCTGGCCCAAGAGAAGGCAGATATCAATGTGTTAACGGGGCAGGGATTATCAGATGGCCTCACAGGTACGGGTTCAACCGGCCCGATGGGCGGGCCTCCCATCATGAATGCGGGGCAGAGTGCAGCCGCCAGTATGGCCGCGCCCACGAAGGAGAATGCTCTTGCAGCGCTGGGGGCGACTGATATTCCAAGCGCAGTCTCGCTCTATCCGATTGATTTCAGTGCGAAGGAATCCGTAAATGCTTATCTGGACAAATGGAATGAAGGCAAAGCGGCAGAGGATCAGGTGCAATACACCGACCTTGCGGCGATTGTGACGAATATTTCCGGCGGAATTATGGACGGGATTACGATGGTGCTGATTGCTTTTGCGGCGATTTCCCTGGTGGTATCCCTGATCATGATTGCGATCATTACGTATATTTCCGTGATGGAACGTACGAAGGAGATCGGCGTATTGCGTGCACTGGGTGCCCGTAAGAAGGATATCACGCGGGTGTTCAATGCCGAGACCTTCATTATCGGGGCTTGCTCGGGGATTCTGGGCATCGGCATCACTTATCTGCTGACCATCCCGGTCAATGCAATCCTCTACAACCTGACGGAGCTGAAAAATGTCGCCCAGCTGAACCCTCTTCACGCGCTCATTCTTGGTGTCATCAGCGTCCTGCTCACTATGCTGGGTGGAGCTATTCCGGCTAAGATGGCGGCGAAGAAGGACCCGGTGACTGCCCTGCGCAGTGAATAACCAGCCGTAGTCCAGATCAGCCAGACTGAAATAACGAAACTACGAAATAACAAAGAACCAAGGGAATCCGTTCCTTTGGTTCTTTCTGCATTTTATTTCTGAATTCTATTTCTGCAAGATAAATTGCCATACATCACAGACAAACAGGGAGATTGTGGGATAAAATAACAGGAAATAGAGATTTAATCATGTACCCAGGAGGGATCAAATGAAGACCAGAGGCAAGTTGCAGGTCATTGCGGGTTTTCTTATGCTGGCGGCAATCATTACCTTGCACGATGTGCTGGAGAATCAGAATCTGAGAATCGTATTATCGATCACTGTAGCGGTAGCCGCTGCATATTTTCTTTCCAAAATCAGTCTTCCGCAGCAGGTATCCGGCAGAACGATGACGGTAGGGTTAGTGTCACTGCTGGTGTTCACTTGCGTGTACCATGTTCTACTGTCCGTAGTTCTGGAGCAGAGTATATTCGCTAATGGCTTTTGGATTCTCTTATGCGTCATTTACCTGTTAATCTGGATGCGTGCCCGGCTAAGTCCCTCAAGATAACGGCAGCCGCTTGCTTTGGAAGTAGCCGGAGCAGCAGTCTGGGATTACTCCGCAGAAGGCAGCTGGGCGCGTAAGGTTTTCTTTTTGTTAATCTCCTTGGACAGCTCTAATTGCTGCTGGGAGATTTTTTTGAGTTCGGCCTGAAGCTTGGTGATACGGCTCATTTTACTGCTGAGGGAGCTTGGGGATGAGCTTAGCTTGCAGTCTTTTTCCAGCTGGTTGATCTTGAGTGTGGTCTTGCGGGTCTTCTTCTGCAGCTCTGTCATACCGGCTTCCATCTCTGTGATTTCCTGAGTCAGTCGGTTAAGCATTGATTTCGTGAAGCTGATAGCCATTCGGACACCTCTTACTTTTCTTAATATAATAAGCATTCAGGATATCATTGTACTATAAGCGCTAAGTATATGCGAGATACAGAAGAAGACCCATGGAGTATGCTCCACAGGTCTTCTTCTGTATGCAGCCTATGAAATAGCAAAGCATCAGGCGCTCTCCCTAGACTTCCTCGGCGATAACGGCTTGCTGCTTCAGCGCCGGTTCCTTGGCCTGACCCACCTGCTTAATGAAGAAGGAGAGTAAGAGCCCGATAATTCCGATGCCCACAATAACCAGATAGGAATCGTTAATGCCCTGGATGGAAGCCTCCATTAACATATGCTGCTGAGTCTCGCCGGCAGTTCCGCCGCTGGCTGCGATATCCTGGAAGTGAGTGGCAGTACGGCTGGTCATCACGGTGACCAGCAGAGAAGTACCTACTGCGCCAGCGACTTGCCTTACGGTATTGGAGATGGCTGTACCATGGGAATTCAGCCTGGAGGGCAGTTGATTCAGCCCGAGGGTTTGAATAGGCATCAATAGCAGGGCCATGCCGATCCGGCGGCCGGTGGACATCAGCATCAAATAACCGTAGCTTGTCGAGTCTGTAAGATTCACGAAGCTGAGTGTAGTCAGAATAGTGATCGTCAGGCCGATAATGGCGAGCCATTTCGCGCCGAAGCGGTCGAACAGCTTACCGGTGATTGGCATCAGCGCGCCCATAATCACTGCGCCGGGCAGCAGCAGCAGGCCGGATTCCATAGCGGTGAAGCCGCGGGCATTCTGCAGATAGAGCGGCAGCAGCATCATATCCGCATACATCACAATCGTAACCGCCACACTGATGACGGTGGTCAAGGAGAACATATTATATTGGAAGGCGCGCAGATCCAGCAGCGGGCTCTCGGATTTGAGCTGCTTCCATATGAATAATCCGAGCGATATGACGCCAGCGGCCAGCGACAATAGCACCTCTGCGCTAGACCAGCCAGCGCTGGCTGCCCGGCTGAAGCCGTATAACAGGGTGCCGAATCCGATGGTGGACAGGGCCACGCTGGTAATGTCGATTTTGGGAAAAGAACGCTCGGCCACATTTCTCAGATAAATAAATCCGCATACGATGACCATAACCGTGAGCGGAAGCATGCCATAGAACATCATCTCCCAAGAATAACGCTCCATAATATATCCGGCTAGCGTAGGGCCGATGGCCGGGGCGAAGATGATGGCGAGCCCGACCATCCCCATGGCGGCTCCTCTTTTTTCACGCGGGAAGAGGGTCAAAATAACCTGGGTAAGCAGCGGCATAATAATGCCGGCACCGGCAGCCTGAATCATCCGTCCGGTAAGCAGCACCGGGAAGCTGCCTGCGAGCGCCGATACAAGGGTACCCGCAAAGAAAATAAACATCGAGGCCTGGAACAACTCCCGGGTAGTGAAGCGCTGCATCAGATAAGCCGTAATGGGAATCAGCACACCGTTAACCAGCATATAGCCCGTAGTCAGCCACTGGGCCGTGGCCGCCGTAATATTGAAGTCATGCATCAGCTCCGGTGTTGCAACGCTCATGATGGTCTGATTCAGTGTAGCCAGAAAGGCACCCAGAATCATTACGAAAAGAATAGGTCCCTTGGGAATGGACGGGACTTCTTTGATTGCTGTCTTGTTACTCACTATTCGCCATCCTTTCAAACCGCCAAATCATGGACTAAATTTACAATGTGTCGTATAGTTTACAATGTATAAAGTAGATTATAAATGAAAATTTCATGTAATCAAGCAACGATTTTCGGAAAAATGTAAATTAGTTTACACTTAGAGGATATGTGTAGTGTATGTGGTTGAAAAACGACACTTATGACTGAAATTGTAGCCTGCTCTTGGGCAGTAGCAGATTGGAGAGAATAGAAATGACGAATCCCCCCCAGCGGACAGATCCGCGCGTCCTTCGTACACGACAATTCCTCAAAGAGGCTCTGATTGAGCTGATGGAAGAGATGAGCATTGAGAAAATCACCGTCAACCGCCTTGCGCAGCGGGCCCAAATTAACCGTGTGACCTTCTATCTGCATTACCGGGATATCCCGGATATGCTGGAGAAAATGGCGGATGATATGGCAGAGGAGGTTCTGGAAGTGGTGAGAGACGATACGGACTTTACGGAAGCCGGACAAGAAGAAAAGTGGCCGATGCTGGAGCACCTGCTTGTGCATATTGCAGAGAACGCCAAATTCTACAAAATCGTGCTTACGTCCCGGAAGAGTACGATATTTACCGACCGGCTTTTTAAACTGATGGCGGATATTATTGCTGCAAGGGTGGAGAGCAGGGTTACCGCGCATGACGCTTCGGAAGTAACGGTACAGAAGGATATCGCTGTGTGGTACGGCTCGGCGGCCCTCATTGGTACCATCATCGCCTGGCTCCGGGAGGATATGCCGTATACGCCGCAGTATCTGGCCAAGCAGATCACTTCGCTGCGGGCGAAGTGATTGCCGGAAGCATTCATTAATGGACTCACTGGTCCAAGAGCAGCCAATTCCTCATGCATATAAATAGTAGGGACTACTATGTATTCTGAAGCTATTAATGATGGGGTGGGGTGGTTCGAGATGAAGAGGCGGGCAAGACCGTTACGGAAGTGGTTGATTCCCTCCAAGCGGCAGGCTGTACCCAGAGTGAAACGCAGAATCAAGGCGCAGACGATTGAATTTGCGGTATTTGGAGATAGTCATGTGGGATATGGCAACAGCTTGAGCATTTTTAAGAGTCTTTTGCCCAAGGCGGTGAGCAGCGGGAACAAACGCTTTATCATCTTCGGGGGAGATAACACTCAGGCGGGAGCGAATCACGGGAATAACGCCGGGACGTACTATAAGGAATTCAAGGACACCGTTACCAGTACGCTGGGAAGCATCCCTTACAAGGCGTCGATCGGGAATTGGGAGGCCAGCACACGGTCGTTGTTCACCCAGTACTTAGGGGCGATGGCCGGCCAGATGAATTTCCCGGGAACGCAGGGCAAGGTGAGATATGTATGGCTGGATTGCGCACTGGGCCAGTTCACACCGGCAAGCCTCAATCTGCTGCGGAATCTGGATGACAGGTATTTCTATATTATTGATTTCCACTGGCCGCTCCGGGTGCAGGGCATTACGGTGGATTTCAGCCATGTGCTCAGTGCGGCCGAGACCTCCAAGTTCTTCACGGCCATTCCGGCAAAAGCCAGAGAGAAGGTGCTGGCGATCTTCACGCATCATGGTCATAAATTCTACCGGAAGCTGATCAACATCTATCCGGGATACACCAGGACGAAATTCTTCGTCACCGGCTGCTCCGGGGACTACAAATGCAAGCAGGGCGAGAACATGGGGTATTATAACGCCACATTAACCAGCAGCGGTTCAGGTTATAAAGTCGAGGCTTATATCGCGCACTGAGGGGCTAAGTGAATGGGGCATAGCGGCGGGAGAGTGTCGTGAAGACATTCTCTTTATTTTTGGGCGGGCGTCTTGACGGAGAACTTGACAGCCCTTTCATGGGTTGGGTATGGTTGTCTGGTCAGCAGATAAAGGAGGCAGAACCGAATGTCAGGATTACTTGGAAATCACTTCATGACACAGATTGGGATTCTGGTCCACGATATCGAGAAGGTGAGTCAGGCGTATGCGGACTTCTTCGGACTGGACAAGCCGCAGATCAGCATAACCGATGCGGCAGACATTGCGCAGACTCACTATAATGGTGAGGCGAGTGAGGCACGGGCGAAGCTTGCTTTTTTCGACATGGGTTCATTACAGCTGGAATTGATTGAACCGGACCATCAGCCGAGCACCTGGCGCGATTATCTGAATGAGCACGGGGAAGGGCCTCACCATATTGCGTTTGTGGTGGAAGGAATGCAGGACAAGATCATGCTGCTCGAAGGCAAGGGATTCCCGCTCCAGCAGAAGGGCGAATATATCGGCGGACGGTATGCCTACCTGGATACGTTCAAGGAATTGAAGGTAGTGCTGGAATTGCTGGAGAATGACAACGATAACGATAACGATAACGAACAATAATAGAATTACGACAGGAGGAATTATACAATGAATATTCTAATTACGGGGGCCGGACGCGGATTGGGCCTTGAGCTGACGGCGGCTGCGCTGGAGCGTGGACATGCTGTTATTGCCGGGGTGCGGGATCTGACGCGCGGGCAGGCAGCATTAGCTGATCTGGCGGCAGTACATGGGGACAAGCTGACTCTCGTGACACTTGATGTAACGGACGAGGCCGGAATAGCAGCGCTTGCTGCCAGCCTGACAGAGCAGGCCCGGACACTCGGCGTCATCATCAATAATGCCGCAGTGCTGAATGCCACGGACACCGCACTTGAAGCGCTGGATATAGAAGAGATGCGGCGTGCCATGGATATCAATCTGTACGGGCCGATGCGGGTCGTCAAGCTCCTTCTGCCGCTGCTGACCGGGCCGGATGCTTCGATCATCAATATCTCATCAGAGGCAGGCAGTATCACCAATGCTTACCCCGGCAGCTATCCGTATACGATCTCCAAGACTGCGCTCAATATGTTCACGCAGAAGCTCCATGTCACACTGAAGGATCGCGGCATCCATGTGCTCAGCGTCCATCCCGGCTGGATGCCTACCGATATGGGCGGAGCTAAGGCACCGCTTCCCCCGCGCACCAGTGCCGAAGGCATTCTGGACCTGATCGGGCAGAAAGCCGAGCCATCCGGCCACTTTAGATTCGTGGATTACACGGGTGAGGATATGGATATCTAGCTAGAACAGCATCAGCTTTAAAACTGTAAGAATGAACCTCAGGGTGTTAAAGTCTGAGCATGAACATCAAGCTAATATTAGGCTGACACTGCACCCGTTGCCGACTTCTACATTCAAGTTGCTGATTGTATTTCCTGCAATAGAAAACGCATAGCTGACCGTAAAATGAGCTTCTATTGTATTTCATACAGTGGAATGTTGTGTTTTGGGTGAAAAATGGCCTTTTTTTAACATCCAATTGTACGGAATACAATAGATTCTATTTCGAAGCCTTTTTTACAGCATTCCATTGTACAAAATGCAGTTACTATCGTTCCAGCGCCTACAGCATCAGTCTTTAAATTGTGGTTGGGCATGATGAGACCTGAAGTTTTAAAAGAGTGAAGTCATTGGGACAAATTGTATACGAAAAACCGAATACAATGTACTTGCGCGAAGGTGTCGGGCCTAATGTATGTGAAAAACCGAATAAAAATTGTAGGTGGTTTCCTCTTACTGATCCAATCCATAAATTTATATCTGATGCCCTACTACTATGCACAGCACTTCACCTGTCATGAGGCGAGTGGAGTTGTAATTTTCTCGTCCGGAGAGCGGCGGGGCCAGAGCAGCAGTCCCAGTGAGCAGACTACCAGCACTACGCAGAGCAGGTAGGAATGGCGGTATCCTAACCACTGGGCTGCGGCTCCTCCCGCCAGGCTTCCGGCCAGTCTGCCGATGGTTGTAGCATTGGTATACAGTGTGGAGGCATAGCCGGGATGATCCGGCAGCAGATCCTGAATATAGCTGATGCCAATCGCAGAGATTACAGCGACAAAAAAAGCCAGCAGCACCTGTCCGGCGATGAGCTGCCACAGCTCACCCACTCCGATCACCAGCGCATAATAGATGCCTCCCATTACCATTCCCCAGCCCAGCAGCACCTTGCTGTCGTATTTGGCTGACAACAGCCCCAGCACCAGCATGAACGGAATCTCCATTAACGCGCAGATACTGGCCACCGAAGCTACATTCTGTGTAGTGCCTCCCAGCGTATTGACAATGAACAAGGAGATATTCAGACTATTGGCCCAGTGTCCGGTATAGAGCAGAGTCAGGATGAGAAAAGGAACCATCACCCTAGCGTTCCGCTGCAGTCCGGCTGATTGCTGGATACGCGGTTGAAGCTGCTTAGCGGCTGAAGGCCGTACGAAGCTGAACACCAGCAGGGCATTGATCAGGAAGATCAGTGTGGTCGCTGAGAAAATCCCCTGAAATCCGAAGCGGCTCAGGAGCGCGGCTCCAACCAGCGGGCCGCTGATGAAGCCAAGGGAGAACATCGAGCGCAGGGCTGAGTTGGCCAAGGCATGATCAGGAGAACTGCTGGCGCTCACAGCTTCTCTGGCACTGGCGAATAATTGCGGCATCGCCGGGGCGCCGGCTGCGGTGAATATTGTCATATAGGCCAGCAGCGCGTAAAAGTCATGAATGAATATGTATCCGGCAAAAGCAACCGCGTTGAACATCATGCAGATCACCATCAGCCTGCGGCGGTTCAACCCGGCGTCGGAGCGCTTGGCAATGAACATGCTTAAGGCTACCCCGCTAAGGAGGGTCACCGCTGTGAAAATACCGAAGGTTCCGGCGGTGACGCCGAGTTCTTCTGTGAAGTAGACCGCCAGGAACGGGGCGCTGATAGAGATGGCCATTCCCTGGAACAACATGCAGAGCAGGAATATAGGATAGCTTGGAATGAGGAGCAGAGCATAGGTTCTTTTGAGCATAGAGTGTGTGGACTTCCTTTCAGCATCGCTTGTAGTCTTCTCTTTGATTTAATTATAGTATAACGTCAATAGCATATGATGTGTCTGATTAGCATCTATACCATACAGAATCCCTAATAATGAACTGGTTTTTGGGCCAATTGTTCTGGTGTTATTGTCAGGGAAGATCTTCTAAGATGGAGGAGGATAGGACAGCCGGGCTGTGCGGAGGCAACAGGACGCTGGGCTTGGCTGGATATGAAACCGTTATCATGAAAAATGAAGGAGAGATTATATATGGACGCTGCTACGTATCCTTTTAGACAAATTGAATTGCCATTAGATGAACGTGTTCAGGATCTGCTCTCCCGGCTGACACTGGCGGAGAAGGTCAGTCTGATGCCGCAATATCAGGCTGAAATTGAACGGCTGGGTGTAGGCGGTTACAAGCATGGGACGGAGGGCGCGCACGGGATCTCCTGGCTGGGCAAAGCCACCTCGTACCCGCAGCCAAGCGGCCTCGCCTGTACCTGGAACCCGGCGCTGCTGCAGAGAATCGGCTCGGCAATCGGGGATGAGGCCAGAGCCTTTTACCGCAAGAATCCCACGGTTAACGGCTTGACTCTGTGGGCACCGACTGTGGATATGGAACGGGACCCGCGCTGGGGGAGAACAGAGGAAGCCTACGGGGAGGACCCTGAGCTGACAGGCCGGCTGAGTACAGCGCTTGTCCAGGGAATTCAGGGCGATCACCCGGTGTATCTGAAAGCGGTAGCGACCCTGAAGCATTTCCTCGGGAACAATAATGAGATTGACCGGGGCGTGGCTTCGTCCAGCATTGACCCGCGTAATATGCGCGAATATTATCTGGAAGCCTTCAAGCCTGCCTTCAAGGAAGGCGGCGCACAATCCATGATGACTGCCTACAACTCCGTGAACGGCGTGCCGGTTATCCTCCATCCGGCGGTAATGGAGATTGTGAAGGGCGAATGGGAGATGGACGGCTTCATTGTCAGCGATGCCGGAGACCTGTTCGGCATTGTGAAGGACCATAAGTATTATGATTCCTTCGCCCAGTCCATGGCGGAATCGATCAAGAATGGCATTGACAGTGTGACCGAAGAGACGGAGGAGACCATTAAGGTGATTCACGAGGCGCTCCGTGAAGGGCTGCTGACCGAGGCAGATCTGGACCGCGCGCTGGCGAACACCTTCCGCATCCGCTTCCGGCTCGGTGAGTTCGACCCGGAGGAAGGCAATCCGTATACGAAGATAGACGACTCAGCCATTCTCAGCAAAGCGCATGGCGAGCTGTCGCTCGAAGCCGCGAAGGAATCCATCGTGCTGCTGAAGAACGACAACGCAGCCCTTCCACTGAATGCAGCCTCGTTGTCCAAGGTCGCTGTGATCGGCCCGCTGGGGGACGAAGCGTTCAGAGACTGGTATTCCGGTACGCTGCCATATGCGGTGACCCCTTTGCAGGGAATCATCAAGAAGCTGGCAGGCAAGCAGGTCACCTTCGAGAGCGGGGATGACCGGATCATTCTGACCTCCGCTGCCAGCGGACAAGCCGTGGGTTTTACGGGTGAGGACGGACGGCTCGCAGTGCTGCATGATCAGCCGGAGCGCGGGGAGATGTTCCGCCATACGGCGTGGGGCTGGACTGCTCATACCCTTGAATCCACCAGCCGGGGGCAATATGTCACCCTGACAGATGCCGGTATACTGACCGCTTCCGCTGATGAAATCTATGGCTGGTATGTGAAGGAATCGCTGAACCTGGTTCAGGAAGGCGAAGGCGCT
Organism: Paenibacillus sp. FSL H8-0332; assembly: GCF_037963835.1. NCBI lineage: Bacteria > Bacillati > Bacillota > Bacilli > Caryophanales > Paenibacillaceae > Paenibacillus > Paenibacillus sp. FSL H8-0332. Next base: position 1,367,147 of record NZ_CP150145.1, read on the forward strand.
GTCAGCTTGCGCACCTGGAATGATCAGCCGCTTGTTATCAGTGCTGAGGACGGAACCCTCTGCGTCTCTGAAGAGGAGTCCTCTTCCGAAGCACGCATCTTCCATAAGCAACTGGTAGTGAATGGCGTAGAAGCAGCGGTGGAAGCGGCCCGGGCCGCTGAGGTTGCCGTCGTATTCGTCGGTAACCATCCGCTCTTGAACGGCAAGGAGGAGATTGACCGGCCGGATATTGTACTGCCCGCAGAGCAGGAGAATCTGGTTAAGGCCGTTTATGCCGCCAACCCGAACACCGTCGTGGTGATCGTCGGCAGCTATCCGATTTCCTCCACCTGGATCGACGAGCATATTCCGGCCGTGCTGTACACTTCGCATAGCGGACAGGAGCTGGGCCATGCCGTCGCAGATGTCCTGTTCGGCGATTACAGCCCGTCCGGCAAGCTGAATATGACCTGGTACCGCAGCGTCAGCCAGCTGCCTGAATTCATGGACTACGATATTATCAAAGGCAAAAGAACCTACATGTACTTCGACGGTGAACCGCTCTATCCGTTCGGTCATGGTCTGAGCTATGCACAGGTGAATTATAACAAGCTGTCGCTGGCAGCGGAGGAAGTACAGCAGGACGGTACGATCAGTCTGACCGTAGAGCTTGAGAACAGCGGCAGCGTTGACGGTGACGAGGTAGTTCAGCTCTATGTCCAGTACTTGTCCACCCGGATCAAGCGTCCGCTTAAACAGCTGAAGCGGTTTGACAAAATCCGACTGGCTGCCGGACACAAGCAGACGGTCACCTTCACTTTACCCGCCGCTGAACTCTCCTTCTGGGACGTCAGCCGCGAACAGTACTGTGTGGAGGATGGGGAATACCAGCTAATGACAGGCCGTTCCTCGGGAGATATCCGGCTGTCAGCCACCATCAGAGTGCATGGCGAGACCGTTCCGCCGCGTGATCTGTATGCGCCAGTTAAGGCTGAGAATTACGATGATTACGATAGTGTCTTCCTCGATGAATGCAAGGCTGGCGGCGCTGCGGTACATCCAGTGAAAGAAGGGGCGTGGATCGCCTTCCATAATGTCCGTTTTACAGAGGGAGCAGCGGGCGTCGAGATGCTGGTATCCTCCGTCCAGGGCGGCGTGGTTGAAGTCCGGACCGGCAGCCCGTCCGGCAAGCTGGCGGCTACACTTGTAGTTCCATCCGGCAGCGTTCAGCAGTGGCATGGCCAGTCCGCTATAGCGGATGTGGATGCTGGAACCACCGATGTGTATCTTGTCTTGCGGGGTGAGGTTCTGCTCAGCCGCGTGCAGTTTACGGTGTAGGTGTCCTTGCGTTGCGGGACCCTTGTATATATGTGAAAAAAGCTTATGTGAAAAAAGCTTCTGAATGGCCTGTTGGGCGATTCGGAAGCTTTTTTAAATGATTGAACACAGGCAGAGATAAAGGGGAGCAGCGATAGTTGGATTTTGTGGAGTTGCTGGCCAATTTCCAAACCGTATAAAACGGATGGAACCTAAAACCGATAATAAAGGATAAACCTATATATTTAGGGATTATTTTCATATCAAGATGAGGAACGTAACATGTGATGTCCGGCGGGGAGGGTGAAGATGGCTTCAACAAAGCTAGTATTTAACGAAGATGAAGTCAGGCGCTTGCAAAGGAAGATTGGCGAGGTGAGCCAGGACACCAACCGACTATATCTGGAGCTGAAGGGCCAGTCCAGCGGCTGGGGCGGCATTCCCATGGGCGACCATATGGTCAAGGCCCAGGTCCTGATCAATGAATTAACCGTAGAAGCGGAGAAGTTAGAGGATATCATCCGGATTGCCCTTAGAGGGGTCGCGGATTTGCAGGAAGAGAATCGACGGCAGGCGGACAGGCTGACGGGGCAGTTTACGCTTTTGTTAGCGGCCTTCGGAAGCTTGGGGCTGCAACCGGCCGCCGGACGGGTCTCCATCCCTGAATTTGTGCAGCGAAGTGCGACGAACCTCATCACTTCGATTGCCGCTCTACCGGGAAAAGACGAGCTCAGCAGGGACCCGGTGGTGCAGCAGCTCAGGAATGTCATTCAAACCTCCGGCCTGCTGACCGTAGAGAGTATAGCTGCACAAAGTAAGCTGACGGATATTTTTGCAGCGCGGGATCAGATCGCCAAGGCACAGATGGCCTTCAAGGTGTATCAGGCGTTCGGAAACCAGGCGCAGATGGAGGCTGTTCATGCACAGGCCGAAGAAGCCCGGCAGAAGCTGGCCTCTCTAGGCGTAGCCAAGATCTACTATGAAGCCGGTACGGATCTAAGCGCCCATTACAGACAACCAGCGGTTACCGCCTGTGAGTATGATCCGTCGATTACAGCAGACAAGGTCCCCTTACTACATAACGAAGAATATTTGCTGCTGCTGCGGCTGGCGATGGAGAAGACCGCCGCAGGAGCGTATGCGCGGGGTCAGCTTGCGGCGAAGCGGCAGGAAATTCAGATCGCAGCGGCTCTTAAACAGGTTCAAGAGCAGATTGAAGCGCAGCGGCGGTTGAACGGGCCGCCGCTCACGCTGCCGGACGGCACGCCAATTACCGCAGACAACAAGGAAAATGAGACTACCTGGAACTTTTATCAGGCGAAAGTCTATGTGCCAAATGAATATCTCACCCCGATGTACACCAGTTATTTGGGGTGGCTGGAGGATACCTACGGGCTGACGAAATGGGAGAGCCGGGTTCGTCAGGCGGATAGTGTGGTGTTGGCTTTTACCGAAGGATTGGTGAAAGAGGTCGTCATGGGCGTGGCGGATACGGCAACTTTTGCCTTCAAGCTGGTTGTGGACCCAGTCAAAACCACCACAGAAATGAAGAATCAGGCGCAATACCTCATCGAGCATCCGGAAGTGCTGGTGGAAGCGGCCAAGATGGCGTATCATCAGTTTGACGAAGGCACCCCGGAAGAGAAGGCGAGAATGCTGGGCTCGGTCGCGTCCATACTCGTCCCAGGACTACAAATTACCAAAGCAGGCAAAGTGGGTAAAGTGTTGGACGAGGTCGAAGACGTCGTCAGCCAAGCGGCGAAGGATGCCCTGCAAGGGATCAAGCAGAAGCTCCCGGATCTAGGACGGGCCGTGCAGACGCCGGAAGGGTTTGTTTTCAAGATAGGGGAGATTCAGGGTACGCCAGCCATGCCGAAGACGCCGGTACAGCAGCGGTATATGGAGGGGGTGGGTGGTGGCGGTAATAGGGTAGGGGGGATTGGTGAAATTGACCATCCAATTAGAACATATCGGAATGCTGATCTAAAAAAACTCGAGGCTAAATATGCTGCTGACCCTAAATTAACGGTTGAAATGCCATATGAAGGTAAGGGGAAGTATGGTACAAATTCAGAAGGATGGTTACGAGATAAGGACTATTACTGGAAAGTAGTCATGGAAAAGTATCCTGAAAGTATAAGTAAATCCAATAAACAAAAAATTGAATTAGGGTTTTCACCAATTAATGATAAGCAGTTCAGAGAACACTTCCCACAGTTTAATATTAAGGAACTGAATAATGACACTCTTATTCACCATCATATTGGTGGCGGTGGCCAAGCAGTTGCAGTCCCATCAAAGTTACATCCTGGGTCTGGTGGTATTCACAATATCGAAAAAGAGGCAGGAATTTGGGGTAATGACAGCCAATATGCAGAATTACTAGAAAAATTCTTAAATAAGTAGAGGGTGATATATTTGCATATAAAAGAAGCTATGGATCAATATTTTTCATTAAGGAAAAAAGTTGCTGAAGAAGGATTGGACTTTTTATTTAAAACACCATTCGATGAAGAGAGTGAATCTCTTATTTACATTGGAGAGGTGGACGAGGATGAGTATATCTCATGGCAGCCTGTCAAAAAAGACCCTTACGATTTCAAGCCACTAGAAGAGGATTTAGGTATTAGCATTCATCCGTCTGTCAAAGAATATTTTAATTCATACTATTTTGCCGATTTAGATGGATTTATTAAAGAACATTATATAAAACTAGAATCGGTACTACAAAAGGCAGATATTGATTCTTATACGAACACACTTAAAGGATACAAGAATAATCACGATAACAAACTTGAGAATATCCCTTTAGGGATAGAAGGCAACGGACTTAACGTAGTGATTGACAATGAAGATGGTTCTGTGAAACTCGAAGATTTCGAAAGAAATTCTTTCGAAGTGATTTCAGAGAATATTGAGCTGTTAATTACTAGTTTACGACTAAAAAGATAATATCATTGCCGACCTCTTTGGGAAAAGGGTCCATTATGGTGAGATGATACCATTATGGTCCCTTTTTTTGTTAGGCACACCTTCTTGGATTTTCCTAACATTACCATCCATCAATACGAACTCAAAGACGAAGCCCCGCCAGACGACCCCTGCGCCTTGCGGAACGCGGAAGGGGACATGCCGCTCTGCTTATTGAAGATGCGGTTGAACTGGGAGAAGCTGTTGAAGCCGCATTGTCCGGCGATGTCGGAGATCTTGTGCCGGGTATGGAGCAGGAGCTGCTGGGCTTTGCGGACGCGGGTCATTTGGATGTATTCGGTCAAGGTGAAGCCGGTGACGGTTCTGAACTGGTGCGATAAATAATAAGGGCTGATATAGAATTCCTTGGAGATGGAGTCCAGGGACAGCTCGCTGCCGTAATGGCTGTGAATGTGGGCGGTGATTGAATAGATTTTTTGCATCATGGCATTGCCGATCTCCTCCAGCACGTAAGCATTCTTGTCATTCTGCTGGGACAGACTGCAGAGGAACTGCTGGAACAGACTATGAATCAGCACCGGATTCAGCGGTGAAGTGCTGCGGGAGCAGTTGAAAATAGCATTGAGCGGCTCGAACACGGCACTGCGCGGCCCTCCGGTGAACCGGTAGATCGGAACCTCCTCGGCGAACGGCTGCAGCATTGCATTGTAAGCGGTCTCAAGTCCGGGTGTATTCCTGGGCAGGTTGAAGTTGATAATCAGCCGCTTATGCGGCGGGCCTGCGGGATACTGGGTCATATGCAGCCGGTACGGAGCAAGCAGAACAATGTCATATTGCTGGAGGGCATGTACATTACCTTCAATAATATGAGTAGCGCTGGAATCCAGCAGAATATGAATCTCATAAAAGTCATGATCGTGCTGGAATTCCATATTGATGTCGTGAGAGCGCTGATCGTAGTCAAAATAGTAAAAGAGCGGATCAGCCGGAGTATTGATACGTATGCTGTATCCTTGCTCGTATAACAGGTCGCTGTCAAGCATAGCCTCTCTCCTCACTATTGCCGTTATCCTGTATATTATAGGCTCAAAAAAGCAAAATATGCAATGAATAGGGCGGAATACAGCAAGAGTAGGGTAGTTTTTGGAGTGGAAGGTTTGCTATAGTGACCATATGAAAGCGGATACAGGGAGTGATAGAGATGTTATTCACAGAAGAAAAGCTGATCAAACGCCAGGCTGAAGTAGAAAAGTATAGATATCTTAAGGTCCAGGAGCTTACAGAGTTCGCGTTCGCTGAGGATGAGGAAGGGGCTAACGGTGTATACCCGGAGTCGGTGTCCTTTGATGGCGTCATCAGGCTTCAGGAGCATTGGCGCGGGCGGGACCGTTACATCTGGCTGCGCACAGAGGTCGTGCTGCCGCCTGGTCAGGCAGGCTTCAAAATTGCCGGCAGATTTGATTTTGGCAAAACAGGGGACTTCAATAACTCCGGCTTCGAATCGCTGCTGTTCGTGAACGGATCGCCTTATCAGGGCGTAGATAACAACCATAGAGAGGTAATCTTCGGCGATGAATGGGGCGGACAGACGGTAGAGCTGGCTTTCCGGCTGTGGTCGGGACTTGAGGGCGGCGGGCAGCCCAGAATTCAGGAGCACCGGCTCAGCGAAGCATTCATCGGCTATCTGGACGAGGGCATTGATGATCTATTCTATATGTCGAAGGCGGCGCTCGACACCTTCCGTTATCTTGGCAGAGACCAGCCGGAGAAGCAGTGGCTGCTTAGAGCGCTGAATGAGGCCTTCCGTCTGATCGACTGGTCGGAGCCGGGCTCGTCAGAGCATACTGCTTCGCTGTATCAGGCAGGCGCCAGTCTGAATCAGGCGATAGAGGCGATGCCGCAGACTTTTGACGTAACGCTTACCGCTGTGGGCCATACCCATATTGATGTTGCCTGGCTGTGGCGGCTGAAGCATACCCGTGAAAAGACAGCCCGTTCCTTCTCCACCGTACTGCGGCTGATGGAGGAGTTCCCGGAGTACCAGTTCCTGCAGACGCAGCCTCAATTGTACGCTTATCTGGAGCAGGATTATCCGGAGCTGTTCGGGCGGATCACCGAGAAGGTGAAGGAAGGCCGCTGGGAAGCGGAAGGGGCGATGTGGCTGGAATCGGATTGTAATATCCCGTCCGGCGAGTCGCTGGTCCGCCAGATTATGCTGGGCAAACGCTATCTCCGTGAACAATTCGGCGTAGAGAGCAAGTACCTGTGGCTGCCGGATGTCTTCGGATACAGCTGGGCGTTGCCGCAGATTCTGCGCAAATCGGGCATCGATACGTTCATGACGACCAAAATCAGCTGGAATCAGTTCAACCGGATGCCGCATGACACCTTCTGGTGGCGGGGAATGGACGGTTCGGAGGTGCTGACCCATTTCATCACGACCTCTGAGAAGGATGGGGCGGAGTACACGTATAACGGACGGATGACGGCGGGGCTGCTGCGCGGGATCTGGAATTCCTATCAGGATAAGGAGATCAACGATCACCTGATGTTTGCATACGGCTGGGGTGACGGAGGCGGCGGGCCGACGCGGGAGATGCTGGAGCTTCGCCGGCGCTTCGACAAGCTTCCGGGCATTCCGAAGATTGAGATGGGCAGTGCCGGGGAGTATTTTACCGGGCTGCATGAACGGATCGGAAAGGCGGAGGCGTTCGTACACACCTGGAACGGTGAGCTGTATTTCGAATGCCACCGGGGCACGTACACCTCGCAAGCCCGCAACAAGAAATATAACCGCCGCCTGGAGCTGCTGCTGAGGGATGCCGAGTGGCTGCATACACTGATGGGTGTTAGACAGGGGAATCTTGAAACCGCTTATCCTGCGGCTGAACTGACCGGAATCTGGGAGATCTTGCTGCGCAACCAGTTCCATGACATTATCCCCGGTTCGTCGATCGCTGAGGTCTACGAGGACAGTGATGCTGAATATGCGGAAGGCGAGGCGCGCTCACTAGCTCTGATTAACGGAGTGGCTGAGGAAGAAGAGGCTGACAGCAGGTTTACTCTGATGAACAGCTCGAACTGGAACCGTCCGCGCTATGCGCTGCTTCCTATGGGTGCCGCAGATTCCGCAAGTGTTCATGACGCAGACGGGAACCGGCTGTGGCAGCAGCGGACGGCAGACGGGGAAGTGCTGGTCTATGTTCCGTCTGTGCCTGCACTGGGCACGGCGGTGCTGAAGGTAGTTCACGGGCAAGCAGCCGAGGCCTCCCTGGAGGCGCAGATTCAGCCGCTTGCAGCCGTATCCGGCAACATGCTGAGCACACCGCTTGTGGAAGTAGTGTGGAATGAACAGGGCCACTTCACTTCAATGATCGACCGGCAGAGCGGCCGCGAGCTGCTGGCGCCAGGGCAGCGCGGGAATGTGCTACAGGTGTTCGAGGATAAGCCGCTGGATTTTGAAGCATGGGATATCGATATTTTCTACCAGGAAAAGATGACTGAGATCTCACAGCTGACCGGATGTGAGCTGACCGAGAACGGACCGCTGCGGGCGGTGCTGCGCATGACCTGGACCTATCACCGCACAGCGGTAACTCAGGACATCATCTTCTACCGGGATACCGCGCGGATTGACTTCCGCACAGAGATGGACTGGCACGGGCATAACCAGCTGCTGAAGGTGGCCTTCCCGGTGGATATTCATGCGCTGGAGGCTACTTATGACATTCAGTTCGGCAATGTGAAGCGCCCTACGCACTGGAATACAAGCTGGGATTACGCCCGCTTCGAAACGGTGGGCCATCAGTGGGCGGATATCAGCGAGAAGGGCTATGGCATAGCGCTGCTCAATGACTGCAAATACGGCTATGACATCAAGGACAGCGTGCTCCGGCTGACGCTGCTGAAGTCGGCGGTTCATCCCGATCCGCAGCAGGATCAGGGTCATCATGCCTTTACGTATGCACTTTATCCGCATACGGGTGATTTTGTAGAGGGCAAGGTGGCCCAGGAGGCGTGGGAGCTGAATAATCCATTGCGTAGTGTGGCTGGTGAGCTTGTAGGGGACCCGGTGCTCTATATAGATGGCGCACATGTGATGGTGGATGCGGTCAAGCGCTCGGAAGACGGCAAGGATGTGGTGCTGCGGCTGCATGAGTACGCCGGTTCCCGGACGCAGATTACTGTAGACAGCGCTTATTCTATAGCCTCCTGGCAGGAATGCAACCTGATGGAGGAGCCGCTGGGAGACTGGCAGGAAGAAGAGGGCCTGAGCTTCCAGGTGAAGCCGTATGAGATCAGAACGTTCAGAATCAAGCTGCGCGGGGCGCAGAGCTGAGAGGAGAGAGGCTAGGATGGGAGCAGGAGAGAAGCAAGCGGTGCCGGTTAGCTGTGTGAGCAAGGAAGAGGTGATGCAGAAGCTGGACCTGGTCACGAATAAGCTGCTGAAGCTGGGCCGGCCGGATAATGAAGCGGAATTGCAGAACCTGGGGGAGGATGCGGAGCGCCGGGGGTATTTTGCCAGGGACTTCGGGATGGAAGAGTGGGATTGGCCGCAGGGAGTGGGGCTGTATGGCCTGCAAAAGCTTGACCGGCATTTCGGGGACGGCCGTTATGCAGAATACACCAAGCCGTGGATGGCCCGGCAGCTTACGAAGGGATTACCGAGCCGGAATATTAATACGACTGCCCCGCTGCTGTCGCTCATGGAGCTGGAAGAGGCGGGAGAGCTGAGTCTGGAATGGATGGATTGGCTAATGCACGGCCTGCCCCGGACGTTGGAGCAAGGCTATCAGCATGTGACTACGGGGACTCAGAAGCATGAGGTCTCGCTCCATGAGAACGAGATCTGGATTGATACGCTGTTCATGGCGATTCTGTTCACTGCCAAAATGGGTGTGAAGTACGACAATCCGCAGTGGCGCGAGACCTCGCTGCATCAGCTGCTGCTGCATATTAAATATCTGTATGACAAAAAAACCGGCTTCTTCTTCCACGGCTGGCATTTTGCAGAGCGCCATAACTTCAGCGAAGCCTTCTGGTGCCGCGGCAACGGCTGGTTCGCCCTCGGCCTGCCGGAATATCTGGAGCTGATGCGGCCCTATCTGGCAGACGGAGTCTTCAGCTATCTCCAGCAGACATTGCAGGCCCAGGCCGAAGCCCTGCTCGCTTGTCAGAGCGGGGACGGACTATGGCATACCCTGCTGGATGACTCTGGCAGCTATACCGAAACCTCCGGTTCGGCTGCGATTGCCGCCGGTATTCTGAACAGTGTGCGCCGGGGTCTGCTCCCGGAGGGCTATAGCGAACCGGCTCTGCGGGCAATCCGCGCCATCCTGGACAGAATTGACGGTGAAGGCACAGTGCTCGGCGTATCTGGCGGTACTCCCATCGGCGCAGCCAAGGAAGACTACAAAGGGATCATCATTGCCCCGATGGCCTACGGCCAGGCGATGGTGCTGGTCGCGCTGGGCGAAGCGCTGCATTATTGCTGAGGCGGGAGTCTAGGCAGGGGCGAAGCGGTTGAGTGATAAGAATTGAACAAGCGGCAGCCATGGACGGAGATCGTCTTCGGCTGCCGCTTGTGTATTGTTGGGGGAACGCGCAGGTGACGGGGACCAAATGTAGTCGAAAAACCGATCACATTGGACTGACACAAGGCGCATGGGCCCAATGTAGTCGAAAAACCGATCACATTGGACTGACACAAGGCGCATGGACCAAATGTAGTCGAAAAACCGATCACATTGGACTGAGGCAAGGCGTATGGACCGAATGTAATCGAAAAACCGATCACATTGGACTGACACAAGGCGCATGGACCGAATGTAGTCGAAAAACCGATCACACTAAGTATCCAAGCCGTGGTCCTCATCAATGCACCAGCCGAATTCGTCGGTAATGGCCATCGCCAGAGCGGTTATGGTATGTTCGAGCCTCCAGCGTATAGTAAGCGTAACTGCCATCCGAATTTGCGGAGATTCCCTTCAGTCCAACATGCGTGCCATGAAGCCCTTTGGAGAATTGAAGCGGTCCAGTCTGCTCAAATCCCAAGGTCTGCACGATAAACCGCTCCAGTACCTCCGTCCTTACGGTCTTGGCGTAGTCCACAGAATGGATGCTAATGTAGTCATACATTTCACTCACCTCACGTATGCATGAACTCAATCTTGCTTCTGTACAGATTCAGAATCCGCACCTGCTCCTCGCTAAGCTCCTCGAAGTTCCAATACATGTGCATCAGGTTGTACTCAAACAGCTCCTTCAGTCTCATAAACAGCGGCAATTGTCTAGACATCTCAGCGGAGAGGGGATGCTCTTCCTTATATCCGTCAGTGATTGCCTTAGTAATCGCGCGCTTATAGTCCATGAGGTTCTGTCCGCCCGCGAACGAGTACTCCAGTGCAGAATAGATGGGCACAGCTAAATCGTAGGCATAATAATGCCGCTCGCAATCCTGAAAATCAATCATCGTCAGCGCAGAATCACTGTCTACAAGGGTATTGTTCAGCCACAGGTCGCCGTGGATTAAGCCGTAGTTCGCCTCATCTTTGGGCAGCATTCGAATCTGCTTGAGCACATCCTTCGCAATGTCCCGGATGGCCGGCTCTTCGGCAGGAATATACTTGAGAAAATCATATTCATCGTTATCATACCAATGTGGAATCGGTTGGGCAGCTTCAGACTGCTGATACTCTTTGCTCACCTGATGCATTCTGCCTATCTGCTGTCCGAGGGTTCTAAATATGGTTTTGTCCCATTTGGCCCGGGGCAGGTGGATTCCGGCTGCCGCCCTGAACAAGACCACGAACTTCTCTGCTTCATCCAGCAGCAGGGTGCTGATAAGCGAATTCTGTTCAGTAGATACAACCTCCGGCACCCGTACGCCCCGGTTGAACAGATAAGTAGTCCAGTTCACTTCAGCTAATTGTTCTTCATAGGTCTTATAATTCGTAATTCGGGCGAAAAACGTTCCCTTCCCCGAGTGACAACGGTACATTTCGTTGGTGACCGCCTCCACACTGGAGAGTAGAACAGGATAAGTGTTATTGAGAAACTGCAATATTTGTGCTTCCATAAGATACGTTCCCTCCTGCGATAATTTCTGCAGCTATTGTTAGGTTTGTGAAGCTGTTCCGCAGCCCTGATTGACTTACAGATCCTGTGACAGGCGGATCATATCCACCACCTGCATCCCGTTCTCATAGATTTCTTCACTATAATGCCTAATGAAAAAGTCCTTGTCGATTCCTGTGATCCGGAAGCCGCATTTCTGATACAGTGCAAGCTGGCCGATACTAGAGTTGCCTGTGCCGATCTCCAGCGTTTTGAATCCGAGCCGCTTAGCCTCCTGAATCGCATGATTCACCAACTGCTTACCGATGCCCTGGCCCTGGAACTCCTCATCCACTGCGATATTCACCAGCTCTGCGGTCTCCGGCCGGGTTGGCAGCAGCACATAGACACCGACCACCTGTTGATCCGCCTCAGCAACGAAGCATTGCCCTCTTGCCACATAGTCCTCAACCAGCTTCGGGGAAGGGTCGGCCAATAAAAGCAATTCGGTAGGTGCTTGTTCACCCGTATGTAATGCTCTGATCTCCATTTCTTATATCCGCTCCTTGTTCCTAGCAGTTGCAAGGTTAAAGCCTTGCGAATGTGATGTAATCAACGGGAGCAGGCTCTGCCGATTCCATCCGAAGGGCCCGGTTGATCTGTCCCCGGTGATATTGCCCATGTAAAAGCACCTGCAGCAGGATGTCCCGGACGGATGTTCGGAACGGAACTCCGTTCTGGCTGGCATAATCAATCATCTTGTCCAGCCCGGATTCCTCCAGCTTTTCGATATAGTTGCGGTAATCCTTAGCGTTAGCTTCGAACATTCGCCGGATCTCCGGCAGGTCTTCCGCTTCCTCCCATAACCAATATTGCACGTTGCCCCTACCCTCCAAGCGCGACAGCCAGACTTGCTCCGCCACCGCCACATGCCGCACCAGCTTCAGAAGCTCTGTGTCCTTCGTGTCACTTGCTTCAAGTGCATCCAAAATCCTTCCGTCCGCCCAGTACAGATGGTCCATCATGCGCATGATTGTCTTCATTTGAGTTCCTCCTCTTTTTCGGTTGCTTATAAGTGATAATTGCCCCGTAAGATTCACTGTGAACTCACTTCTTTTCTGCGAACCAAGACAGTGCCTGTTGTTCCATAGTGCTCACAAATGCTTTTTTGGCTGGGCCGTACTGGCTGGTATCCTCGAAGCGATCCGCTAATTCTTGTTTGAACTGACTGTATCTTGCCGATTCTTCCGGATGGGCTCTTAAATAATCTCTGAACACGAGATGCCGTTCAATTTGAGGGTTGTCTGCCTGATAACAATGAAGGTGATGCGTCCTCGCCTCACCGCCCTTGCGGAATAGCCTTCTGCCGGGAATTCCCCATTCTCCACCTGCATCATATCCGAGCAGTGTCATCTTATCGTTGTACGAGTCGATTTTGCCTATGTCTTTTACAATACACATCATATCAATCACGGGTTTGGCTTTCAGGCCTGGTACTGAGGTGCTTCCAAAGTGCTCGAAACGTACGATTTCATCTGTGAAAATAGTAGTTAAAAATTCAGCCTCCTGCTGATAAAGTCTGATCCAGTCTGGATTATAGTCGCTAAGTCGGATCTTCATACAAAATGCCCTCCCGGGTCAATCGATGTTTGGGTATCATTTCATGCTAATCAATGGGCGTTAGCTTTTACTTGGAGATCACTTTCTTCAAATAATAATGAGTATGGCTGCCGGCGTTATGTATCGTTCCGAACACTTCGAACCCTTGCTTTAAGTAAAAGTCCAATGCCTGAAAGCTTAGGGTATCTAATTTAATGAAATCGCATTTTTTTACTTTAGCCATTTTTTCGGCTTCGAGCAGCAGCTTCTTTCCATATCCGAATTTCCTGTAGTCCTCGTCAACGAATAGATATTGTACCTCTAACCAGTTCCAGCATATTTCACCAGTTAGTCCGCCGTAAATATTTCCATCGCTATCCTTCAAAAGAAGGTTGACGGCTTGATATCTGCCCTTCAATTCGTTAGGGAAATGCTTGAGATTGAATTCAATCATTTTGTTTGTAACATAAGATGTATCGTTTGTGCCGGGCTCCTTCACTATTTGTAATTGCATTTGGAACACTCCTTCAAGCAAGCGTTATGATAGCCTAAGTGTATCATTGAGTACCAGTATTTAGCTGTAAAGAACATTTAAAATTAAGCAATACTGTTCCTGCAACTAATCTAAGAGGGTCCGTCATACGCAGGGTGTCTTCATGCTAAGTTCCTACAGGTTCACCCTCTGCGTTGATAGGAACGACGGTTTCTCCAGGCCGTAAAGCGAAATTCCGGCCCGCCTCACCCTTACAAAAGACCGCTTCCATGAATGCGGTTGCAGCTTCTGCGGTAACCGTATGAACGGGAACTGCGTGATGATCATTGTAATGGAGCGGAATGTCGGAAAAAGACATGTGCTGAGCCCCTTTTACCTGATAGAAATGGGCATTGTTCAGAGCGTTGAAGGCATAGCGCTGCCCATCAATATAATCGTATGCAATGGTCTCATTCATAGATGCTGCCATCTCCCGGTACGCTGAAGCTTCTTGCCGCAACAGCAGAACTGGAACAGAAGACTGTACGTCTTCCCGGCGTATAAGGTGAAAACTGGGATCGAGCAGGACAGCCGCCTTGATCCGGTGATCCTGCTTGGCGGCCTCCAGGGTGGCGGCACCTCCGAGTGAATGTCCCATGACAGCAATCTTATCCAGATCGAACAGCCCGGCAAGCCCGGTATCGGAGCGGGTAAGCATCTTAAGATGGTCCATAACTGCGTGTATAGATTGAACCCGGTTGTGGAGCAGACGGCGCCAACTGGTGTAGTCACTGCTTGCCAGCTCCGCCATTTCCGGTGCCTGCTTGAGATAGCTGCCGTCTGGAAATACGGTGAAGACAGACTCATGCGGAGCGCTAATCGTAATTACCACGTAGTTTTTGGAGACTAACTTGGAAATCACTCCGAGATACATATCGCGTTCTACACCGAATCCAGGGGAGAGGAGGACGACGGGAAACCCTTCTGTTTTTGGAGCTAATGCCCCGTTGGTTGTTACACTGGCAATATTCAGGTTGTCCAGAGCAACGCCCATCTCTGTCAAAAGCTTAGCTGCCTCAGCCTGGCAAGGTGCATACAAGTCGATACCCTTCACCGGTTCTCCCCCGATGGCTGGATGGAAAATACTAATAACGATTCTGGGACTTCCTTCCAGAACCCTTATGAATCTCCCAATCATTATAGCTCACCTTTCTTAATGGATATATATTCCTACTAAATAGACGCCTGCTTGTCTGTTTGGTTGCGGTAATGTTCTCTTAATAGGTTCAATACTGAATCTATAACCGCTTGCGGCTGATAGAGTTGAATGGAATGCCAGCTTTCCGTGGCGACGATCTGCCGGGTTTTTGCAGTTAACTGGAGGAGCTTCTTCTGTGATTGTTGCCAATCCTCATTCTGCCTTCCGGCAGATAATACGATGATTGGTAATTCCGAAACTAAAGGCTCTGACTCTATTAATTGGAGGGCACTTTCTATAGTGTAGAGAGATTCCAGATATGCCGCTTTATACGCATTATTTCGATATCCGAGTGTCTTCACTGTATGTTGAACTGGTGGAGGCAGCCGTTTGGCACCAATAGGTTGTTTTAATAGACGGGGCAACCCAATAGGGGATAAAAGATAACCCATTCTTAGTCGTCTCAGGTGCCGCAGCCGTTCTTCATATCTGATTTGATTAAAAGTGGATTCTATGAATCTTTGCTCATGTGTGGAGTCCACAAGAATAATCCCGGAGACCTCTTCAGGATACTTAGAAGCAAACAGCCGCATGATCATTCCGCCATAGGAGTGCCCTACAAGGATGTATGGGGGTTCTAATTCAAGCTGCGTTAATAATTCCCGCAAATCACGAACATAACCTTCGCAAGTCGGCTCACTGATAGGCGTAGTGCTCCAACCGAACCCGGCCCGGTCATAGGAGAGGACCTTGGTATGTTTGGCTAATGCAGGCTGAACCAGCGACCAATCCAGAGCACAACCACCCATTCCTGCTTCTAATAGAATCGTCGGAAGTTTACTTGTGCTGCTGCCGGTAACAATCGCATGGAGATGATGTGAGCCAACTGAAATCTTTTCACCTGGAGCTTTATATTTATACAGAAGGTATCTGGAAAGAGCCGCTTGAATCCATGTGAATGGAAGTCCGATCAGAGAAATAATTACTCGAAGAAGGCTTTCGGTAAAATTAATTTTGCTCATGAGACACCTCTTTTCCTGTTCTAACTTGCATAATATAGGATTCATTTAATTGTTAAAGAGAAATCTCACGGTATCCATTTCCTATTTTATTTCTACAGTCTCTTTCATGTTGTCCTGACCTGATTGAACACAAACAAAGACAGCCAACACATTCATCGGCTGCCTTTATCCAAATATGTATTTCGGTTCACGCCTATCTGATCTTTTTGAGAAAAATTTGCTTGAAGCTTTCCCGGGCATGAAGTATACTGTTCTCGGGAAGGTTAAGCGCTTACCCTCTGAGGAGGATAAGCGAACATGGTTAAACCGATTGTAGTTGGCATTATCGGAGCGGGAAGAATCGGCCGCCTCCACGCAGACAATCTGCGTGCGATGCCGTCGTTCAAACTGAAGTCCATAGCTGAAGCTATGATGAGTGACGAATTGCTGGCCTGGGCAGAGAGCAGGGGGCTTGGCTCTGTTTTTGCTGCGGGTGAAGATATACTGAATGATCCTGAGATTGAAGCGGTGTTCATCTGCACGCCGACTGATTCGCATGCGTCCTGGATTGAGCGGGCTGCGCGGGCGGGCAAACATATCTTCTGTGAAAAGCCGATCAGCCTCTCCTCGGAAGAGACCCAGCGGGCCTTGCAGGCGGCAGAGGACGCCGGTGTGCTGCTGCAAGTTGGCTTCAACCGCCGGATGGACCCCAGCTTCCGCAAGCTTAAGCGGCTGGTTCAATCCGGGGAGCTGGGGAATCCGCATATTGTGAAAATCACCTCGCGTGACCCGCAGCCTCCCGGTGAGGCTTATGTACGGTCCTCGGGCGGGATGTTCATGGATATGACGATTCATGATTTCGATATGGCCCGTTATCTGGTGGGCAGTGAAGTGGCCGAGGTCTACACCCGGGGGGCGAATCTGATTGATCCGATGTTCGGCCGTTGCGGGGATGTGGACACCGCCGTCATTACCTTGACGTTCGTGAACGGGGCGATCTGCGTAATCGACAACAGCCGGCAGGCTGTATACGGCTATGATCAGCGGGTGGAGGTGTTCGGAACGCTGGGTTCGGCGACGGCAGACAACTGCCGACCGACAACAGTGGAGGTATCCACCGCGACTTCGGTCACCCGCGATCAGCCGGAGCATTTCTTCCTGGAGCGCTATAACCAGGCATTTATGGAGGAGATTGCCGCGTTTGCCCGTTCAGTAAGGCTGGAGGAACCGGTGATCTGCAGTGGCCGTGACGGCGAAGCGGCACAGCTCATTGCCGAAGCAGCCAGAGAATCGTATCTGAGCGGACTTCCCGTCAAGTTGTCTGTAACTGCTGCGGAAGCGGGATTTTCTGAACTGCAGGCCTTGTAAGCGGATACAGATTCTGAAGACAGAGGAGGATGAACGAGGATGTCTGATCTACTGATTAAGGCCGGAACGCCGGATAAGGATGGCTGTATCGCTGCGGTCAGCCCCGAGAGTGCCGGATGGAAGTATGTCGGGTTCGAGGTGTACCAATTGCAGGCCGGAGCTACCCTGGAGCGTGATAGCGAAGAGAATGAAGTCTGTCTGGTACTGCTGGCGGGCAAAGCAGATATAGAGGTGGAAGGCGAGCGGTTCGCCGATATCGGCGGACGCATGTCCGTTTTTGAAGATATGGCTCCTTATGCTGTATATGTTCCGGCGGGAGCGCATTATGAGGTTAGCGCACTGTCAGAGCTGGAGCTTGCGGTCTGCCTTGCTCCGGGAAGCGGCAAATATCCGGCACGGCTGATTACCCCGTCAGATGCGGCGATCGAGGACCGTGGCTATGGCAGCATGACTCGCAAAGTTGTTAATATCCTGCCTGAGCAGAGTGTGGCCGAGAGCCTGCTGGTGGTCGAGGTTCGCACGGGTGGCGGCAATTGGTCCAGCTATCCGCCGCACAAGCATGACCAGGATAACCTGCCGGCGGAATCCTACCTGGAGGAGACGTATTATCACCGGGTCAATCCCGCCAAGGGCTTCGTGGTGCAGCGGGTCTACAACGATGACCGCAGCCTCGACGAGACTATTGCTGTCCCTGATAAAAGCATCGTGCTGGTGCCGGAGGGTTATCACCCTGTCTCCGCGCCGCCGGGATATGATTCGTATTATCTTAACGTGATGGCCGGACCGGTCCGCACGTGGGTGTTCCACAATGATCCCGATCATGAGTGGCTGTTCAAGCCTGCACAGAGCGGGCCTGTGACAGCGGCAGAGTGATTTGAGTCAAAGAGGGTAGAAGGTTATGTAGCTTGGCAGACAAGCGAATGGTTTATAATGGGGCTTCCGCGCAGCGGGAGCCTTTTTTACTCTAGAGGAAATTATGATTTTCTTCTGTTGTGGATAAATGGCGCGCAGGTAATCTCATTCACCCGTAAGGGTTATTTAAATAGCTGGTTTGTAGAAGACACACATACCCGATAGATAGACAGCGTGGGAGGACTTCCTTATAATCGAAGGATAAGAAGGCAAGAACGCAAAGGCGGGCTTAATAACGATGAAACCTACGATCTATGATGTGGCACGGGAAGCAGGCGTCTCTATCGCTACGGTGTCCAAGGTATTGAATAAGAGCGGCCGGATCAGCGACAAGACGCGGGAAAAGGTAGGGCGGGTCATGGAGGAGCTGAACTACCAGCCCAGTCTGGTAGCTTCTGCCCTGACCAGCCGCCGGACGGGGACCATCGGGCTGATGATCCCCGATATTGCCAATCCTTTTTTTGCGGAGACGGCTCGCGGCATCGAGGATTACGCCCAGGAGCAGGGCAGCGACTTAATCGTATGCAGTACGGATCGCAGCGATGAAAAGGCAGCCCGGTATATCTCGCTGCTGCTGCGCAAGCGGGTGGATGGCCTGATTATTGCCTCTCATACGGGGAATCCTGAGCTGATTCGCGGAATGGTGGCCGATCATGTGCCGCTTGTGCTGTTCTCAGCCGATATCCGTATGCTGGAGGGCAACAGTGTCACCGTCGATGACTACAAAGGCGGCTATCAGGCCACGGAATATCTGCTGTCCCTCGGTCACCGCAGGCTGGGAGTTATCTCTGACAATCTGCCGGGGAGCAGGCTGCGTGTGGAGGGGTTCCTGGATGCGCTGAAGGCGGCGGGGATTTCTTTTGACAATCCGGCGAATATGATCCACACCTCGGCTACGCTGGAGAACGGGCGCACGGCAGCGGCAGAGATGCTGAATCAGGCACAGGACATACGCCCGACCGCCATCTTTGGCTGCAATGATCTACTGGCGATCGGGGTGCTCAAGGAGGCGCGCAGTGCCGGCCTGTCTATTCCCCGCGACCTGTCCGTAGTCGGCTTCGACAATACGATGCTGGCCGAAATCTGCCATCCCTCGCTGACCAGTATCGCCCAGCCTCTGCGCGAGATGACCGAGCAGGCGATGCTTCTGCTGAATGAATCGATCAGTAACCCCACCAGCCCCAAGCGCAAAATCATGCTGATGCCCGAGCTGGTCATCCGCCATTCGACGGGTCCGGTTCCGCACTAACCACACCACTATCTATTAAAGACCTGTTCCGGCTGCGGCTGGGAGCGGGTCTTTTTTGCGTGCAGTGGGGGGAGAGCGAGATGTGTGGGGGGGAGTGTGCCGGAGGGATGCGAAAAACCGATTATTGATATCGCTTTCAAATTGAGGATTGCCAAAAGCGCGCTTCTAAACTATACTGAAGTAGAAAATTAGGTTAAGCGCTTACCCTCCCCTGAGATGAAATGAACCATTCTGTTCCAAAGGAAACGATTAAACGTTGAAATACTCGTTGAAATACTCAATCTACACGCCAACCGACTCTTAATGCAGCGTATCAAACTAACCTTAAGATTGTGCGATTTATAGCATCATTGCGCTTATTTACAACTTCACTGTACGAATTACAACTTCATTGTCCAATTCACAACGGTTTACAGCCATTCATATTACCGTAGTACCGAATGAATTACCTTTTCCCTAGCTTGATCAAGGAGGCATCACTATGAACGGTTTAAAGTTTGACTCTGACCGGCGGCTGGATGTAGTTGCTGTTGGCCGGTTGTGTATTGATTTGAACGCCAATGAGACCGGGCGGCCGATGGAAGAGACGATGACCTTCACCAAATATGTCGGCGGCTCTCCGGCCAATATTATCATCGGTGCAGCGCGGCTCGGCATGCGTACCGGCTTCATCGGCAAGCTGGCTGACGACCAGATGGGCAGGTTCATCCGCAGCTATCTGCGCAAGGATGGCATTGACGACAGCCAGGTGTGCGTGGACCGGACGGGTGCGGTGACGGGGCTGGCTTTTACCGAAATTAAGAGCCCGCAGGAGTGCAGCATTCTAATGTACCGCGACCATGTGGCCGATCTGCTGCTGAACACGGAGGAGATCTCGGAAGATTACATTGCCAGCTCCAAGGCGCTGCTCATCTCCGGTACGGCGCTGGCGCAGAGCCCCTCGCGTGAAGCGGTGTTTCTGGCGCTGGAATTCGCCCGCAAGCATAACGTGACTGTGTTCTTCGATCTCGATTACCGCCCTTATACCTGGACATCAGCCGCTGAAACGGCGGTCTACTATAACCTTGCTGCTGAGAAAAGCCACTGCATCATCGGCACGCGCGAAGAATTTGACATGATGGAGAATCTGTACAATCTGGCTGGCGCCGATGATCAGGCCACGGCAGCCCGCTGGTTCTCGCATCAGGCAGAGCTGGTGGTCATCAAGCACGGCGGCAGCGGCTCGATTAGCTATACAGCGGATGGGCAGAGCCACCGGAGCGGGATTTTCCCGGCAAAAGTGCTCAAGACGTTCGGCGCAGGCGATTCCTATGCGTCAGCCTTCATCCACAGTCTGATGAGCGGGCACAGTGTCAGTGAGGCGATGCGGCGCGGCAGTGCCTCGGCCTCGATTGTCATCTCCCGCCACAGCTGCTCCGATGCTATGCCAACCCTGGAGGAGCTGGAGGATTTCCTGCGAACGAACGAGGAGGTTCCGGCAGGCGCACAATAAGTAAGGGTAGTCAGCAGACTCTATATAGAACAGAAGGAGTGGACATAAATGACAGAGCAAACGGCACAAGTATTGAAAAACTATATCGGCGGGCAATGGGTAACAGCCGATACGGCACAGACGGAGCCGGTAGTGAACCCGGCCACAGGTGAGCTGCTGGGCAGAACGCCTCTATCCGGCAGAGCCGATGTGGACCGGGCGGTGGCGGCGGCTAAGGCCGCTTTTGCAGGCTGGTCCGCAACACCGGTTCCGCGCAGAGCACGGATTCTGTTCAAATATCAGCAGCTGCTGGTCGAGAATTGGGAGAAGCTTGCGAAGATCATCACCCTGGAGAACGGCAAAAGCTTCAAAGAAGCCTACGGCGAGGTCCAGCGCGGCATTGAATGCGTAGAATTCGCGGCAGGCGCTCCGACACTGATGATGGGCCGGCAGCTGCCGGATATTGCGACTGGTATCGAATCAGGGATGTACCGTTATCCGATTGGAGTGGTCGGCGGGATTACCCCGTTCAATTTCCCGATGATGGTGCCGTGCTGGATGTTCCCGCTGGCGATTGCCTGCGGCAACACCTTTGTGCTGAAGCCTTCGGAGCGTACACCGCTGCTGGCGGCCCGCCTTGCGGAGCTGCTGGAGGAAGCCGGATTGCCCAGCGGTGTGCTGAATGTGGTGAACGGCGCGCATGAGGTGGTGAACGGGCTGCTGGAGCACCCGGATGTGAAGGCGATTTCTTTTGTCGGATCGCAGCCGGTGGCGGAATATGTGTACAAAAAAGGAACAGATCACCTGAAGCGTGTCCAGGCGCTGGCCGGAGCGAAGAACCACTCCATCGTGCTGGCGGACGCGAACCTGGAAGCCTCAGCCTCCCAGATTGTGAATGCGGCCTTCGGCTCTGCCGGAGAACGCTGCATGGCCTGCTCGGTGGTAACGGTGCAGGAGGAAGTCGCCGATGAGCTGATCTCCATTCTGCTGCGGGAGTGCAACAGCATGACCATCGGGAATGGGCTAGAGGAGGATACGTTCCTGGGGCCGGTGATCCGTCAAGGCCATAAAGAGCGTACGGTTAGCTACATTGAACAGGGCATCGCCGAAGGCGCGAAGCTGCTCAGGGATGGCCGTGAGGATGCGGCGGTGAAGGGAGAAGGTTATTTCATCGGACCTACGCTGTTCGACGGGGTGACGGAGGAGATGAAGATCTGGCAGGAGGAGATTTTTGCGCCGGTGCTGTCGGTGATCCGGGTGAAGGATGTAGCCCAGGCGGTGGAGATTGCGAATCGCTCGCGGTTTGCGAACGGAGCTTGTATCTTCACCAATGATGGCGGTAAAGTCCGTTACTTCCGCGAACATATCGAGTCCGGCATGCTGGGCGTCAATGTTGGAGTGCCTGCACCGATGGCGTTCTTCCCGTTCTCGGGCTGGAAGGATTCGTTCTACGGCGATCTTCATGCGAACGGAAGCGACGGGGTAGAATTCTATACGCGCAAAAAAGTCGTCACTGCCCGCTGGCAGTAGACAAGGCGAAGGGAGGAACATGAAGTGGAACGTATCCGATTAACGACAGCGCAGGCGCTGGTTAAATTTCTGAATCAGCAGTATGTGGATTACGGCGGCGGGCCGGAACGCTTCGTGCACGGGGTATTCACCGTGTTCGGGCATGGCAATGTACTTGGATTAGGGCAGGCCTTGCAGGAAGCGCCGGGTGAACTGACGGTCTACCAGGGACGCAATGAGCAAGGGATGGTTCACGCGGCAACCGCATTTGCCAAGCAGAGCCGCAGACGGAAGATTATGGCCTGTACAGCTTCAGTAGGGCCGGGGGCTGCTAACATGCTGACGGCCGCTGCAACGGCAACGGCAAATCAGATTCCTGTGCTGCTGCTGCCGGGAGATACCTTCGCTACCCGCCAGCCTGACCCGGTGCTCCAGCAGATGGAGCATACGTATAATCTGTCGATCACGGTCAATGACGCCTTCAAGGCGGTCAGCAAATACTGGGACCGTGTCACCCGGCCGGAGCAGCTGATGTCGGCCATGCTGAACGCGATGCGGGTGCTGACGGATCCGGGAGATACCGGGGCGGTTACGATTGCGCTGCCGCAGGATGTGCAGGGCGAAGCCTGGGAGTATCCGGCTGATTTCTTCCGCAAGCGGATTCACCGGGTCATCGCCCGGCTGCCTCATCCGCAGGAGATTGCGGCTGCGGCTGAGCTGATCACCAGCAAGCAGCGGCCGCTGCTGGTCTGCGGCGGGGGTGTCCGGTATGGGGATGCCGGAGCGGCGCTGCGCGCTTTTGCCGAGAAATTCGCTATTCCGTTCGGAGAGACCCAGGCCGGCAAAAGCGCCGTAGCCAGCAGCTGCGAGTACAACCTCGGCGGCATCGGCGTCACCGGCAACGGCTGCGCGAATGCGCTGGCCCCGGAGGCAGATCTGGTGATCGGCGTCGGTACCCGGTTCACGGACTTCACCACCGCCTCGAAGAGTCTGTTCAGTCATCCTGAGGTGGAATTCCTGACGCTGAACGCTTCGCCCTATCATGCGGCCAAGCTGGACGCGCTGGCGGTAGTTTGCGATGCAGCCGAAGGCTTGAACGCCTTAGCCGCAGCGCTGGAGGAGCGGGGGTACCGCTCAGCGTATACGGATGAGATCGCCCAGGCGAAGAAATCGTGGGCTGCGGAGAGAGAACGCTTAGCTGGTGTGGAGTATCCGGCGAACACCGGCAACACAGGTGCGTTCACCCCGGAAGTAGCCGGACAGCTTGATGAGAAGCTCCCGGAATATGCAGAGGTGCTAGGCACTTCGCTGACCCAGACGCAGGTGCTGGGGATCATTAATGAAGCTATTCCGCAGGATGCGATTGTCATTGGAGCGGCGGGCAGTCTGCCGGGAGATATGCAGCGGATGTGGAACTCGGAGGTGCCGGATACCTATCATATGGAATATGGCTTCTCGTGTATGGGCTATGAGATTGCCGGGGCGCTGGGCATCAAGCTGGCAGAGCCGGGGCGTGAAGTCTACGCGCTGGTCGGGGACGGCAGCTACCAGATGCTGCATTCCGAGCTGGTAACCAGCTTGCAGGAGAACCGGAAGATCAACGTCCTTCTGCTGGATAATGCAGGCTTCGGCTGTATTAATAACCTGCAGATGGAGCAGGGAATGGACAGCATGGCCACAGAATTCCGCCACCGGGGTACGGACGGGCAGCTCAGCGGTGAGCTGATGCGGATCGACTATGCGGCGAGTGCAGCCGGTTATGGGGTAGAGACCTTCCGCGCGTCAACAGTTGAGGAGCTTCGCACGGCTCTGGCTGCGGCCTGCCAGTCGGAACGCTCCACGCTGATCGATATCAAAGTGCTGCCGAAGACGATGACCCACGGCTATGGGGCCTGGTGGAATGTCGGGGTAGCGGAAGTGTCCGGCAAGGAAGCGATGCAGGAGGCTTATGACCGGAAGCGCAGCGGACTAGAGACAGCCCGGAGCTACTGAGCGGGCGCTGGATGTGCGCTGAATGTGCGCGAAGCAGGGCAGACGGCGCACAGTGAATCAAGGATTCTGCCATACTTGGGATTGTGGAAGGGGTAGAACATGAGCATGTTCAGAGACAATGCCGTCCGGCTGGCGATCGCTCCGATTGCCTGGACGAATGATGATATGCCTGAGCTGGGGGGCGGCAATACGTTCGAGCAATGCATCAGCGAGATGGCGCTTGCCGGATATGAGGGCAGCGAGGTGGGCAACAAGTATCCGCGTTCTCCGGAGCTTTTGCACAGGGCACTGGAGCTGCGCGGTCTGAGTATCGCCAGTGCCTGGTTCAGCGCCTTCCTGACGGTGCGTCCATATGAGGAGACGGCGGAAGCCTTCCTTGCGCACCGGGATTTCCTGCATGAGATGGGCGCCAAGGTCATTGTCGTATCCGAGCAGGGCCGGAGCATTCAGGGGCAGATGGATACGCCGCTGTTCGCGCACAAGCCGGTATTTACCGAGGCGGATTGGGCAGCGCTTGCCGCAGGTCTTAGCGGGCTGGGACGACTGGCGGCCGAGAAGGGCATGACGCTGGTCTATCACCATCACATGGGCACCGGGGTGCAGACCGCAGCGGAGATTGCCCGGCTGATGGAGCTTACTGATCCTAATGAAGTGTCGCTCCTATACGATACGGGACATTTGGCCTTCTCCGGCGAGAATCCTCTGGAGGTGCTGCGTGAGCATCTGCCGCGGATTAAGCATGTGCATCTGAAGGATATCCGGCCGGAGGTGGTCCAGCGTGTGAAGGCAGAGAACCTTAGCTTCCTGCAGGCGGTAAAAGCGGGAGCCTTCACCGTACCGGGCGATGGCTGCATCGCGTTCGGAGAGATTTTTGCCGAACTGGCTGCCTCTCCCTATACGGGATGGTTCGTTGTCGAAGCAGAGCAGGACCCGGCGCTTGCCGATCCGCTGGAATATGCGATCAAGGCGCGGCGGTATATCCGGGAAAATAGCGGTTTGTAGGACATCCTGGTGGCAGCCTGTATGTCTGAAGGGCAGGAATATGCGGGGGTGCACAGCTGCGGCTGTGCGCGCTCCGTTTTTTCATGAAATCATCGGTTAGAATGAATCCTGGTAGATGGCGTAAAGTAAGTTGTGTACCAAGATTTGGAGCCTAGTCAAGCACCAAAAAAGTAGGGTATCCTCGGGATTGCGAAACCACCAAGGAGGAACCCTACCAATGAATATTTTACCCGAAAGTTCTCTGAATAATCTATTTGAAAAACTTGTTAAAGATTTTGTGAAAGACAACATGGAACTCTTGTTGCGCGCCGAGATCCAGGGGTTTATGGACAGTGAAGAAGCAGGTGCCAGCAATAGTCGCAACGGCTACTATACGCGAGACTTACACACGAAATACGGCCATATCGAGGACCTCCAGGTGCCCCGGGACCGCCAAAGCCTTTTCCAGACGCAGATGTTTGAGCCGTACCAGCGGCGGGACGGATGGTTAGAAGAGGCCGTCATCCAAATGTACAAATCGGGCATGGGCACGCGGGATGTGGCCCGGTTCATTGAAAGTATGTTTGGCAGCCACTACTCCCCCACCACGGTCAGCAATATTACAGCTACGGTGCTTGACGATATCCACCAGTGGCAGAAACGGCCACTGAGCAAACGGTACTCCGTGATCTACTTTGCGATGGGGATTGACGAGGAGGGACAGCGTCAAATTCTTGGGTTCTACGTGGGTGGCCAAGAGAGTTCAAATGGCTGGCGAGAAGTGCTCAAAGACCTGTACAACCGCGGAGCGCAGGAAGTACTGCTGGGTGTGTTTGATGGACTACCGGGGCTGGATGCGGCTTTTAAAGAGACCTATCCTCAGGCGGATGTACAGCATTGCGTAGTGCATAAAGTGCGGGCCACGTTCCCTAAAATCCGGATGGAGCACAAAACCGATGTCATTGAAGCGTTGAAAACCGTATATACAGCACCGGATGAAGTGGTAGCCCGGGCTAACTTTGATACGGTCAAAGCCAAGTGGAACAAGCTGTATCCGAAGGAAATGAGGTCCTGGGAGGAACAGTTATCCACACTACTGACGTTCTACAAGTATCCGGAGTCGATCCGCAAAGCGATCTACACGTCGAACCCCATCGAGCGGATGAACAAGGAAATCCGCAAGCGCCTGAAACCGATGAACAGTCTGACGAACATGGATGCAGCAGAGAAAATCGTGTACCTGGAGATGCTTGAATACAATGAACGTCATGCAGGGCGGGTCGCCCAAGGCTTTGGCATGGATGCCGTTAAAAAGAAGCTAAAAGAGCTATTCGAAACACGCTACCCCTCTTTGCCCACACCGGAAGAGGCGTAGCAGAGGAATCCAGTTTCTGGGGGTCGGGGTTCCCCCTCCCCCCAGAAACACTACATCCCAACCCGTAACCCGGGGGAGGCACTTCTACTCTCTTACACAAACTTCTTGACGCTACCTCCTGGTACAACAGCAGTTGGAAAAACAGCACTTAATTTAATCACATTTCATTCAAAGTCCCATTATCGGTACTATTAAATGCTGTTTTTCCACTTGCTTGGGGATAAACGTAAGCAATTGAATAAATAAGATACATTTATCCACCTGTTGTGCCGGAGCCGGTTGCAGGGGTGGTGGCCGAGTGGGTTGAAGACAATGCCGGAAGCGCTAATTACTGACTGTTTGTGGAGGCAGTTACAGCCTGCACCAGCACAGGAGAATGGCGGGGAAAAGGGCCGAGGGGAGTTGACTTTATCTGGTTAGCTGGAGGGGAAGCGCATGTGCTATAATGGCAGGAATTCAAACGGCGGTCAGTTCTGCCAGTTGCACAGTAAAAATAGGCCTGATGTTCAGGATCGCCGCAGAGCGGCTTCGAACCATATGTGTTTGAAGCGGGCGGAGGCGGCCTTGTACCCTGATGGTTGTGGAGGAGGTTGTCGAATGTTCCGTTCCTGGTATCGCCGGTTGCTGCTGTCTTATTTCCCTATATTTTTGCTGACGGTGACGATTCTGATCTTTGCCTCCTTTGTGTTTATTAATGATATCTCCCGGACGGAAACGAAGAAGGCAGACCGCATCTCCGCCAGCTATCTCAGGGATAGTGTGGACCGGACGATCAAAGAAGCCGAGCTGTCGGTGCTGGAGGCGGTTGAGCGGAACGATGTCTACAAGCTCTATTTCAATAATCAGGGGGAGCCGGACAGAGGCACTGTCTATGCGGTTGCCCAGAGTCTGCGCAATCTGATCCAGGAATCTTCGAATATTCAGTCCGTGTATTTGTATGACCGTGAGCGTGGAAGCGTTCTAACCGATACGGGGTTGAAGGAGCTGGACGGATTCGCCGACGAGGACTGGATCAGGGCCATGACTTCGACTCCGGCAGTACCGGAAGGCTGGCAACCGGTCAGGGAATATCATACCGATATGTCCCAGCGTACAGAAATTCGTGTGCTGACTACCAATAAAGCAATGCCGCTTCCCTTCGGCTCCGGGGGGATGCTGGTCATCAATATCAAAATGAGTGCCCTGGAGCAGCTCATCGACAGCATGGTTAACCAGCAGCTCTCGTTCATGACCATTCTGGACGGCAATGGCAACACCGTGTACCAGGCCCATTCCGATACAGAAGGTGTGGCTGACGGCAAGCTGCTGAACACGCTGAAGCTGGAGAGAAACGGCTGGACGTTCGAGAGTGGAATCAAGGCGGGGAATCTGTTCAGCTGGGTCTCTGTAATTTCCTATCTCTGGGTAGCGATTGCGGTGGGAACCGTGGTCTGTGCGGTATTGTATCTGATCTATGTAACCCGGCGCAATTATAAGCCGATCCAGGTGATTATGAACCGGATTGAGGGCCATCAGATCCGCATGATGGATCAGTCTACCGACAGGCCGGACGAGATGATGCTGATTGACGGCGTGCTGGAGGATCTGATCAACCACATGACCGATTATGATAAAAAAACCAGGGAGAACCTGCTGCTGCAGCGCAGCAAGCTGTTCACCGATCTGCTGCACAGCGAGCGGCTGGAGCAGGTGACCCAGCGGCTGGAGGAGCTGTCTCCGCTTACCGGTGCGAATGCTGCCTCACGCTTCATCGTTGTGCTTGGGGAGATTAACCGCTACGAGCAGGTATTCGAGGACCGGTATACCCGGGGCGACCAGAATACGCTGAAGTTTGCCCTGATGAATGTGTTCCAGGAATTGGCGCGGAACGCGGAGCTGCAGGGCTGGGCAGAATGGGTGGGAACCGAACGTGCAGCGATCCTGTTTCTGGCCACCGGCAGCGATCAGGAGATGGAAGCCAAGATCCGGGTTTTTGCGGAGGATTGCCGCTCCTGGGTCGAGCAGAATCTGCGGATCTCGCTCAGCTTCGGCATCGGCTCCGCTGCCGCCGGGCCGGTGATGATCCGGGAGTCTTATGCGGCAGCCGAATATGTGATGCAGCACAAGCTGCTGATTCATGAGGATATCGTCTTGGCAGGCAGCGGCGCAGCGCGCCAGCCACTGCTTGAGACGTATAAATACCTGCAGATGATCGCTGAATTCGTGAAGTACTTCCGCATGTCGAGCGGCCAGTGGCGGGAGCAGCTGGAGCGGATTTTCGAGGCGTTTGAACAGGATTTCCTGAAGGACGAGGATATCCGTTCCTTAATTCAGGCTATGCTGCAGATGCTGAGCCGGGAAGTGGCGGTGATGTCCGAGCAGCTGCAGGACGAGCTGTCGGCGGAGAATGCGCAGGTCCGGCTGAAGCAGCTGGAGGAGGCCGAGGCGCTCCGTGAAGTGAAGACGATTTTATTCGAATATGTCACCGATTTATTCCGGACCTATGTCTCTGCCAGCGAGACGAAGAGCTACCGGGCCATGGTCAATGAGATGAAGGATTATATCGAAGAGAATTTCACCAATCCCGATCTTTCATTGAAGCATCTGAGTGACCGGTTCCAGGTCTCCGGCAAATACGCCAGCTATCTGTTCAAGACCGAATTCAAAATGAAGTTCGTGGATTTCCTCACCGAGCTGCGGATGAAGGAAGCCGAGCAGCTGCTGGTGGATACGGATTGTTCCTTGCAGGATATCGCGCTTCAAGTAGGGTATGGGAATGCCATTTCGTTCGGCAGAGTCTTCAAGCGGATTGCCGGCATCACGCCGGGCGATTACCGTTCTTCCAGACGCCGCGAAGCAGCCTCCAGATTGGAGCCGCAGGACTAGAGGAAGCTTCACTATGGAAGCATATGATTCATCTGCCACAACCGTGTAAGCACCAGGCCGCATCTCTTTTCCGCCAACCTCTGAAAAAAGGGGGCGAATAGCGATGCGGCCTGTATTTTTGCCGATATGAAAGCGGTTTATTGTACGAAAATGGTTGGTCTGATAAACCGGATGTCCGAATTCAGGTGCTTTATCGCATCCGAAACAGGTTTATTGTCAGACCGCCAAAAGTTATGGAATACTGTGGTCATCCCGGAACAACAAGCAGCCTTGAACGCTGAGGGGGGAATACAGGCTTGAACGGGACATTACTAAGAGTACGGGCACAGTGAAGCTTGGGGGTATCATGCAGTCACCATTATAGCCTGCTAAAGGCGAGGGAGATGGAACAATGACAGTGAACGTAAATCAAAGAGTTCTGAAGAAGGCAATCGGCATCGGCTTGACCGCAGTAATGGGGGCTACTCTGCTTGCAGGCTGTTCCTCGGACGGTAAATCGAATTCGGCAGCCGGAGGTACAGATGCACCCGGGAAGAGCGCTGAACGCGTAACCTTGAAGGTGGAGATCTTCGACCGCGGTAAAACGCCGAAGCAGTACACCATTACCAATAACTTCGTGTCCCAGATGATTCAGAAAAATTTCGGTGATCCGAATAACATTAATGTTGAATTTGTACCGGTGCAGCGCTCAGAGGAAGTCACGAAGCTAAATGTACTGATGGCGAGTAATTCTGATGTGCCGGATATTGTCTTCACTTACGATTCCAGTGTCTTCTACCGTTACGCCCAGCAGGGCGGTCTGACGGATGTGGGTTCCTTACTGGAGGAGCACGGCCAGACGCTGAAGAAATTCATTGGTGACGAGACGATGACCTTCGGCCAGCTGGATGGCAAGCAATTCGCCATTCCGGGTAAACGGGCGATTACAGGCCGTTACGCTTCATATATCCGCCAGGACTGGCTGGATAAGCTGGGGCTGCCGGTACCGAAGAACACTGATGAGCTGTACACTACTTTGAAAGCGTTTAAAGAGAAGGACCCGGGCGGTCTGGGCAG
The DNA here is from genome assembly GCF_037963835.1 of Paenibacillus sp. FSL H8-0332. Lineage (NCBI taxonomy): Bacteria > Bacillati > Bacillota > Bacilli > Caryophanales > Paenibacillaceae > Paenibacillus > Paenibacillus sp. FSL H8-0332. Next base: position 1,397,478 of record NZ_CP150145.1, read on the forward strand.
CAAAACCATTCCGATGGGCATGTCCCTCGGCTCGGCTCAGCTGGAGACCCTGATCTACTCCTTCATCAAGCCGATCAGCGGCGACCTTACTTACAGCCAGCGTTATGAGCTGCCGCTGCATGAGGGCTTCAAGGATGCGGCACAGTTCCTCAACAAGCTCTACAATGAAGGGCTGGTCAGCAAGGACTTCAGTCTGGATGAAGACAAAGCCCAGGTATCCAAGGACATTCAGAACGGCAACATCGGCTTCTGGTCCGAGGATGTGGATAGTATGTTCTATGCTGATGGCACGCTGGATAATCTCTACAAGAATGTGCCGGGCAGCAAGGTGCTGCCTGCGGACATCCTCACCAATGCCAAGGTGGACAATAAGTATATCAAATCCCGCTATGCTTCGAACGGCATGTACATCATGATCCCTAAGAGCAGCAAGCGTGCGGTGGAAGCAGTGAAATACCTCGACTGGATGGCAACTGGAAACAATCTGATTGACATCTACAACGGCGTTGAAGGCGAGAACTACGATATGGTGGATGGTATTCCGGTAGTTAAGGCTGATGTTTCTCAGGAATTCCAAGACCGTCTGTTCACTTCCGGGGACACCGCGATTATCTCCAACGGTAAGAACCTCGGCGATCAGGCCACCAATGAGAAAGCCTGGATTCTGGGCTTCCCTGCCAACAACCAGGAGGCGCTGAAGCAGTCGATTGATATTGCCAACACAGATACTGTGGGTCCGATCGTCTTCGGCAAGCCGATTGAAACGGAATCGAAATACGGCACAACGCTCAGCGACAAGCTTAACGTGATCATTGTGAAGACCGCGATGGCGAAGCCGGATCAATTCGATACTATTTTCGAACAGGAAATGAAGGACTACATGTCTCTGGGCGGAGACAAGCTGAAAGCGGAGCTGGAGCAGGCGCTTACAGAGATTTCAGCCAAATAAACTAAAAAAAGTGAAAACCGGGGGGAGCTGGCATGCTGCTCTGCCCGGTTTTTTCTCCATAGGAGGAGAGGAACTTGAGCAAAGCGTCTTACATTAGAAGGTACTGGCAACTATACGCGCTGCTTTCACTGCCCATTATGTATTTCCTGATTTTCCGCTACGGCCCGATGTACGGGGTGCAGATTGCCTTTAAGGATTTCAACCTGTTCCAGGGCATTAACGGCAGTGAGTGGATCGGCTTCGATGCTTTCCGCGAGGTTTTTGGCATGAAAGAGTTTTATAGCAGTTTGCGCAATACGTTTTTGTTGAATTTTCTCGATTTGGTAGTATCTTTCCCGGCCCCGATCTTTCTGGCCATTATGCTCTATGAAGTGAAGTCCGTATGGTTCAAAAAAATATCGCAGACCCTCCTCTACATTCCCCACTTTATTTCCTGGGTGATTATCGGAGGTATCGTTTATCAATTGTTCGGCAACCAATCGGGTATGGTGAATGGTGTGCTGGAGAGTATGGGGCTGAACCCCATTCCTTTTTTGACCGAAAAAAATCCATGGCTGATTACTTACCTGTTCACTGGTGTCTGGCAAAGTGCCGGCTGGGGGACCATCCTGTATCTGGCGGCGCTTACGGGTGTCAACCGCGAGCTGTTCGAGGCTGCTGAAGTGGATGGGGCTACCCGATTGAAGAAGATCCGCTACATTACGCTGCCCAGTATCAAACCAACCATTATTACCCTGCTTATTCTCAACCTGGGGAAAATGGTCAGCATCGGCTTCGATCGTCCTTACATCATCGGGAATACGGCAGTGCGCGAATACTCCGATGTGCTCAGTACCTTCGTCTACCGGATTGGTCTGGAATCGGGCCAGTATACGCTGGCGACTGTAGTTGGATTATTCCAGGCAGTAGTTGGACTGGTATTCATCCTTGGCTCCAATTATATATCGAAAAAAGTGACCGGCGACGGCATTCTATGATTATACAGAAAGGAGGCGGAGTACGATGAGTGAACGTACCTCAAACCGGATATTCGATATCGTTAACGTTACCTTAATTGCGCTGTTCGTGCTGTTCTGCCTGGCTCCGTTCATACACGTTATTGCAGTGTCCCTCAGCTCCACGCGGGCCATTACCTCCGGGGAAGTCACGATTTTCCCGATTGAGATCAACTGGAAGGCGTATGTGCAGGTCTTCACCGACAATGCGATGATCCGCTCGCTGATCTTCACCATTATCCTGACGGTGGCTACGACGGTATTATGCATGCTCTTCACTATTGCAGCCGCTTATCCGCTGACTAAAAGCAAGCTGAAGGGCCGTACTATGTTCATGTACCTGATCATCATCACCATGTTCTTCAGCGGCGGTATTATTCCTGAATACCTGCTGATCCGTGATCTGCATATGATCGATTCCGTGTGGTCGCTGATTCTGCCCGGTCTGGTCAGCCCGTTCAACCTGATTATCCTGATCTCCTTCTTCCGCAGCATTCCGCCGAGTCTGGAGGAATCGGCCGAGATTGACGGCAGCTCACATTTCCGCACCCTGCTGAAAATCGTTCTGCCGTTATCCATGCCGGTTATGGCTACACTCGCGCTCTTCTATGCGGTTGGACGCTGGAACGGATTCCAGGATTCCCTGATGTATATCAATAATCCCGATCTGTATCCGCTTCAGCTGAAGCTCTTCCAGATGGTTCAGAACAATATGATCACTGAGCTGACGAACCTGGAGGGGGCAGCCCGCACCAAGCTGCCGCCGGAGAGCCTCAAGGCCGCCACTGTCGTCTTCGCCACGGTACCGATTCTGGTCGTCTATCCTTGGCTGCAGAAATATTTCGTCAGCGGTGTTATGCTGGGAGCTGTGAAGGGCTAGTTCATAACACTTAAGCGTTGCGAGAGGAGACATGGTCATGGAGGATAAAGGAGAATTCTCCTTCTCCACCTGTTGGAATATGAGACGTCATTCTACTGGTGTTGGATTGCTTAATGAGATCCGGGAGCTGGGGTTCCGCAGGGTAGAGCTGAATTATAATGTGACGGAGGAAATGCTAGTTACCATCGAGCCGATGATTGAACGCGGGGAGATCGGTATATCAAGTGTGCATAATACTTTCCCCCATGTCCCGGACCCTGACTACGGCACGGATTCCGTTCTGCTGGGCTTCGAGGACAAAGAGAAGCGGAAGCGTGCGATAAACCTGCTGGTCCGCTCGGCAGAGTACGCTCAGCGTTACGGCGGGGAAGCTGTAGTGGTGCATCCGGGCGAGGTGCCATTCCCGTATGATATCTCTGGGGAACTGGAGCAGATCTACGAGGGACAGGGCAGGGATTCGGCAGCTTACCGCAGCAAGTGGGCGGAGCTGATGGAGCGGCGTGAAGCGTACAGTGCAGGCTATGTGCAAACCATTATCGAGAGTCTGGACGAGGTGTGTAACCGCGCGGTGTCCAAGGGGCTGAATGTCCGCTTCGGCATCGAGACACGCTCCAAGCCGCAGCAGATTCCGACGCTGGCGGAAGCGGGGACGATAATCAATGCTTTAAAAGGAGCGCCAGTCGGCATCTGGTATGATACCGGCCACGCCATTATGATGGACCGTCTGGGCTTGTACGACAGTATAGGGGAAATGGAAGGGCTGATGGATGATATTGTCGGTGTCCACATTCATGAGACGATCGGCCTCTCCGACCACTGGTATCCCTATGTGAACAGCGGAGATCCTGATTTCTATGATGCTTATCTGCCGATGATTGAACGGGCGCAGGTCAAGGTGTATGAGCTGAAGGCTGCCTGCCGCCCGGAAGAGATTCATGAGAGCCACCGTCTGCTTACGGCTAAGCTGGCACGCAGGGGATAGGACAGAAGGCTGATTGGCGAGAGCTTCGAGATTTCCGAGATTGCCGCAAGGAGGAAGCGCAATGTATAAGCAACTGGTGGATAGTAATGACAGAGCAGTAGAGCAGGGAATTCCCCGGCAGGTGCTGGATCAGACTAACCTGTATTATGGAGGAACCCTTGATTCCCATACGGGGATTGCCTGGGTGAATCACACCACCGGCACTCCGACGGATATGTGTTACTGGGGTGCGGCGCTGGTGAACCCGGATTCGAAGTATTACCGGGATGAGGAGCTGCTGGAGCGGTTGAAGCTGGCTACGGAGTTCGTGCTGCGCTTCCAGCATCAGGACGGCTCGATCTCCCCGGGCTGGACGAATTATCATTCGCCGCCGGATACGGCCTTCGTTGTGGTCGGCTATGCGCAGTTATATCAGCTGCTGGCGAAGCAGGAGTGGCCGCCGCTTCAGCCGGTGCTGGACAACATGCTCCTGTTCCTGGAGCAGTCCCTACCCGTTATGCTTACGGGCGGGGTCCATACCCCGAATCACCGCTGGGTGATGTGCGCGGCGCTTGGCTTCCTCTATGAGCTGTTCGGCAGAGAAGAGGCCCGGCAGCGGGCGGATGAATGGCTGGCGGAAGGCATGGATATTACACCGGACGGGGAATGGACCGAGCGGAGCAACGGCATCTACAGTGCGGTAAGTGATATTATGCTGATTCATGCCGCCCGGCTGCTGGATAAGCCGGAGCTGCTGGACCCGGTGCGCCGGAACCTGCACATGATGGTCTACCTTGTCCACCCGTCCGGTGAAGTCGTGACCGATTATTCCGGCCGGCAGGATCTGGGGGTGCTCCATGATCTGTCTCCTTATTATCTGCCGTATGCGATTCTTGCCCGTTCGGACAAGGATGCCGTGCTGGCCGGTAAGGCCGAATGGGCTGGACGCTCCTTGTCCAATCCGGGCGTCTGCTCGGTGAACGCCCTGGTACGGATGCTGCTGGAGCCGGAGCTGCAGCATCCGCCGGAGGCTACAGCAGAGCTGCCTGTGCAGTATGAACAAATCCTGAACGGTGATTTCCTGCGGGACGGCTATCTGCAAAAGATGGAGTCGGCGGGTCACCAGGGGAAGATCTACCACAGCCGGCTGCATACCGACTTCGGGGCGCCTGTGGCCCGGCTTAGAGACGGGGCGACCAGCGTGACGCTGATCACGGAGACGCCATCGTTCTTCGCGATGCGCCACGGTTCTGTAAGGCTGCTGGCCGTACAGCTGAATACGAGCTTCTACCCCGGATTCGTGCCGATGCAGGAGATGACCCGGCTGCCGGAGGGCTACCTGCTGAAGGGCGTGCAGAAGAAGGGCTACTACGGTCCGGTGGAGGGAGCGCTTCTCCCGCCGGAGGTGGGTACGGCTGTCAGTCCGTGGTATCTTTTGCCGCATCAGAGCCGTCCATTGACCCATGAACAGACGCTGTCTGTGGAGACAGTGGTACACCGTACAGAGACAGGTTGGACTATCCGGCTGCACTGCGCGGAGCCTGCCCAGGTCCTGGCTCAGCTATCCTTCAAATTCGGCTGGGAAGGTAACTTCACTTCGGGAGAGCTGGAGACGTTGGATGAGGACAACACTTCGGGAGAACTGCAGATGGTGGACGAGGACAACTTCCTGTGGCGCGACGGGCAGATTCGTTATACTTATGGTGGAGACTGGATCGATCTGACAGGCGGCGAAATGGCGCATCTCGGCAGAACCGCCCCGGAACCCGGCCCGCCAAAGAGCTATAAAACCGTGCAGGTTAACCTGGTTACTCCGTTCGACAAGACATTCACGCTTACTCTCTCTCCTGCGCAGTAGAGCTTGCTGGGTTTGAGATAGGATTGTGCGGGCGCATGCGCAAAGACACCAGCATCTTCGGAGGCTGGTGTCTTTGGCGTGAGGATACGGTCGGCACAATGTGAATGAGGGGCATAAGTGCACCTGATTTCGGGAGAAGTCGGCGGCAGGTGAGGTTAACCGCTTCTATCTACTTATTGCAAGAGTAATTGGAGATTTCGGGTGGTTCAGCGGGGTTCAGAGGAGAGGGGTGGATCGGCCTGTAATTTAGTAGATTATTTCCTATTTTATGACTTTTATCATAGTTGTCCATCAGGAAAAGTTTTACATTATTTACAAGTTAGTAAATGCAACTCTATCAGTCCTGAGGAGGATGAGGGCGTATGAGATTGTCTAAGTATAACTACAAACACAGATTAAGCGATGATGTTCTGCTGATCATGAATACATTAACCGGCGCTGTAGACTTGGTTGAGCCTAAGGTAGCCCGTGTTCTTTTTAATAGAAGCTCCGATACATCTGCATTAAACGATCTGGAGCCGGAAACGCGTACCCTGCTTAAGAGCAGAGGGTATCTCACGGATATGAACGAAGAACAATATGTCCGTGAATCACTTGAAACCTACTACCGCTCTCATCCGGCCTTACAATTCACAATCTGCCCCACCTACAAATGCAACCTCGCCTGCCCTTATTGCTTCCAATCTAACATTCACCAGGACTCGCCGACGCTTGACCTTGCACAGATTAATGAGATATTTCAGGCGATGGATCAGATGGTGCATCTGAAGCCTGAGGCGGCCGTCCAGTTCGAGCTTTTCGGGGGCGAGCCCTTCCTGGCCCGTAATCAATCTCAGGTGGAGTATATTTTACAGCAGGCTATTGAGCGGAGTTGGCCTATTCTCTCCATTACGAACGGTACCGAACTCGGTGCGTATTTCCCTTTTCTGCAGAAGCATTCGGCGCATTTCCGCCATATGCAAATCACACTGGACGGCCCGAAGGAGATCCACGACCAGCTGCGTAAATACAGGAACAACAGCGGCAGCTACGATCTTATCTGCTCGAACATTACTTTTCTCCTGGAGCACCATATACCCGTAACCGTCCGAATCAACACAGGCCGGGAGAATGTCCGGCATTTGCCGGAGATGTTCGCCGGGTTCGAGCGGCTTCAGTGGACAAGCTCACCTGATTTCTCCTGCCAGATTGCCCCGATCAATGATAATTTCAATACGGGGAAGGTTGCCGGCTTCCAGCCTGAATCTGATCTTCTGAAGCAGCTTCATTTACTCTTCCCGGATTGGGAAGCCACCCGGCGCAGGTATAAGGTCAGCCTGGGGTATTTCATGGAAAAGAAGCTGCGGATACTCCGAAAAGCTATGTTTGACACAGACGATGACCACTATTACTTCGATCTGTCCGGCTGCAGTGCTTCAAAGCGTCATAATCTCGTATTTGGTGCAGACGGGCGGCTGTATCCTTGTGTTGAAACCGTCGGATTCCCGGATTATTCGATTGGAAGCTACCTTCAAGGGCTGCATTTGGATGAGGAGAAGTGGCAGAGATGGCACCGGGATATCGTGGTGAATGACAAATGCAGACACTGTAATCTTGCGCCTCTCTGTGGGGGCGGCTGCGTACTGAAAGGAAGCAGAGACGGGGAATTAAGGGATTTCGAATCGAACTGCAGCGATACAAGGCAATATCTGAAGACCTATCTCGATCTTCACCGGGACCGTCTGCTCGAAAGCTATTGCCAGTGAACTCCATTACCCTGATGTCAAGGTATTTACCTTGCCATAAATATTCTTAGAGGAGAGGAGGTAATGTACATGAAATCACTGACGAAGAACAAGGATCTCTGGACGAATCTCTCAGCCAAAGACCTTGAAGAAATTACGGTTCCAATGGCATGTTGCCAGAAAGCATCCATTCAAATCAACAATCCTGCCAAAAAAGCCATCTAACAGCATCCTTATATTTGGGAAATAGCGGGAAGCGCATCCTTATGCCTTCCCGCTGTTCATACCAGGGGGGAGAGATATTGTATATTTCAGAATATATTCTTACGTATCGCTTAAGAAACGGCCGTCATCTTATCTTCAATTCCCTGTCAGGCGCAATGGATATTGTGGAAGAGCATATCAGCCGGTTCCTCCAGAAACAACAGCCTGTTGCCTATACTCTCACCGCTGAAGAAGAACAGTTTCTGGCCGGCAGAGGTTATCTGTACAGGGAGCGTGAAGAGGAGCAAGCCCTGATCCGCCGGTACCAAGAATACCAGGATCAGCATGGATCAGGTGACATTTCCTTTGTGTTCTGCCCTTCCATGACCTGTAATTTGAAATGTGTCTACTGCTTTGAGCCTCAAGAGATCCGCTCCAGCCATGAACGGATGACTGAAGATCAGGTGCAGGCTGCCTTCCTGGCCATGGATCAAATCATGCAGCAGCAGCAGTCCACCCGGCATCATTTTGTTATTTTTGGCGGAGAACCGCTCCTGCCCCTGAACCGCTCCATCGTCGGGCTTATTCTTGAGCAGGCCAAAGCAAGGGGAGTCACAGGAACGGTCATATCAAATGGGGTGTTCCTGTCACACTATCAGGAATTGCTAGAGCCTTACAAGGACATGCTCAGAATCCAGTTAACCATAGACGGCCCCCAGGCGGTTCATGACCGGCGGCGGATCACCCGGGCCAATGAGGGAACCTTTATGAAAATAACCGCTCAGATTGACTCCTTCCTGGAGCATGATTTCGACATCGCTATTCGTGTCAATCTGGATGGTGAGAATATAGAGCATCTGAATGAACTCCTGGATTTCTTCCAGGAACGGCAATGGAATGCTCACCCTAACTTCTCGGTGTCACTGTCTCCCGTTGAGAATTATGCAGGGAATTCCGCCCCGGGCCTGCTGCCCAGTTATCAGCTCACGGAATTCATCAAAGCGCATGTGCCAAACGATAGACTACAAAGGCTGAATGCCGCGTTAAACAGTGATCTAACCAGACTCTCCCTGCCATTTGAGAACGTGCTGGGAACAGGTCTCGCTAAAGATAGCTATTTCCCTAACTGTTACTTTTGCGAGGCGGCCGGAGGAAAAACATTCACCTTCTCGCCGGACCACCAGGTCTACCCTTGCACCAGTATTATAGGGGATCAAAAATGGAGTCTCGGAACGTATTACCCGCAGCTTGAGCTGGATGAACAGAAGCTGGCGCTCTGGAAGGAACGTCATGTCTTGAATCAGCCGGAGTGTAAAGCGTGCAATATCGCTTTTCTATGCTCCGGGAATTGTCCGGTTCAAGCCGCCCGAACCACCGGTTCGATCTTAGGCGCCTACTGCGGAAATGTGAAGCGTGACCTTGACAGCCATCTGGAGCTGCTGAATGATTCATTCACCGCCTTAAGTTAAATCTTCTCTTACGTGAGGTGATTGGGAAATGATCCAATTGATATGTCCGCCCTATAATGCAGCTGTGGATACCGTTGATCCCCCGCTTAACCTGCTTGTGCTCGGCGCTGCACTTCTTGAAGCGGGGTACGGGGTGTGTCTCACCGATCTGGCATTACTCTATTCAGGCACCAGCCATTTCGATGCAGCAGCCCTTGCCGGTATTGCCCGATTAATCATCGGCAAGCCATCCAGAGTTCTCGGATTCACCGCGATGTGCGGCAATTATTCGATCGCACTGAGAATTGCGGAGGAATGCAAACGGCTGGACCCGGACAGAATCATTATTCTTGGCGGACCCCATGCGAGCTTCGTAGCGGCTGAAACCTTAACCCATTTCCCAGCGATAGACTATATCGTTGCCGGAGAAGGCGAGCTGACGCTGCCGGAGCTGATTGCGGTCCTGGAGTCGGGCCATCCGCTCTCAGAGGTAGAAGGAATCTGCTACCGTGAAGAGGGGACAATCCGCACCAATCCGCCGCGGCCGATTCTGAGGAATCTCGATGATACGCCCTTCCCTGCCTTTCATCTAATCGAGGATATTGAAGCTTATTTTAGCACTCCGGAGAGCCGTTTTTTTCCGGTTGAGGCGGGACGCGGCTGTCCCTTTAATTGCAGCTTTTGCAGCACCTCGACCTTCTTTTCACGAAAATACAGAACTAAAAGTCCTGCACGGATCATCGCCGAGATGAGATACGTCAGGGATCGTTGGGGAATCACCCATTTCAGCTTAACACATGATAATTTCACGGTTAATCAGAAGTTTGTCAGACAATTCTGCCGGGAGCTGCTGGATTGCAGCGAGCCCTTCACCTGGAGCTGCTCCTCCCGGACGGACCACGTCAATATAGAACTGTTTGAGGTGATGATGCAGGCTGGATGTAATGGCGTCTTCTTCGGGATTGAGAGCGGCAGCCAGCCCATCCAGCAGGTCATTGGCAAAAAGCTCGATCTGAACCAGGCTTATGAGCTGCTCCGCGAGCTTCATCGGCTGGGTCTGTCATGTACGGCTTCATTTATTACCGGATTTCCCGAAGAGACAACCGAAGACCTTAATCAGACGCTGGATATGATTGTCCGGCTGCTCTCCATAGGAATAGCGGATGTGCAGCTGCATCAACTGTCCCTTTTTCCCGGAACCCAATTGTTTGACGCAGCGAAGGGCAGCCTTGTGCTGGACGAGCAGTTCTGGAGCACGAACGATATGAACAGTGATTTCCAGCTATCCGGCATTGAAAAGAACTGGATTGCCAGCTACCCGCAAATTTTCAGCAACTATTACTCCTTGCGGTCTGTGGATACACACACTCTGCACAGGATCAGAAAGCTCTACTACCCGCTGGCCCGTTCGTTCTTCCGCACCTTGTATTATCTCAATCATCTGGCGGCTGTTCCATACACCCGTACAATCGATTATGTCTCTGCCAGGCTGGATATGCATGAGACAATGCTGCCGGAAGCGGAGCTGGCCCTCATTCTTGATGAGCTGGTGCAGGGTCTTGTGCCGGAAACCGGGCGGGTCCTTAAGGACTTCCTGTCTTATGAGCGTGCGGTGATGGAACTGATGCAGCAGGATACAGCACCGCAGGACACAACTGCTATGAAGCCTGTCAAAGTGATGCAGCCGCACTATTCCATCCCTGCGCTGAAGCTGCACAGTCCCCTTCCTGCAGAGCTTGAGCTTGCGGAAGGGCATGAAGATTGGATTCTGCTGGTGCTGGAGAGCGCACCGGCTCTTGAAGGGCGCAGGCGCTACGTCCGGGTGATGAGCATGGACCCTTTAAGCATTGCTATTATTCAACAGATGGAGGACGGGAGCGACTTCCGGACGGTTGTACACAACCTGGCGTTAGAGAATCCTTTTGCTGCCAGCGAACAGGATCGGCAGGAATGGATCAGCCGGGTGTACGACCATTTCCATACGCATGAATTGCTGACTTCTTAGGGTGACAATACCGAAAGAGAGGGGGCCTTTCCTTGTGGAGTATGCTGAAGAACGGAGTGTTCCGCCGGTTATGGTGCACGCAGACCTTATCCTCTGTAGGAGATGAGATCAGGAACTGGGCCATCCTGTTCTGGGTATTTGCGGAAGCGGATCAAGCTGTCTTTTACCGGACAGCTCTTTTGTTTGCCCAGATGCTCCCGGTCTTTATCATGGCTCCTCTTGCCGGAACATGGGTTGACCGCAGGAAACCAAAGAAGGTGCTGCAGGCGACACTGGTGATCCGGGCTGCGATGTCTTTTGTACTGGCCGGATTGATCTGGATAGAGCAGGTGCCGCTTTTGCTGGTCATGCTGGCCTTCACGTGTACGGTTCAGCAATTTTTTCAGCCTGCCATCAGTAAATTAACGGTCACAGCCGTGGACAACGAGGATTACGGTACCGCCAGTTCCTCTGTAAAGACGGTAGATACGCTGATCAGTCTTGCCGGGCCTGCAATCGGAGCCTTTGTCTATGAGTGGTGGGGGGCGTCAACTTCTTTAATTATGGACGGCTTTTGTTTCATCGCAGGCAGCCTGTTCATTCTGAGTCTTAAGGTGAGCCCGGCCCCCCTGGCAGCACCCTCCGATTCCGGTCCGGCAACCTCCTTTTGGGTGGATGTCCTGGAAGGCTTCCGGTATATCTTCGCTTCTGCGCTCACCAAACGCTTATTTATCATGTTGGCGGTAATGGGGGCGTGCACAGGGGCGATTAATCTGTTAAATATATATTTCGTGGTGAAAGAGCTGCATTTAGACCAGAATTACTTAGCCTGGGCAAGCACCGCCGGGGGCATCGGTATGTTCGCGGGGGCGCTCGGTCTGAACCTGCTTGGGGCGAAATTCAAAAATTATGTGCGAATCAACATTTGGGGAGCAGCGGTCATGACTCTGGGGCTGTTGCTGCTCACGCTCTCCTTCGGCTCTTGGTCCATGCTGCTCAGCCGTGTCATTATCGGGATTGGCATATCCCTGCTGAGCATTACGCTGTCGACTCTGTTAATGACCTATGTTCCTGAGAACCTGCTCGGACGCGTCGGTTCCGTGTTTGAAGGCGGTCCGCTGGCGACCAATATGCTGTCTTATCTATTCTTCGGATGGTTGTATGTGTACAGTGGCGCCAGACTGATCTTCGGCATCTCCACTATGCTGTTCTTCATGGCGTTTCTGCTGGCCCTTAGCCTTCAGTCTGTACTCTCCCCGGCCCGGAGAGTCCGTGCCGAACAGCAGGAGTTCATCAGCCCGTCCCAGTAACAGCCTAACCCGGGATGCACCGGCGGGACGAGCGAATGAGGTACAAATTATCACTACATGAGATGAGCCCCCAGGCTGCTGAACTACAGCAGCCTGGGGGCTCTAGTGTCAATTGTATCAATCGCCGCCGCCACCGCCGGAATCGCCGCCTCCAGAATCCCCACCGCCTCCGAAATCGCCGCCTCCATGGCTGCTGTGACCTCCGCTGTCCCAGCCTCCGTGGCTGCCGTGATGATGATCATGTGAATGATTCCCGTGGTGATGACCCTGATGATGGCTGGCGCCGCTGTGCCCGTCCGTGCCCGGATGGATTTTGTGCGGGCTGTTTTCGTTGTAGCTGCCCGCATCGGCTCCGGTACCTGTGATGAAATAATGATCTCCCGAGTGAGAGCGGGTTCTATTGCTGTAATTTTTATACCGCGCATTACGATTACTGCGATTAATCAACTTCACCGCAACGAAGATAACTGCTCCTGCGAATAGTAAGCTTCCCATCATGCAGAACCTCTCCTTTAACCAAATGTAGGATTGCCCTCATAGCAGAATCATACCATAATTCTGGGAACTACTTGGAATGCTGCTTGAATTGTTTCGGGGTGAGGCCGGTATACTTCTTGAATACCTTGGTAAAATAGCTCTGGTCGTTAAAATGCAGACGGGTAGCGATATCTGATAGTGTGACACCGGGCAGCTGGATCAGACGCTTGGCTTCTTCGACCCGCTGCTGCTGGATGTAGTCGCTGATGGCGGTGCCGGTTTCTTTTTTGAACAGCTGGGACAGGTAACTGGCACTCATTCCGGCGTATTCAGCCAGCCTGCCGAGTGGAAGCTCCTCATACAGATGATTGTAAATAAAATTCCGGCACCGGTCGGAGATGCGGGAATGTCTTGCGCTACGGCTGCCCTCTACCTGATCGGCGAAGTCGCAGAGCGCGGCCAGCATGGCGCTGTCCACCGCCGGAATATCGCGAAGCTCCTCAATATGCTGGATATGGAAGTCACTCAGGGTATAGGCAGCCTCCCAGAACAGTCCGCCTTCAATTGCCGCGCGGGTGGCCAGCGTGATGGAGGAGACGGCCAGATTTTTTTTGCTGCGCAGCTGGCTTTTACGGGACAACCTTCCGTAGCTCTCTTCAGCAAAAGAAGCATGGGTCCGCAGCAGCCCTGCCTTGTCCCCATTGGTAATATAGCGGAACATTTCGCGTTCCTGCATCGGGTCGTGGTGCAGCCACGTATGCTCGCGGCGGTAGGATAAGTCCAGATCCGGGCTATCGTCCGCGCGCGGTAAAGGTTCCGCCAGCGTACCCGCCGCCAGCAGCAGCTCCGTTACCGACAACGCCTGCCCGGTGACAAGGGTGTAGAGCAGCAGCGCCGCATGATACCAGCGCTTCCGGCTGATCACAGGCAAGCTGCCGTAATACTCCAGCCAGCTTGCCTGCTGACCGGGCGGGATGTTGTGGTCACGCAGCAGGCTGGTTGCGTTATCACCGGTAACAGGTGCGTTCAGCGCCGGGCCGATGACGATGGCTCCACTGGCTCCGTCTGCATCAGCTTCCTGGAGAATAATGAAATTCTCCAGGAAGCTGGTCATATGCAGATACGGCACATCCAGTGTGTCTCCCGCCGAAGTATCCGCCCCGTTCACCCTCGCTCCGCCGCCCGCCGCCCCGCTGCGTCCCCGGACAAGCTCCATCACCTCAACCGGCAGGCCGCCCGTTCCCTGAACGGAAGGGCGGTTAAGTGCAGCCGGTGCCAGGGCTAGACGGGGCGCAGCCGCTTCATCCAGCCACAAGACCGGGACCCGGTAAGCTTCGTAGATCAGCTTGCAGATGTACTGTATACCTTCGTCATTCCCGATTCCCTTCGTCATGGGTCACCCCTCTTCTTGTCTGCTTAGAATACCAAAGATCGAATGAAAGTACCATAATTGACCGTTCGGGTCGTATAGAATGAAACTAAGAAACCGTATTCATAGGAGGCTATATAATGGCAAAGGACGTAACAGAGCTTCAAAACCTCATTTCACAAATGACACTGGAAGAGAAGGCCGGACTCTGCTCCGGGCTGGATTTTTGGAATACCAAAGGCATTGAACGTCTGGGTATCCCCTCAGTGATGGTAACAGACGGTCCCCACGGTCTCCGCAAGCAGCAGGGTGACGCAGACCATCTTGGATTGAATAACAGCGTACCGGCAACCTGTTTTCCGTCAGCGGCCGGACTGGCCTCCTCGTGGGATCGTGATCTGATCTTCCGGGTGGGCGAGGCGTTGGGAACGGAATGCCAGGTGGAGAATGTCGCCGTTCTGCTCGGACCAGGCAATAATATCAAGCGATCTCCGCTGAATGGGCGGAACTTTGAATATTTCTCGGAGGACCCGTTCCTGGCCTCAGAGATGGCTGCGAATCATGTGAAGGGTGTGCAGAGCCAGGGAGTGGGGACGTCGCTGAAGCATTATGCCGCCAATAATCAGGAACACCGCCGCATGTCAGTGGATGCGGTTATTGATGAGCGGACGCTCCGCGAGATTTATCTAGCCAGCTTCGAAGGCACTGTGAAGCAGAGCCAGCCGTGGAGTGTGATGTGCTCTTATAATCAGGTGAACGGAGAGTATGCTTCCGAGAGCTATGAGCTGCTGACTAAGGTGCTGCGTAAGGACTGGGGCTTCGAAGGCTTCGTCGTGTCCGACTGGGGAGCTGTCAATGAGCGGGTAAAAGCACTGGCAGCAGGGCTGGAGCTGGAAATGCCGTCAAGCGCTGGAATTGGGGACGCTAAGATTGTAGCGGCTGTGAATAGCGGCGAATTGGCTATGGAGACGCTGGATCTCGCTGTAGAGCGGATACTGGCCTTTATCTTCAAAAGTGTAGAAACCCGCAACCCGCAAGCGGTCTTCGACCCGGAGAAGCATCATCAGCTTGCACGCGAAGTGGCCCGGGAGAGTATGGTGCTGCTGAAGAACGAAGGCGGAATTCTGCCTCTCGCTAAGAGCGGGCGGATTGCCGTGATCGGCGAATTCGCCAAGCAGCCGCGCTATCAGGGCGGGGGCAGCTCGCATGTGAATCCATCCCGGATGGATGATGCCTTCGTTGAATTGCAGGCCGTTGCCGGGGATGCGGCCAGCTTCCTGTACGCACAGGGCTATGAGCTGGAGAGCGATGACATCAATGCTGATCTGCTGCGAGAAGCCTGTGATACAGCAGCTAAGGCGGATGCAGCTGTGCTGTTCCTTGGTCTGCCTGACCGCTACGAATCGGAGGGCTATGACCGTAGCCATCTGCTGCTGCCTGCGAGCCATAAGGCGCTGATCGAAGCGGTGGCCGAGGTTCAGAGCGAAATTATTGTAGTGCTGAGCAACGGCGCGCCGGTCGAGATGCCTTGGCTGCATCAGACGAAGGCGGTGCTTGAAGGCTACCTGGGCGGTCAGGCTTTTGGCGGTGCGGTTGCGGACCTGCTCTTCGGCGAAGTGAGCCCGAGCGGCAAGCTGGCGGAGACCTTCCCTATGAAGCTGAGCGACAATCCGTCATTCCTGAACTTCCCCGGCGAAGGCGATACGGTGGAGTACAAGGAAGGCTTGTTCGTAGGCTACCGTTATTATGACAAAAAAGAAATAGAGCCGCTGTTCCCCTTCGGCTTCGGCCTCAGCTACACACAGTTCGAATACAGCCGTCTGCTGCTGGATCAGACCCGCATTCAGGACACAGATACCGTTCAGGTATCGGTCACTGTCAAGAATACCGGCAGTAGAGCGGGCAAGGAAGTCGTGCAGCTCTATGTCAGCGATGTGGAGAGCAGCGTGATCCGTCCGCTGCAGGAGCTGAAGGGCTTCGGCAAGATTGAGCTGCAGCCGGGGGAAGAACGCATCGTAACCTTCACCTTGGATAAGCGTTCCTTTGCCTACTACAATGTGAAGCTGGCTGACTGGCATGCAGAGAGCGGGATGTTCAAAATCTCTGTCGGATCTTCCTCACGCGATATCCGACTGAGCACGGAGCTTGAGGTAGAATCCACCGTGAAGCTGCCTGGCTGGTTCCACCGTAACACTACCGTCGGTGACCTGCTTGCCAATCCGCTGACGGAGGAGAAGGCGAAGAGCTTCAGCAGTGTGTTCGGGCTGGAGGATGCACTCGGCGACAATCCGGAGATGCTGCTGGCCATGATGAAGTTCATGCCGCTGCGCGCCATGATCGGCTTCGGCCAGGGCAAGTACACCGAGGCGGATCTGGAAGCGGATCTGCAGGAGCTGAACAGGCTGGCCGGACAGGCGTAAGAGTGTAGGGGTTGCTTTTGGCAGTGTAATTTGCTAACATACGATGTAAGTTCATAAGCAGTTAATAGTTCTCTAGGGTTCCGCAGCAGGTACACACCGCTGGCCTGGTCCGAGGGAGAACACACGGATGAAGCCAATCCGTGTATACACGGAGGGACAAAAGCCCGGGAGGTATCGTCAATAATGACGATAACCTTCCGGGCTTATTTTATGAAACAGGAGGCAGGAGAAATGAAGAAGAGCACTAAGAGCTGGATCATGATTGCAGGCGCTGCTTGCTTTGAAGTGGTATGGGTCATCGGGCTGAAGCATGCCTCCGCTCCATGGGAATGGGCGGTTACGGTAGCGGCTATCCTGATCAGCTTCTACGCCCTCATCTGGGCCAGCGGCAGGCTGCCTGTGGGGACGGTCTATGCTGTATTTGTCGGACTTGGAACAGCGGGTACCGTGCTTGCGGGCGGAGTTCTATTCGGTGAACCGCTGCGGCCGTTGAAGCTGCTGTTGATTGGCCTGCTGCTGGCAGGAGTCGTCGGCTTGAAACTCGTTACTCCGGCTCAGGCTGAATCTGAACAGACAAAGGGGTTGAACTGAGATGGCATGGGTGATGCTGATTGCCGCCGGAATATGTGAAATGTTCGGGGTCGCCATGATTGGCAAGCTGTACAAGAACCGCAACTGGCAGTCATTCTGTCTTTTGATTCTAGGCTTCGGGGCAAGCTTCCTGCTGCTGTCTCTGGCGATGGAGAGTCTGCCGATGGGGATTGCTTATGCGATCTGGACAGGGATTGGAGCGTCCGGGGCAGCGATTATGGGCATGTTGTTCTACGGCGAAGCACGGGATGTGAAGCGGATTGCCTGCATTGTAGTGATTCTGGGAGCTGTAGCAGGCCTTAAGCTAATCGGCTGATGCTGCTGAAACTTTACACAGTTGGACACTTATCGGATGTTTCACAGGCGTTAATATGGTAAGTATAGTAAGTGAGAACATTATTCTTATAAGGAGACTTATCACATATGAGCAAACCTGTAACTGAACCCATCCGTCTGCCGGACGGAGCAATATTGCCGAGATTGGGGCAGGGAACGTGGCGGATTGGTGACCAGCCGGGGAAGCGGGCAGAAGAGATTGCTGTACTTCGCCAGGGCGTGGAGCTGGGTATGAATCTGATTGATACAGCTGAGATGTATGGAGACGGCCGCTCCGAGGAGTTAGTTGGTGAAGCGCTGCGGGGTATCCGCGACAGCGTATTTCTGGTCTCCAAGGTGTATCCGCATAATGCGGGTGGGACTAAGCTTATAAGCAGCTGCGAAGCCAGTCTGAAGCGTCTCGGCACGGACCATCTGGACCTGTACCTGCTGCATTGGCGCGGCAACATTCCTCTGGAAGAGACTGTGGAGGGGATGGAGGCGCTGGTTGCTTCCGGCAAAATCGCCCGCTGGGGCGTATCCAATCTGGATACGGCAGATATGCAGGAGCTGCTGCGTATCCCCGGCGGCAATCACTGCGCAGTGAATCAAGTGCTCTATCATCTGGGCTCGAGAGGAATTGAGCATGAGCTGCTGCCTTGGCTGAGAGGACATAAGATTCCTGTCATGGCCTATTCTCCGCTGGCGCAGGCAGGGGCGCTGAGAAAAGGGCTGACCGAGAATGAAGCCGTGCAGCAGATTGCCCGGAATCATGAGGTCACTCCGCTGCAGGTTCTGCTGGCCTGGACCATCCGTGACGGGGAAATCATCGCTATTCCCAAGGCCGCTACCCGCGAGCATGTGTACGAGAATGCCGCTGCTGCCAAGCTTGTACTTACAGACGACGAGCTGTGGCAGCTCGACGATGCTTTTCCCCAGCCGTCGTGGAAGGTTCCGCTGGACATGATTTGATATGGATGTGACCCTGATATAGTGTAAGGCTGCGAGGCTGTCTCCCCAGTGGAGACGGCTTTTTTGCTGCGCACGCTTAGGGAACTCATGATATTTTATGAAAAATGGTGCATTCTATGAAGATTAATATAGTCCGCCAGGAGCAGTGGGAATACCGGACTTAAGCCCCTTGGCAAGAGCTCTTAAATGTTGTCAACAACGTTCATGCCGAAACCGTGTTTTCAATTTGGTGACAAAGAAAGCGCTTTGATTTACGATGTGTTCAAAGGGGAATACCTTTCAGAATGCAGTGCGGAAGGTTCCCGTTCATTATAATAAGGGGGCATCTTAAATGGCCACAACGGCAACTACGCAAACTTCATCCGGCGGTGCAAGGGTGAAGGTTCAACAATTTGGTCGTATGCTCAGCGGTATGGTTATGCCGAATATCGGCGCTTTTATCGCCTGGGGATTAATTACAGCATTATTCATTCCAACCGGCTGGTATCCTAATGAAAGCCTGGCAGCACTGGTAGGCCCAATCATTACTTACCTGCTTCCGCTGCTGATCGGTTACACCGGCGGACAGATGGTTCACGGCAAACGCGGCGCTGTCATCGGCGCTCTGGTGACCATGGGGGTTATCGTCGGCTCAACCATTCCAATGTTCCTCGGTGCCATGATTGTCGGTCCGCTGGCCGCCTGGGTTCTGAAGCAGTTCGACAAAGCGGTGGATGGCAAAATCAGAGCCGGTTTTGAAATGCTTGTCAATAACTTCTCCCTTGGTATTATCGGCGGGGCTTTGACCCTTGGAGCGCTTAAAGGGGTTGGACCTCTGGTTCAGGGATTGACCAATATTTTGTCAAATGGCGTTGAGTTTCTGGTTAACCATAACCTGCTGCCGCTCATCAACATCATCATTGAGCCGGCCAAAGTATTGTTCCTGAACAATGCGATCAACCACGGTGTACTGGGCCCGATTGCGCTTGAAGAATCACAAAGAATCGGCAAATCCATCCTGTTCATGCTTGAATCGAATCCGGGTCCCGGTCTGGGTATCCTGCTTGCTTACTGGCTGGCGGGTAAAGGCTCTGCGAAATCTTCCGCACCAGGCGCCATCATCATTCACTTCCTGGGCGGTATTCATGAGATCTACTTCCCTTACATCCTGATGAATCCGCGTCTGATTCTGGCTGTCATCGGCGGCGGGATGTCCGGGACATTCACCTTCCAGATGCTGGGTGCAGGACTTACAGCTTCTCCTTCTCCAGGAAGTATTCTTGCTTACTTCGCAATGACACCTAAGGGCGGATATCTTCCGATGATTGCCGGTGTAGTCGTTGCTACAATCGTGTCCTTCCTGATCGCGGCAGTACTCTTGAGATCCTCCAAGAAGAACGATGAAGAAGAGATTGATCTGGAAGAAGCAGCAGCAAAAATGAAGGACATGAAGTCTGCCGGTACAGCAGCTCAGACCGCTGCTACTGCAACTGTAGCTTCCAATATCCGCAGCAAAGCCAATGTGAACAAAATCGTCTTCGCTTGTGATGCAGGGATGGGCTCCAGTGCAATGGGCGCTTCGGTCCTGAGAAAGAAGCTGCAAAATGCAGGGGTGAATGTCACCGTTACGAACTCTGCGGTCAGTGAAATTCCAGCGGACGCGGATATCGTGGTCACCCAGAAGACCCTTACCGACCGTGCGATTGCCAGCAATCCAAGGGCAGAGCATATCTCGATCGACAACTTCCTGAAGAGCCCGAAATATGATGAGCTCGTAGAACGTTTGAAGTAAGAGGCACAAGTGTAAAATTTAAGTATAGTTCTCGCTGAAACGGATGCCGTTCCTTATAGGACGGCATATCCGTTTTTGCTTGAAATATAAGAATTTATATGTTGCACACGATAACTTATCCTTATATTTCTCGCTGAAACGAATACCGTCCTTATAAAAGGACGGCAAAGCCGTTTCCACTTGATGCAAGGCGGAGGGTTAGCGGAAATGACGAAAATTACCGCCAGACAGCGCCAGATCCTGTGGCTTCTGCTCGAAGCCAACGGTGAGATTACCGCTGTGAAAATTGCCGAGGCTACCGGGGTAAGCGTAAGAACCGTACACCGGGAGATGGAGGATATAGAGTCCGCGCTTGAGAGCTTTGGTCTTGATCTGATCAAAAAATCAGGCAAAGGCATCCAGTTGAGCGGCCCGGAGGCCGGTCTTGCGGAGCTGCGCCTGTTCCTGCGGGAAGAGAAGCCGGCGGATTATTCCGGCGAAGACCGCAAGGTATTCGAGCTCTGCATTCTGCTGGAGGCAGAGGAGCCGGTGAAGCTGTTCACACTTGCGCATTCTCTCAAGGTTACAGTTGCCTCCATCAGCTACGATCTGGATGAACTGGAGCAATGGGTCCGCAAGTTCGGGCTGGAGCTGGTCCGCAGAAGAGGCTACGGCGTAGAAATCACTGGCAGCGAGCTCGACAAGCGCCGGGCGATTGGCCGGTTAGCCGCAGAGCATCTGGATCTGTCCGATCTGGTCGGACATGGCTCTCTGACGGAGAGTAATCCGGCTTTTCGCGTGCTGTTGACTACAGTCGGGCAAGCTAAACTCATGGAAGTAGAGAATACTCTGTGGGATATGGAATGGAAATGGACCTCGGAGCTGCCCGAAATTGTCTATATGGAGATGCTTCTGGCCCTTGCTGTCACTACCCGGCGGATTGAGCTTAGCCGGAGCATCGACAGCGGAGCGGAAGCAGGCTATTCCAGGGTGTCCGACCACCGGAATATTGCCGGAGCCGAGCGATTTGTACAGCAGCTCGCAGAGGTGCTTGAGCTGAAGATTCCCCGGGTAGAGATACTGTATATTGCAGGATTATTCGACCGGGTCCAGGATTCCTTCTCCTCCTCAGGCTATGCCTATGGCGATATTGAATTAATGGAGATTGTCTACAAGCTGACGGAGAGTGTGGTCAAGCGGACAGGGCTTCCCTTCCAGAGTGACCGCACTCTGCGCGAGGGGCTGCTGGAGCATATTGATCCGGCGCTGAAGCGGATTCGTGAAGGCACCCGCATCCGCAATCCGCTGCTTGGCCCCATCCGCAGGGATTATGAATATCTGTTCAACATCGTCCGTGCAGCGGTAGAGGATATGCAGCTGGAGCACCAGATCCCCGATGAAGAAATCGGATTTCTGGTTATGCATTTCGGTGCTTCCGCCGAGCGGCTGAACCAGCTGAGGCGTAACGTAAGAGCCATTCTGGTCTGTGCCAGCGGCCTCAGCTCCTCCCGTCTGCTCGCCACCCGGCTGACCAAAGAAATGCCGCAGATTGAGATTCTCGGCAACATCTCCTGGTATGAAGCGGCACGCCTGCCGGATGAAGATTACGATCTGATTATCTCTACCATTGATCTGCCGATTGATAAGGAGCGTTACATCAAGATCAGCCCCCTGCTCACAGCGGAAGAGATAGAAAAGCTGCTGAGCTATATCCAGAACATTACGCTGCGGGAACGGGAGAAGGGGAGCTCAGGTGAACCAGGCCATGCGGCGCGGGAGGTAGCCTCGCTTGAACGGCTCAGGAGCTACAAGGGCATTCTGGATGAGATCGTCAGCTTGCTGGAGCGGTTCCGCTTCCACCCGATTGACAACAAGGGGATGGATCTGTCAGCGACGATAGTGGAGATGCTGGAGACACTGAATGGAAACGGCGTGGTCGGGGATGCCGGTATTGTGCTGGAGCGTCTGCTCGAACGGGAGCGGATGACCAGCCAAGTGATCCCGGATACCGCATTGGCGCTGTTCCATACCAGAAGCAGCCATATTCACCTGTCCTCGCTGACCCTGTACCGGCTCGATCAGCCCGTAATTCTGGAAGGGGATACAGAGGTCAGAGTCATTCTGCTCATGCTGGCTCCGCGCAGACTGTCCAAGGAGAGCCTGGAGGTGCTCAGCGAGATCAGCGCACTGCTGCTGAACTCGGAGCTGGTTCAATTGCTGGAAGAACGTTCAGAGACAGAGATCCGGGCGTATTTGTCCTCGGAGTTGCTTCATTTTTTCCAAAATAAATGTTGAAAGCGGGAGAAACCATATGAGTATACTGTCAGAAAATAAAGTGATTATGCACGGTGCCGCAAACGATAAATACGAAGCCATCCAGATGGCGGGTCAGCTGCTGGTTGATGCAGGGCATGTGACGGAAGAATATGTTCCCAAGATGCTGGAGCGCGAGGAAGTGGTGTCCACTTATATGGGCGGCGGATTGGCTATTCCCCATGGTACCAAGGAAGCGCGGCCTTTTATTAAGTCAACAGGCTTGTCTATCATCCGCTTCCCGGACGGGGTGGATTTCGGCGGCGATGAGCCGGCGTTTGTAGTCATCGGCATTGCAGCCGCAGGCGACGGGCATATGGAGGTTCTGACGAATGTGGCGATGATTTTCACCGAGGATGATGCCATTGAGCGTGTCATGAACGCCCCTACGGCTGCTGATGTTATTGCGATCTTCGAAGGGGGACTGGAGTAATGAAGGCGGTCCATTTCGGCGCGGGCAATATCGGCAGAGGCTTTATCGGGCTGTTGCTGTCACAGGCGGGCTATGAAGTTACTTTTGTGGATGTGAATGTGGCCTTTGTTACCCAGCTCAAGGAACGCGGTGAGTATCCGGTCACGCTGGCCAGCGACGGTCAGGAAACGGTCATCGTGAAGAATGTAACGGCTCTTAGCAGTGTCACGCATGCGGATGAAGTGGCTGCGGCGATTGCCGGGGCGGATCTGGTTACTACAGCGGTCGGCGTGTCGATTCTGAAGCATATTGCCGGTGTTCTGGCAGATGGCATTAGCAGACGGGTAGCCGTATCCTCCGCACCGCTGCATGTGATCGCCTGCGAGAATGCGATTGGCGGCAGTGCGCAGCTCAAGGAGCTGGTGTACGTGAAGCTGGATGAAGCTGCCCGTGCGAAGGCTGAATCTTCGGTTGCTTTTCCTAACGCGGCAGTGGACCGGATCGTTCCGCTCCAGCAGCATGAGGATATTCTGAAGGTGGTTGTTGAGCCGTTCTATGAATGGGTGGTGGACGCCTCGCAGATGATCCCAGGCTATACGCCGGTTGAAGGGGTGCATTACGTAGATAATCTGGAGCCGTATATTGAACGCAAGCTCTTCACTGTGAACACGGGCCACTGCTCTGCTGCGTACCTTGGCTTCCTGCAGGGCTACGAGACCATTCAGCAGGCGATGGAGGATGAGGCGTTAACGGCGAAGGTTCGTGAGGTGCTGGAGGAGACGGGCGCGGTGCTGATCCAGAAGCATGGCTTCGATGAAGCGGAGCATAGTAAGTATATCGATAAAATCCTGGAGCGCTTCCGCAATCCGGCACTGACCGATGAGGTGTCCCGTGTAGGCCGTTCGCCGCTGCGCAAGCTGTCGCCAAGTGACCGTCTGGTGTCCCCGGCAACGCAGGCGTATGACAGAGGGCTGAGCTACACGGCGCTGACGCGTTCCATGGCCGGTGCGCTGCTGTTCAAGGCGGGCGATGACCCGGAAGCGGTGGAGCTGCAAGCTGCAATCGCCGAACTCGGCGCGGAAGCGGCGCTGACGAAGTACACGGGTCTTGCTGCGGATCACCCGATTCATCAGGCTGCGATGGAGCAGTATGCGAAGCTGAGCTAACAACAAATGAGCTAACAACATAAAAGTACAGCCGCAGGGAAAGCCTATAAGCTTATCCCTGCGGCTGTTTGCGTTAGTCTGTGACTCTTAAAAGAGTGGCAATACCGTTTTTCGCTTGAAAGAAAAGACTTTATATGTTCCGGGGTCCCCGCAAAGTACCTGAATAGGCTTCGGAGCTAAAGCCCCACTTTGTGGGGAGATTCTCTAGCTGTTCTCCAGAATCGTCTGCAGTGTCGTGCGGTCGAGTCCTTGCACGAGCTTAATCAGCAGCTCTTTGGCTGCTGCATAATCATCACTGTGGATGATCGAGGTTGCCGTGTGGATGTAACGGGAGCAGATCCCGATCACCGCTGAAGGAATGCCGATTCCGCTGAGATGCACCTGACCCGCATCCGTTCCTCCCTGGGAGACGAAATACTGGTATTTGATCTTATGGGTGTCGGCCGTATCCTGCACATATTCAATCAGCCCCCGGTGAGTAATCATCGTCGGGTCAAAAATACGCAGCAGCGCGCCTTGGCCCAGATGGCCGAAGGCCTGGCGGTCACCGGTCATATCGGCAGCGGCACTGGCGTCCAGTCCGAAGAAAATATCCGGTGCCAGCATATTGGCAGCCGTCCGGGCACCGCGCAGCCCGACTTCTTCTTGAACGGTAGCCCCGCAGTAGAGCGTATTCGGCAAGGCTTGGCCGTGCAGTTCCTTCATTAATTCAATCGCCAGTCCAACGCCGTAGCGGTTGTCCCAGGCCTTGGCCATAATCTTCTTCGGATTGGCCAGCGGCGTGAACGGGCATACCGGCACGACCTGCTGTCCCGGAGCCACACCGAAGCTCTGCGCCTCCTCACGGCTGTCCGCACCGATATCGATATACATCTTGCTGATTTCCCCGGCTTTGCCGCGTTCATCCGCGCTCAGCAGGTGAATGGGCGTACTGCCGACCACGCCGTTCAGCGTTCCCTTCGGCGTAATGATCTGCAGACGCTGTGAGGCCACGGCCGATGCCAGCCATCCGCCCAGCGGTGTGAAGCGGATCATACCGTTGTCTGTAATGCCGGTCACCATGAAGCCTACCTCATCGAAATGGCCGGCCACCATAATCTTGGGTCCGTTAGCTTCACCGCGCATTACGCCGAACAGGCTGCCGAGGCGGTCCTGTACGAATTCATCCGTATAAGGCGTCATAGCCTCTTTGACATAAGCGCGCAGTTCGCGCTCGAAGCCGGAGGCTGAGGGGAATTCTGTTAAGGTTTTGAACAATTCAAGTGTGTCTGTATTCATACATATATCGCTCCTTTATGTCATCTAGTATGAACATTCTTACGCCGCTTGTCCATGCCGGAAGGGCAAATGAACACAGAGGCTCCCTGTGCGAATACTATACGGTAAGGGCTCTGCAGGCAGGAGCCGGGGAAAGGAAGCGAGGAGAATGTGGCTCTCGGGGAGCGTAGCCCAGGCAGGCAGCCGGAGCGGATTCCGGAAAGTGCCGGCCCGCAGGCAGGGCTTGCCCAGGCGGTACCGCCGCCGGTACGGGCGGGAGAATGAGGCAGTGCTGATCCTGGTGCTGTTTCTGCTGCTGATTGTTGTGCTGTTTTATTTTTCCTGAGCAGGAGGGACATAACGAGGCCGCCTGAAGTGAACAATAAGGAAAACTTAATTCCGCATAGCACGAAGGGACGGGACTACAGCTTACCCGCTGCCCGGTCCCTTTCGTATCTAACAGTTCAGGGGGTGTCTGCATTGCCGGCAAAAACAAAAAAGTCAGGCGTCAAGCTGAACCTTGACGGTCTGACCCCGAAGGCTTATCAGGAATTGGCCAAGCCTTTCGTGCCTTCTCGTCCTGTATTCAAAAATTGTATGCGTGCCTTTCTCTCCGGGGGCTTAATCTGTGTGCTGGGACAAGGCATCCAGGAAGCATTCATGGCGATATTCGATATGACCTCAAGAGAGGCGGCAAGCCCGACCGTGGCGATTCTGATTCTGCTCTCCGTCGTGCTGACCAGCTTCGGGGTGTATGATAAGCTCGCCCAGTGGTGCGGTGCAGGCACAGCGGTGCCCGTCACAGGGTTCGCCAACAGCATGTGCTCTGCCGCACTGGAGCACCGGGCTGAAGGTCTGGTGCTGGGTGTGGGCGGGAACATGTTCAAGCTGGCCGGATCGGTTATTGTGTTCGGGGTCGTTGCCGCTTTTATCGTTGGCGTAGTGTATGCCGTTATGGGCTGGGGAGGTGCACATTAAACGATGAAGCAGCTCGGCAGTCAGACCTGGGAATTTACAAACCGTCCGGTGATCCTCGGGACCTCCGCTGTGGTGGGACCCGAAGAGGGGGAAGGGCCGCTGGCCTCAAGCTTCGACTTCATTTATGATTCGCTTGAGATGGGCGAGAAGACATGGGAGAAGGCAGAACGTGCCCTATTTGAAAAAGCCGCCAAGCTCGCCTTGATGAATGCGAATCTTGATCAGGAGAAGCTGGAGTTCTTCGTCGGCGGGGATCTGATGAATCAGATTATCAGCAGCTCCTTCGCCGCGCGCAAGCTTGGCGTCCCCTATCTGGGAGTGTTCGGCGCCTGCTCCACCTCGATGGAGAGCCTCGCCATCGCCTCCATGATTGTGGATTCCGGCGGCGGAAAGTATGCTCTGGCTGGTACATCCAGCCACAACTGTACAGTCGAGAAGCAGTTCCGCTACCCGACAGAGTACGGCTCGCAGAAGCCGCCCACCGCCCAGTACACCGTTACAGGCTCCGGCTGCGCGGTGGTAGGTGTGAACGACGGAACGGTGAAAGGACCGTATGTGGTGTACGCAACTCTTGGGCGTATCATGGACCTGGGTCTGAAAGATCCGTTCAATATGGGAACCGCCATGGCTCCGGCTGCTGCTGACACTATTACGGCGCATTTCCGGGATACAGGGCTGTCACCGGGCCACTATGATCTGATAGTTACAGGTGATCTGGCTTCGGTCGGCTTGCCGATTGCCAAGGAGCTGCTGGCCAAGGAAGGCATACCGATGGAGGAGACGGTCTTCAATGACTGCGGGCTGATGATTTTTGACCTGGACAAGCAGAAGTATGTTATTGCCGGGGGAAGCGGCTGCGGCTGCTCAGCCACAGTAACCTATGGGCATATTATGGGCCGACTAAAGAAGGGGGAATTGAAGCGCGTACTGATCGTGGCGACCGGGGCGCTGCTCTCCCCGTTGTCTTATCAACAAGGGGAGAGTATTCCGTGCGTAGCCCATGCGGTAGCCTTGGAGAGCGGAGGTGAGAGAGCATGATTTATTTATGGGCTTTTCTGGTCGGGGGAGCAATATGCGTAATCGGCCAGCTGATGTTCGATGTGCTTGCGCTGACTCCGGCCCATACCATGAGTACGCTGGTTGTGCTGGGGGCGGTTGCCGACGCTTTTGGCATCTACGACCCGCTGGTGAAATTCGCCGGAGCCGGGGCCAGCGTGCCCATTACCAGCTTCGGCAATTCCCTGGTCCATGGCGCGCTGACTGAGCTGGAGCGCGATGGCTGGGTCGGCGTCGTCACCGGGATCTTCGATGTGACCAGCGCCGGGATTTCCTCGGCGATTGTCTTCTCCTTCCTGGCGGCGCTGGTGGTCCGGCCGAAGGGATAAGTGACGGTGGAAGGATCGTCAATAGATATGTTAATTCAGGGATCGCCTATGGCGGTCCCTTTTTATATGAAGAAGGGTTACGCCGCCTGATGCGGGTTTCTTTTGGACAAATCTGGCATGCGGCTCTACAAATTCACTTGGCCTAACATGTACTTTCGGTACTCCTATCATGTAAAATGTATATATTACTGCTTATTCTGATATAGGAGGGTTTAACATACATGCCCGTACGTCAAGAATCCACGCAAATTATGAACGCTGTCCGCACTAATCTGGAATCCTGTATTCTCGGTAAAAGCTTTGAAATAGAACTGCTGCTGACGGCTCTGTTAGCAGGCGGACATGTCCTGATTGAGGATGTTCCGGGGACTGGCAAAACCCAGCTGATCCGCGCGCTCTCCCGCTCGATGTCCGGTGAATACCGGCGCATCCAGTGTAACCCGGATATTCTTCCGAGTGATATTACCGGCGTATCCGTCTATCATCCGCGTGATGAGATGTTCCACTTCCGTCCGGGGCCGGTGATGACCAATATTCTGCTGGCCGATGAGATCAACCGGGCGACCACCAAGACCCAGTCCGCGCTCCTTGAGGTAATGGAAGAACGCAATGTTACGGTCGATGGAGAGACCTATCCCCTTCCGCATCCGTTCATGCTCTGCGCGACCCAGAATCCGATAGATTTCGAGGGAACCTATACCCTTCCCGAAGCGCAGTTGGACCGCTTCATGCTGCGGATCAGCCTGGGCTACCCGGATGCCGATACCGAGAAGAACCTGCTGCTAACCCATCAGCAGGGCCAGCCGGTGGACAGGCTGTCTCCTGTAACCAGCATGGAGACGATTGCTGCCATTCAGGAGGAGATTCGCGATGTGTTCATCAGCGAACCGGTGCTGAACTACCTGCTGGATGTGGTCCGCCAGACGCGGGTGCATCCGCTGGTGCTGCTGGGCGCAAGCCCCCGGGCATCGTTATCATTCATGATGGCCTGCAAGGCCTACGCTTTTCTACAGGAACGGGATTATGTGCTGCCTGATGATGTGAAGACCCTGACCCCGTATGCGCTGGGACACCGTATTCTGCTGCGGCCGGAATCACGCCTGGACAATGTCAGCATGGACTCCCTGCTCCAGAAGCTGCTTCAGAGCATTAACGTGCCTGTAACCATGAGGCAATAAGATGAGGGCCTTACTTACGCGGGCTGCCGCTGCGGTTCAGCTGAGGAAGTTCATGGGGGTTCTGGCGATTTGGGTCATCACACTCTTCTACGTGCTGTTTCAGGGCGGCAAAACCTCGTTCATGCTGTTCATCATGGTCTCTGTGCTCATTCTGTATCTGTTCATTGGCGGTCTTGAAGGGGTCCGGCGGGCCAGAGGCTCACGCAGCTTCTACTCGGAACAGGACAAGCCGGATCTCCTTTACGCCGGGGGGTATCTAAAAGTGAAGCTGGACGTGACGATTCCGGGATTTCTGCCTTTGCCCTACGTGATCGTAAGGGAAATTCTGAAGCGCCATAACGGAGAGTCCTGGGTGTTCGAGGAGAGCCTGATTCCGAACATGGGCGGACGGGGCGAGCTGCTGTTCCAGACGCCGCTGCTGGAGCGGGGCCGTTATTCTTTTGAGAATACGGATATTCTCAGCGAGGATATCTTCGGTCTGATGGAGCACAAAGGAACCTTCAAGGCAGAAGGCCAGTTCCGGGTTATGCCCAGGGCGGTCGTGGTGCCGCGCTGGCAGCTGTATGAGCGCAAGGCGCGCCTGTCCGGGCCGCAGGTATCGCTGCTTCAATCCCGGCGCGAGACCACGCAGATCAACGGTGTCCGTGATTATGTCTATGGCGACCGGCTGACGCGCATTCACTGGAATGCTACGGCGAAGACCGGCGAGTGGAAGTCCAAGGAATTCGAGCATGAATCCGTTCCCAGAACCATTCTGGTGCTGGACGGTACCTCCAGCGGCTATTATAACTCCGCACAATTCGAGCTGGCGGTCTCGATTACCGCTTCCCTACTCGGCTTTGGCATCCGGGAGCGGATCGGCATCGGCCTGTGCTGTCTGGATAAGCATAATAAGGTGTTCAGTCCGGCGGAAGGCAATGCCGAGCGGCAGAAGATGATTCAGTATTTGATTGACATCAACGCAGAAGGCAAGGGGCCGCTGATTAACAGACTGGAGAGTGTCCAGCGGATGTTCCCCAAGGGATCGTATTTCGTACTGATTAGTCCGCAGAGCGGCAGAGTGGTGCTGGATACGCTGCACTGGGCGGAGAACCGGGGGATGACCCCTTCCCACATTCATGTTCTTCATCCTTCCGGGAAGTACCGGGCCGGAGAGTGGCAGAATATTCTGCACTCGCATGGAGTTACCGGACATAGCATCAGCACACTTCAGGAGCTTCCTGCGGTACTAGGAGGTGATTCTGTCCGATGAAGCACTGGTTTCAGGCAATCCGATCCTCATGGCATCACGGGCTGACGCTGCTATGGGTGAGCATTATCGCTATGCAGTGGGTGTCCTATACGGTGCCCTTCTGGCTGCAAGAGACAACCTTAGCTGTGGCGCTTACCCTGCTGGCCGTAACAGCTATTGAAATCATTTTTCCGTTCAAAAGAGTGTACCGCATTCTGCTGGAAGGCGCGGCAGTCCTATTTATTATCTACAACGTTATTATCAGTTACGGAATCTACATTCCTGATCCGCTGCTGCCGTCATTTCTTGACCGCTTGCCCGGGATAGCGGTCTCGATGATTCCGTACATCTGGTTTGCGCTGGGGGCCTGGGCGCTGCTGCTTGTGTCCGCCTGGTGGGTGAACGGCAAGGTGCGGATTCTGATGTTCATCGCGATGAATATCACGGCCTTCGCCGCGCTGGATTCGTTCACGACAGCGGTAATGTGGCAGGAGGTAGCCTGGACGGTCTTTGCCGGTATGGGCTGGCTGGTCACACAGCATCTGAGGAATTTCCAGCTGCATTATCCGCGGGGCTGGACCTATATGCTGAGGTATCCGATGAAGGTTGTCTTGAATATAGCGATCATTTTCTCATTGGTCATCCTTGCCGGGGTGAATATGCCGGGCGTGCGTCCAACCTTAACCGACCCGTATACCGCCTGGCAAAAGTGGAACGGTAACTCCGTCTCGTCCAGACCCTCCTCCGGTAACGGGGACAGCGCAAGCGGCGGGTCAGCGGCGAACGGGACGACCTCGGGCTACAGCCTGAACGATGACAATCTGGGCGGGGGCTTCAACTTCGATTATTCGCCGGTCATGCAAGTGACCTCCGATCTGCGCACCTATATGCGCGGCGAGATCCGCAGCGTGTATTCGGGCAAAGGCTGGACAGATGATGATACCTCCGGCCGGGGAAGGCATAACGAGGTGGAGGTGGGCGAGCCGCTGGAACGTGCTGCCGCCTCCAAGACGGAGACCCGTACGCTCAAGCAGACCGTCAAGCTGCTCGGAGGGAACAGCTATCCGGTTCTGTTCGGCGGCTATTCGATCTCGGGGGTAGACTCGGTGGACGGGCAGGAAAAGAGCAGCGGCTTGTCCTGGCGGAGTGAAGACAGTGAACTGCTGTGGAATCCCGGAGGCAAAACAAGAGCTTACCCGCAGACCTATGTGGTAACCTCGGAGGTGCCGGTGGTTCCCCTTAAGGAACTGAGCATGCAGACCTTCGAGCAGCTCTACAGCAACAAGAATATCGACCCGCAGTATCTTCAGCTCCCGGATAACTATCCTGAGCGGGTGAGCGCGCTGGCCAAGGAGATTACGGCGAGAGCGCAGACTCCTTACGAGAAGACGATCCTGCTGCAGCAATATCTGCAAGCATCGTTCCCTTATACGAATCAGCCGGATACCTCACGGGCCAGAAGCAAGGACATGGTCGAGAGCTTCCTGTTTGAGATTAAGGAGGGATACTGCGATTACTATTCCACGGCGCTTGTCACTATGGCGAGGTCACTGGATATACCGGCCCGTTGGGTGAAGGGGTATGCTCCCGGGGAGCAGGCCGAGATTCCGGATAGCGTAATGCTTCAGCAGGGCGCTGCCGGTTATGTGAATAACAACTACACGATTACCAATGCGGACGCCCACTCCTGGGCCGAAATCTATTTCGGCGATTACGGATGGGTACCTGTAGAGGCAACGCCCGGCTTCGATGTTCCGGTGCTGACGCAGAGTGAGCAGGATAATCCGGACCAGCCTGAAGTTCAGGAAGAGGAGCCGGAGGAGCTTGAACCGGCGGCATCGGGCCAGACGGACAACTCTTCCGGATTCCATCCCGGCACCTGGGCAGTGGCTGGAGCAGCGGCTGTACTCCTGCTCTGGACCCTATTCCTCATCTGGCAGCGCCGGCTGAGCCTGCGCTTCCTGTTCACCCGTATGCGCCTCGGCGGCCAGCCCACTCCGGCGCAAAAAGTTGTCATAGAAACGGAGCGCTGGGTAAGGTATATGCGCAGGAAGGGTATGCTGAAGAAAGAGCATGAAACCTTGCGCGAATCCGTAGCACGGTGGAGCGTGGAACGCCCGGAATCAGCGGGCAGCCTTGCTGCACTGCTGAAGATGTTCGAGCGGGCCAATTACAGCCCTGAGGTTATTGAAGACAAAGACTGGCACAGCGTGTATACTGAAGCTTTGCGGCTGCGAAAAAGCAAGAAGTCCGGCAAGTAATGCTCCTGGGTGATGTAATGCTGCCGGACCCTGGATTTTGGCAGTCCTATAGAGCCGGGTTACAAGTTTCCTGCATGAAAATGAGGTGAAGGTATTGTTTGAAAGATTAGTCCCCAAGCTCCGGGTAAACACGGTGTTTGATATCGGTCTGGAAGAGCTGTATCGCCGGGGGTACCGCGGAATTATTACGGATCTGGATAATACGCTGGTCGGCGCCAAGGCGCCGCTGGCTACTCCTGAGCTGCTGCTCTGGTTCGCGAAGGTGAAGGAGCTGGGCTTCAAGCTAGTGATCGTGTCCAACAACAATATGGACCGGGTATCGCGTTTTGCGACCCCGTTGAATATTGAATTCGTACATCAGGCCAAGAAGCCCAGCAATTCTCCGTTCCTGCGGGCTATGAAGCTGATGGAGCTGGGGCCGGAGCAGACGATTGTCGTCGGCGACCAGATGCTCACTGATGTATACGGCGGCAACCGGCTGGGATTGTTCACGGTACTCGTCCTGCCGATCTCCGTCAAGGATGAAGGCATAGGTACAAGAATTAACCGCAGAGTGGAGCAGATTGCCTTGACCCGTCTGCGGAAGCAAGGATTGTGGCAAGAGGAGGATAAATCTTAATGAATGCAATGAACGATGAAACAGGGCGGCCTGAGAAATGCAGCGGCTGCGGCATTAAGCTCCAGAGCGTGGACAAGGAGCTTCCCGGCTATATCCCGGAGGTTGCCTTTGAACGGGAGCCGGTGATCTGCCAGCGCTGCTTCCGGATCAAGAATTACAATGAAGCCTCTTCCGTATCGGTGAATCAGGATGAATTCCTGAAGCTGCTCAGCGGAGTAGGGGAGAAAAATGCACTGGTGATCCATATTGTGGATCTGTTCGATTTCGAAGGCAGTCTGATTTCCGGTCTGCAGCGGTTTGTCGGCAATAATCAGGTCATTCTGGCGGTGAACAAGATCGATCTGCTGCCGAAGGTGACCAATTGGAACCGGCTGCGTAACTGGATGCAGCAGCGCTGCAAGGAAGAGGGACTGCGCACGGCGGAGATAGTTCTGGTCAGCGCGAAGCGCAATCAGGGCTTCGACCGTCTGCTGGAAGTGGTTACGGAGCTCCGCGGACAACGTGATGTCTATGTCGTCGGGGCTACCAACGTAGGCAAGTCCACCTTGATTAACCGGCTGATCTCCGATTACAGTGACCTGGAAGAGGAGCTGACGACCTCCCGTTATCCGGGCACGACCCTCGATATGGTCAAAATTCCGCTGGACGACGGCCATTCCATCATTGATACACCGGGAATCGTGTACCCGTGGCGGTATAGCGAGCTGGTCGAGCGTAAGGATCTGGCTGCAGTGATGCCCGAGAATCCGCTCAAACCTGCGGTCTACCAGCTGAATGAAGGCCAGTCGCTGTTCTTCGGCGGATTGGGACGCTTCGACTTCGTCCAGGGAGAACGCCAGTCCTTCACCTGCTTCATCAGCGGGACCCTGAAGATTCACCGCACGAAGCTGGAGCGTGCAGATTCCCTGTATCAGGACCACCGGGGCGAAATGTTGTCTCCGCCGGCAACTGCCGACATGGACAAGCTGCCGAAGTGGCAGCGCCATGAATTCCGCATTGCCAGGAATAGTGAGACGGACCTGTTCATCTCCGGCCTGGGCTGGATCAAGGTGAATGGTACAGCCGGGGCGGTCATCGCTGTCCATGTACCGCGCGGCGTCAAGGTACTTACCCGTCCTTCGCTGATCTAATTGTACAGGAGGAGGGCGACATGACTGAGACAGGCAGGAACACGCAGAGTCACGGGGAGCTTCTGCTGGGCGTGATGGGTGACCCGATTGCCCAGTCCAAATCCCCGCTGATGCAAGGGGCGGCGCTCCAGGCGCTCGGTCTCTCCGGTGCGTATGTGCCGCTGCACATTACGCCGGACAAGCTGGGCGATGCGGTGCAGGCAATACGGACCCTTGGCTTCCGGGGCGTGAATGTAACGATTCCGCATAAGGTTGCGGTGATGGAGTATCTGGACCGACTTGATTCAAGTGCGGTGGATGTCGGCGCAGTAAATACCATCGTCAATGACAAGGGTATCCTGACCGGCTTCAATACGGACGGCATCGGATATGTCCGCTCGCTCAAAGCTGAGGCTGCGCCGGATCTCACCGGCACCCGTATTCTGGTGATTGGAGCCGGCGGTGCGACCAGAGGGATTGTCTCGGCGCTGCTGAAGGAGCAGCCGGCATTGGTCCTGATTGCGAACCGTAATGAGGAACGGGCTTGTCAGCTGGCAGATAGCTTCAGCAGCCGGGGCAGCATAGCAGGAGCAGGGATGGATGCCGTTCCCGGCGTGCTTGGCAGCATGGATATCGTAATCAATACGACATCGGTAGGTATGTATCCGCATATGGAGGACATGCCGATCGATCCGGCCGGGCTGCATGAAGGGATGATTGTCAGCGATCTGATCTATAATCCGCTGCATACCCGGCTGCTTACAGAGAGCCTGAAGCGCGGCTGCACCGTTCACGGCGGGCTGGGCATGTTCGTATACCAGGGCGCTTACGCCCTGGAGTACTGGACGGGACTTGAAGCTCCCACAGCGATTATGCGGCAGACTATTGCAGATTGTCTCGGCCAGGTGCCGGGCAAATGATTTTCACTGAAAAGGGTAATAATATATGTTAATTAAGGAGTTTTCACATTTATGTTAACAGGCAAACAAAAACGTTATCTGCGCTCTTTGGCCCATCATCTGGATGCTGTATTTCAGGTTGGCAAAGGCGGCGTAAACGATCATCTGATCCGTCACATTGAAGAAGCTATTGAGAAACGCGAGCTGATGAAGATCAGTGTACTGAATAACAACGCTGATGATCCCAAGGAAATTGGTGCCGCGCTTGCCGAGCAGTCCGGTTCGGAGCTTGTTCAGGTTATCGGCAAGACTATCGTTCTGTACAAGGAATCACGCGACAACAAAACGATTGAGCTTCCCAGATAGGAGGTTGACCTCTTGAGAGTAGGCATAATGGGAGGTACCTTCGATCCTCTGCATATCGGTCATATGATGGCCGCAGAGACGGCGCGCGAGAGCTACGGTCTGCAGGAGGTCTGGTTCATGCCTTCGCATATCCCGCCTCATAAGCATGAGGCCGGGGCAACCGGTGAAGAGCGGCTGGCAATGGTGGAGGGGGCGGTGAAGAATCACCCTTCCTTTGGCATTCTCGACTGGGAAATTGTGCGGGGCGGAGTATCCTATACGCTGGAGACGGTAATCAGTCTGCAGGAGGAATATCCGCAGCATGAGTTCTTTTTCATCGTGGGTGCGGATATGGTTCAGTATCTGCCCAAGTGGCAGGGGATCGAAGAGCTGGTGAAGCGGTTGACCTTCATCGGTGTCGGACGTCCGGGCACTCCGCTGGATCTGGGCCTGCTGCCGGAGTTCATTGCCGATAGAGTGCTGCTGGCGGATATGCCGCTGGTCGATCTCTCCTCTACCATGCTCAGAGCCCGGGCCGCCGAAGGAAAGTCGATCCGCTATATGGTGCCTGATGCTGTGTATGAATATGTTCAAAGGAGTGGATTGTATGGAGTACAGCCGTGAAGCGCTGATTGAGGCGGTATCCGGCCAGATGCCGGACAAACGCTGGAAGCATACACTCGGTGTGATGGAGTCCGCTGTGAAGCTGGCGCAGCGTTATGGCGCTGACCCGCAGCGGGCAGAGACCGCAGCCATCCTGCATGATGTGGCCAAATATTGGCCGGTAGAACGGATGCGGGAGATCATTGAACAGAATGGATTATCCGCCGAGCTTTTGAAATATGACAAGCAGCTATGGCATGCCGAGGTTGGTGCTTATACCGCCGAGCATGATTATGGCATTCAGGATACTGAGGTGCTGGACGCGATCCGTTATCATACCTCGGGCCGGGAGAACATGAGCCTGCTGGAGCGGATCGTCTGTCTGGCTGATTATATTGAGCCTGGACGGGACTTCCCTGGTGTGGAGGAGATCCGCAGGCTATCGAAGGTCAGCTTGGAGGAAGGGCTGATTGCAGGACTGGATTCCACCATCGGCCTGCTGCTGGAGAAGCGCCGGATCGTATTTCCGCTTACGGTACTGGCGCGCAACGATTTAGTAAGAACATTGGAGGATAAACTATGAGTGTACAATCAAACAAGCTGTTTGAGCTGGCGTTGAACGCCGTTCAGGATAAAAAAGCAATGAACGTGGTGGCCCTGGATCTGCGCAGTGTGTCGCCGATCAGCGATTATTTCATCATCTGCCACGGTAATTCCGATACCCAGGTTCAGGCGATTGCCACTGAGGTACGTAAGGTAGTTCATGAAGCTGGCGGAATGATTAAAGGCATCGAGGGGATGGATGCGGCGCGCTGGGTACTGATGGACCTTGGCGATGTGATTGTCCATGTCTTCCACCGCGATGAACGTGAATATTACAATATTGAGCGTCTGTGGTCGGATGCCAAGGTCGTGGAGACGGTATGAGTCTGATTGCAGGAACTACGGTTACGCTTGAAGTGATGCGGGAGGTATCCCCTTACGGGTACTTCCTGAGCGCAGGCGACCAGGATATCATGCTTCATTACACCGAGCTTGTGGGCAGCAAGCCGAAGATCGGCGACAAGGTGGAGGTATTCCTGTTCTTCGATACCGAGGACCGTCCTGCGGCTACGATGAAAAAGCCGTATCTGACGCTTGGTGAGATGGCGCTGCTTGAGGTGGCGGATATCCATCCACGGCTGGGCTGCTTCCTGGAGATGGGGCTTGGACGGCAGCTGCTGCTGCCGCTCAGTGAGCTTCCTGAGCTAGTGGAGCTGCGTCCGCAGATTGGCGACAAGGTCTTCGCAATTATGGAGCATGACAAGCAGGGACGTCTTCGTGCCAAGCTGGCCGGAGAGCAGGAGCTCGCGCCGCTGGCCTTGCCTGCACCGGAGTCCTGGCAGGGGCAGAGTGTCACCGCCCGGGTGTACAAGCCGCTGCAGATGGGCACCTTCGTGCTTGTAGACGCCGGTGTGCTCGGCTTCGGCATCATCGGTATGGTCCACTCCTCTGAACGTGCCCGCTTGTTGCGTCTGGGTGAAGTGATTGAAGCGCGCGTGGCGCATATCCGTGAGGATGGCCGCGTCAACCTCAGCATGGGCCACCGCAAGGAAGTGGGCCGTGATGTGGATTCGGCGGCCTTGCTCGACTTCCTGGCCTCCCGTCCGGGCGGCGGAATGCCGTATTCGGATGCTACGCCTCCCGATGTTATCAAGCAGCGCTTCGGCATCAGCAAATCAGCGTTCAAGCGTGCGCTCGGCAAGCTGATGAAGGAAGGGCTGATTGTCCAGAAGGAGAACTGGACCTATCTGGCTGCCCGCGAAGAG
The DNA here is from genome assembly GCF_037963835.1 of Paenibacillus sp. FSL H8-0332. Taxonomy (NCBI): domain Bacteria; kingdom Bacillati; phylum Bacillota; class Bacilli; order Caryophanales; family Paenibacillaceae; genus Paenibacillus; species Paenibacillus sp. FSL H8-0332. The sequence continues at coordinate 1,435,249 of NZ_CP150145.1, forward strand.
GAGCAGGCCGGACCGGACAGCGATTCTGACAACCAATAGTATAGAGAAAGCGGTGTACGCAGTGTCTTCCTATGGCAAATTTGCTTATGTATACGATGCGCTTATGGCGGATATGCCGTATCCGGATTGGCTGGCCTTTGCCGAGACGGCATGGGGCAAATACGGCAAGCCGCGCACGGTAGCCGAACTCGGCTGCGGTACCGGCAGCCTGACGATTCCGCTGGCGGGGGCAGGGTATCACATGACGGGGATTGATCTTTCTTCGGACATGCTGTCCGTTGCCCAACGTAAGCTGGAGCAGCAGCCGCAGGGCCGGCGCTTTTTGCGGGAGGGCAGTGTGCAGTGGGTTCAGCAGAACATGAAGGAATGGGAGCTGCCGGAGCCGGTAGATGCCGTCATCTCCTTCTGCGACTGCCTGAATTATGTGCTGGAGGAGCAGGACATCCGGTCTGTGTTCTCCAGTACGTATGACGGACTGAAGCCAGGCGGGACCTTCCTGTTCGATGTGCATCATCCGAACACGCTGATCCGCTATGAGGAAGAGCAGCCTTTTGTGCTGGATGAGCCGGACATCTCCTATATCTGGACCTGTGAGCTGGATGAGCCGCGCCGGGAGATTGAGCATCACCTGTCCATCTTTGCCCGTGAGGAGGGCCGCTCAGACACGTACCGGCGGTTCGAGGAGACTCATACCCAGCGTGCCTATGACCCGGAGTGGATGAAGCAGGAGCTGCTAGCCGCCGGATTCAGCGAGGTGTCGGTTTATGCGGACTTCAAGTGGGTGGCGGCGGATGATTCGGCGCAGCGGCTGTTCTATGTGGCTGTGAAATGAAGCTGCTACAGAGAACTTGAACTTGAAGCATAATCGTCACTGCGGAGAACATTTGGACTTACGGCCGCTGTTGTCTCCAGATGTTCTGAATTGTACCGCTATTAGCGGATAACATCCGGAGACAAAGGCGGACGCTGCCGCTCCTAGAGTTCCAAATTTCCCCTCCGTTCCTTTTTGCTTTTCGTTAAATTCTTTAGAGCTTCATATATGGTTGAGGTAGTATGGAGGTCCTTACCCGAAATTGGGTAAGGGCCTTCTTTGATCTTGATATGGACCAAATGTATGTGGAAAAAAGCATACAACCGGCGCTTCTAAGGCGTAGTATGGACCAAATGTATGTGGAAATCAACATACACTAGGCGCTGCTAAGGTACATGGACCAAATGTATGTGGAAAACAGCATAGAATAGGCGCTTATAAGACGTATGGACCAGATTGTATGTGAAAAACAGCATACAATCGGCAGGCGCGAGGTGAGTAACCGCTTCGGCTTGCATGACATAGCAAACCGGACCCTATCCGAAGGATACGGTCCGGCCATCTTCCAAGTATGCTTACCGGTGTTCGAACAAATCGATGGTGCCGAGTACAATATGCGCCAGACCAAATCCAAGAATGCCGGTTGCCGCGATCTTATATCTGCTCCCCAGAAAAGCTGCACTCGAAGCAGTAACTACGGTCCCTAGTACGGCTGGTATTAACCCTTCACGCATTCGAAACACTCCCTCACGGTAGTTTGAAAGACATTCGTTAGTGTGGGTTACAGAAGGGACAATTATACTTCGAGTTTATGTCAGCGGCGGCAGGGAAGCGGCTGCACGTCCTAAACGGTCAATCTGCCACTCCCGCGGTGGTTGCCCGGCCGGTAGGGTCTTCGACCTCATGCACATTGTAGAGTACACGCGCCAGCAGATCCTGGCTGTAATTGCCGAAATGCTTGCCGTAGATGGTCAATCCGCGCTTGTTGACCGGCTTGTCCGTGACGGCAATACGGAAAGTCAGCTCGCTTCGGTAATCCAGCTTAATGTCGTCCAAGGTGATGTCGGAGATGCGGCAGCCGTCAATGAAGCTGCCCTCCTGATTGATGCGGATCAGCTTCAGCATGCCGTACTGATTGAGGTGGGGAGGCCACCAGTCCGGGTTGAAGGTGCCGCGCACATCACCGAAGTCTCCGGGGCTGGTCCAGAAGCCGATCTCGATGCCGTTCACATAAAAGTACAGATCCGAAGGGTAATTGTCGCTGAACCCGGGAGCCTCTGAGCCAATCTCCATGGAGAACTGGATCTCCCGGAAGGTCTGGTTGGCTTTGAGATAGTTAGGGATGCGGTACTCCAGGAAGCCTTCGGCCATCCAGATGATCTCGGAATCGATCCGCTGGGGATCGGCGAAGTAACGCGGCTCGTCGAAATCGCCGATGATGCTGTCCTTGGTAGCCAGACCGCAGGTCGGAACAGCCTGATAATTACTGTAATGGCCCACCTGAATCTCGACCTCATACAGATTATCCACATCCTTGCTGCGCAGATCCACCATCAGCTTATCCTTATTCAGGTAGCAGACCTTCTGAATTCCATGCTTGCCTACGGCAGTATTAATCTCAATTAAGCCGCTCTCCTCCAGCTTCTTGATATGCATCGTAATAGCCCCGTTGCTGAGATTGAGCTTCTTGGCAATTTCATTGAGATTCAGGGCCTGATTGGTCGCCAGCAGCTCAAGAATCTGGATGCGGATTTCCGAGCTGAGCGCCTTGAAGATATCAATCCCGCTCATCAGATCTTTGATATAAATCATATTTAGGGTACCTTCTTCCACTGAGGTCATGAGAATCAAAACTATTTTATAAAATTATAAACTAATCAACCCTAAAAGGAAAGTATTCTGCCTTTATTCTTGAAAAACAATTAAATTTAAGCTAAAAGTTAAAGTTGAAGGCTGTTTATTTTATATAAGTATGAATACTTAATGCGCCATTAAGTCAATAATAAATGATTTTTTTCAGTAAAAAGACAATAAACATCATTTAGTTTGAACAAATATAAAAAGATTTATACTTTTATATTTACACTGAACTTTATATATGCTATTTTATACCTGTAAGCGAATACATTCAATTGTTTCTCAATTATTTGATTAAAGTGTGAAACATAGTACATCATGCGGTAGCTTGAACTAACAGAGCCGGTGAGGTTCCCTAGTTCTTCTATATAGATTGTATCAATTGAATTGCTCAGCAAATTCTAGGAGGGGTTACAGTGTTAAAGAAAAAGGGCTGGTTCACACTGCTGTCGTTGGTTCTGATGGTATCGGTTGTACTTACAGGCTGCGGCGGGAAGAACAATGCATCGTCCGGAGGCAATAGCGGAAGCAAAGCTACGGCGAATGCCGGCAGCAAGGATTCCAAGGAAACCAAGAATCTCACGTTCATGTTCCGCGGGGGAACCGATGAGCAGAAGGCCTATGAAGGTGTTGTAAAAAAATATGAAGCCGATCATCCGAACGTCAAGGTTAAGATGGTTGTAACTGCGGCAGATCAATATGCCACTAAGCTGAAGGCCTCTATTACGGGGAACAGCGTTCCGGACGTATTCTATTTTGAATCCGGTGACCTGAAGGCTTATGTGAACAGCGGCGTGCTGCTGGACCTGACCAGCTATGTAGAGAAGAATCCTAATATTGATTTGAATAACATCTGGAAATACGGCGTGGATCTGTACCGTTACGACGGCACGATGGCCGGGCAAGGTAATTTGTACGGGATGCCTAAGGATGTAGGCCCTTTTGCGCTCGGTTATAACAAGGCCATGTTCGAAGCTGCGGGTATCCCGCTGCCGGACAAAGACAAACCTTACACTTGGGATGAATTCATCAAAGTCGCTCAGCAGCTGACCATTGACAAGGACGGAGACGGTAAGCTGGATCAATTCGGCGCAGGCTTCAACGTGCAGTGGGCCTTGCCTTCCTTCGTCTGGAGCAACGGGGCGGACTGGCTGGATGCGACCAAGACCAAGGTTACGATTGATGATCCGAAGTTTATCGAAGCCCTGCAATTTTTCACTGATATGCAGCTTAAATACGGCATTACGCCGTCCACGGAACAAGCACAGACTCTAGATACCTACCAGCGCTGGATGAAAGGTGAAATGGCCTTCTTCCCTGTAGGTCCATGGGATATGAGCACTTACGAAAAGCTTCCCTTCGATTATGACCTGATTCCTTATCCTGCCGGCTCCACCGGCAAATCCGCTACATGGACCGGCTCACTCGGTATCGGTGCTTCCGCCAAAACCAAGCATCCCGATGAAGCCGTGGATCTGATCAACTATCTGACGGCCTCCAAGGAGGGAATGGAAGCGCTGGTGAAGGCTAAGGTGCAAATCCCGAACCTGATGGATATGGCTAAGGAATGGGCCGCTGATACTACGACCAAACCGGCGAATAAAGAAGAATTCCTCCAGGTCGTGAATGAATACGGACGGGTGCTGCCTGGCCATTACACGTACAATGCTGAATGGTATAACCTGTTCTACACGGACATCCAGCCGGTGCTTGACGGCAAGGTTACCCCGGAGGAGTATGTGAAGGCGGAACAGCCGAAGATGCAGAAGCTGCTGGATAAAGCGGTCGAGCAAGAGGCGAAATCCAAGAAATAAGCTGTAACATCGTTCTTATCTAGCATACAAAGTGATGCTCGGTCTCCTGTAACAGCGGGCCGGCATCACTTTATTCTGAGATGAACTTGTATATATTTTGGGGACCCCGCAAAGTATCTGAATACTCATCGGAGCTGATGCATCACTTTGTGGGGAAAGTTATAGACTATCCGAATTTGAGGTGATTCTAATGAACGCTAAGTTGGGTCTGTATCGCAAGGAGAAAATTTACGGATTTCTGTTTATCCTGCCTCCGCTGCTGGGACTGCTGATCTTTACGCTGTACCCGATGATTTATTCGATCTATGGATCATTCACGGACTGGGATGGACTCGGCCAGATGAACTTCATCGGCCTCGGCAACTTCACGGATCTGTGGTCGGATGAGCTGTTCCATAAGGCCTTATTCAATACCTTGTTCATGATGCTTGGCATTCCGATCGGCATTACGCTGGCGCTGCTGCTGGCGCTTGGACTTAACCGGGGGGTGCCCGGGACTACCGCGTTCCGGGTCATCTATTATGTTCCGGTCATTTCTTCTCTGGCCGCAGTATCGATCATGTGGAACTGGGCCTATAACGGTGATTATGGTCTCGTCAACCAGTTCCTCGATCTGTTCGGAATCAGCGGGCCGAACTGGATGGCGAATAAATATACGGTCAAGCCGGCGCTGATCATTATGGCGGTATGGAAGGGCCTCGGTTATACGATGCTGCTCTATCTGGCGGCGCTGCAGAGTGTCTCCAGATCTTATTATGAAGCGGCGGAGCTGGATGGAGCGAATGGCTTCCAGTCCTTCTGGCATATCACCTGGCCGATGGTGCGCCCGGTAACGTTTTTCATCATCGTGACCAACATTATTGGAGGATCGCAAATTTTTACCGAGATGAACATTATGACCCCTACAGGCGGACCCGAATATGCTTCGGCCTCCGTGGTATTCTACATTTGGCAAAAAGCCTTCGGCAACTTCCAGATGGGTTATGCCTCTGCTATGGCGGTATTCCTCGGCGTGTTCATATTTGTTGTGACTCTTATCCAATTCCGAATGAACGAGAAGCAATCGTTCGATGTCGATTAACTGAAGAGGGAGGAGACCATAAATATGACGAGCAGAAGAAGAGTTACCCATAGCATTATCTTTGTTCTACTTTTAATCGGCGCGGTGTTCATGATCGGCCCGCTGCTCTGGATGCTGTCCACCTCATTCAAGGATAAGCAGGATGTGTTCGCCCTGCCTCCGGTGTGGATTCCCCGGCCGTTCCATTTCGATAAATACAGTGAGATCTGGGAGGCGGGGCCGCTGCTGAGCGGGATCAAGAACAGCTTGATTATCGCCGTCACGGTAACGGTCGTAGGTACGTTCACCTCCAGTCTGGCGGCGTTTTCCTTCTCCAAATTACGGTTTCCGGGTAAAAATAAAATATTCCTGCTGATGCTCTCATCCCTGATGATTCCGTATCCGGCAGTCATGATTCCGCAGTTCTTCATGTTCTCGAAGCTGGGCTGGATTGACACGCTGCTGCCGCTGATCGTTCCTGGCCTGTTCGGCAATATCGTGATGATCTTCTTCCTGCGGCAATACCTGAGCAGTGTGCCGAATGCCATTATCGAAGCGGCCAAAATAGACGGAAGCTCGTATTTCCGCCTGTACAGCTCGATTACCTTCCCGCTGATCAAGCCGGCGGTGGCTGCACAGCTGATCCTGTGGTTCATGGGCATCTGGAACGACTACCTGTCTCCGATTATCTATCTGAATTCACCGGAGAAGCAGACCCTCCAGCTGGTTATCGCCAACTTCAATGCGACCTATGCGATCCAGACGGACTATCCGCTGATTATGGCGGCTTCGATTATTGCCCTGCTGCCGATGCTGATTATCTTCCTTGTTTTCCAAAAGCAAATTATTGAATCTGTTGCCATCTCCGGAGTGAAGGGCTAACAGAGACAAGACCAAAGGAGAAACCATAATGAATACAAATAGAGAGTACACTAACCCGCTTGTCGAACAGCGCGCAGATCCCTGGGTATACAAGCATACCGACGGCTATTACTATTTCACTGCTTCTGTGCCGGAATATGACCGGATTGAAGTACGCAGAGCGTTAACGATTGAGGGGCTGCGGGATGCACAGCCGGTAGTCGCCTGGCGCAAATATGAGAGCGGCCCGCTCAGCGCCAATATCTGGGCACCCGAAATTCATTACATCGATGGTAAATGGTACATATACTTCGCGGCGGCCCGGACTACGGAGACAAAGGAAGGGCTGTTCGACCACCGGATGTACGCTCTGGAGAATACTTCAGCGAACCCGCTGGAAGGAGAGTGGACGGAGAAGGGGCAGGTGAGAACCGCCTGGGAATCCTTCGCCCTGGACGCTACAACCTTCGAGCATAGGGGCGTGCACTACTATGTATGGGCGCAAAAGGACCCTGAGATTGACGGAAATTCCAACCTGTATATCTCAGCCATGGAGAACGGCTGGACACTTAAGGGTCCGCAGACGATGATCTCAACACCGGAGTATCCTTGGGAGGTCATCGGCTTCAAGGTAAACGAAGGCGCTGCGGTGCTAAAGCGGGGCGGCCGGATCTTCATGAGCTTCTCGGCCAGCGCCACCGATCACAACTATTGCCTGGGACTGCTTACCGCAGACGAGGACAGCGATCTACTGGACGCTGCATCCTGGACTAAGCATCCAGAGCCGATGTTCCAGACCAGTGAGGAGAACGGGCAGTACGGCCCGGGTCATAACAGCTTCACAGTGGACGAGAACGGCGAAGATGTGCTGATCTACCATGCCCGCAACTATAAGGAGATTACCGGAGACCCGCTCTACGACCCGAACCGCCACACCCGTGCCCAGCGCCTGCGCTGGAACGCGGATGGTACGCCGGATTTCGGGGTGCCGGTGAGGGATGGCGTGAAGTAGGGCAGAGTTCAGTCGGGAAGAGAGTAGGATAGCACGCAGCACTGCGGAGTTCCGTTGAAGGCCGCTCCGAGGGTTGGTTAACGGCTGCATAGAGTGAAATGCAAAAAGTCCCGCAACCCTCTGGGGGAGCGGGACTTTTTGGTGCTGAGCTGCGGCAATAGGATATAGGAACAGAGGGGCTGTAACTGGACCTTGCGGTTGCAGTTACAGGATTTCCGCGCTGGCAGCTCCTATTGAGCCGCATTGTTGCACTTATTGCAGGAATTTTCTACACTTGTTACTGGCTGAGGCACATTGTTGCACTTATTGCAGGAATTTCATCGATTCGGTGCTAGTTTGGGCTACATTGTTGCAATTAGTGCAGGATTTTCACATAGGCCGCTTCTATTGAACCGCATTGTTGCAATTTGTGCAGGATGCTGGCATTGATCACGTCTAATGAGCCGCATTGTTGTATTCCGTGCAGGATTGCCATGCTGGCTGGTCGCCAGTACTTTATTCTGCGCAAACGCCCTTATTTGCCCCCTACAGGAACCGGAACAGTCTGTCTATAGAACTTAATATAGTGGAAGCCGTCCATCTCCAGGAATTCCGGCTTCTCTGTGGTCTGGAAGGAATATGTGCGTTCCCACAGGATATTGCCGTTCTTGAGATCCCACGGGCGGGAATCGGATATCGAAGTGACGGGAACGGCGGCACCTCCGGCTTGAACAGCCAAAGTATCCTTATCCAGCATAGTGAATTGTCTCCCGGCGATCACGATATCATAACCGTCAGCAGTCCTGGTGACACTGCGAATCCATAGTTTCTCCAGGCCGACCGTAACGGAGTGGTCTGAGGGTGAGGCCATCGAGATCGGCTCTTCTACGTTCTGATATCCGCTGAAATTATCCAGTACAAGTTCAACACTCTGCAGCTTGTCTGTCGGCAACACATCGTATTCAATTATAAATTCCGGGGCTCCCTTTTTGCTGGAATTCGTACCCCGCATAGACCTGAAATTCATTTCTATCCCATTCACATACAGTTTGGTTACAGCAGAGAATCTTGGATTTTCGCCATTATCCATCTTATAATGTCCCTTTACGATGGTTGACGTAGGAGAAGCCGTAATCGTGTCATAGTAGACGGTTCCCTGATCCACCGGTACAGCCTGGTCAATATCTGCGACGAGCAGGCTTTTCATGGCAAGGTTCGGGTCATATTTGAAGGAGACAGGATAGTGTGCCACTTTCCCGTTCTCCAGCAGCTCGCTGAAGGTAACGGTCAATGTTCTGGAGAAGGGGCTGGCCGGCTCGAATTTGTATACTCCCTCGAAGCGGCTACTGTCCTTGCTGCCGCCGCTCCCCCCCAGGGGATCTGAATCCGTCATGAACCCTTCCAGTTTATCTACTCCGTAACGGAGTGAATAGTTGCCGTCAGGGAAGTCGCCGGTATATATACTGCCCGAAGCCGGATCAATGCTGTAATACATCGTCAGGGCGTTGTCGTCTGCAATTACCCCGTTAATGGTAATCACCGTTCCGTCACCTAAAGTTTTGCTTTTGTTGACGCTTTGTCCGTATCCGTGGTCCGCCAATTCAGAAAAGGCCATCGTATTCAGCTCAGTCTGACTGAACAGCTTCCCGCCGTAATAAGCTAAGGCAGGATATTGATACACGCCTACAGTCAGCAGGAGTGCCGCAGCCGAAGCGGCGACCCATGTTCTTGCTCTTCTAATCCGGGATCTCGGCCGTCTAACCGGAGCCTGCTCCAGCGCCTTCCGCAATCTGCCTTCAAGTTCTGACGGCGTCATGGTCTGCTGATGCTCCTGTAATCTCTCCTCGATCGTTCTCATAACGGTCACCTCCAATCATAGCTTTTAGTTTCTGTATCCCCTGCGAAATTCTGGACTTGATCGTGCCGACCGGTGCTTCGGTAATATCGGCAATGGTCTGATACGGCAGATCGTGGACATAACGCAGCTCAATCGCTTCCCGCTGCCGGGGATTCAGATGCGCGAGCAGGACGGACAGATCCATTTCGGACTCGGTATCGCGGTACGGGTTAGTTGCAGTCCATGCCTCTATTGCAGGCTCCGGCGCCTCGTCCTCCTCCAGGGGAACGAACCGGTTCTGGTTGCGGAGGACGGTTTTGCAGCGGTTGACCAGAATGGTTTTGCTCCAGCTGTAGAAGGCCTCGCTCTTCTTCAGTTGCGCAAGCTTCTCATAGAGCGTGACAATCATATCCTCCATCACATCCATCGCGTCATGCTCATTCCTCATGTAGCTATAGGCAAGACGATAATAAGCGTCCTGTTCGGCTAGGATTAGTTCTAATAATGCTTCTTTGTTGCCACGCTGTGCGGCTCTGACAAGACGGCTTATATTCATGTGCTCACCCCTTTCACAGATAAGAGTGCGTAGCAGCCCGGAAAGTTCATTATGCTCTCAAAAAAATATCCACAGCCTATTCCAGAGAAATCGTTAGTCTCTGGAAGGGCTGTGGAGGGAGCGAAGAAGAGGCAGAACCTGACGCATGCTCTCACGCTCATTCGTAGAACAGCAGACGCTTGGCATAAGCGTTGCGGAACTCGGTGGGGGTGAGGCCGACAATTTTTTTGAACGATTTCATGAAGTTATGGCAATCCTTATACCCTAGCTGCAATGAGACTTCACTGACGTTCTGGTTGGTGTCGGTCAGCAGGAATTTCGCCAGCTCCATCTTCTGCTGCAGAATATATTGCTTCAGGGAGATCCCGGAGATGACGGTGAACAGATGGGAGAGATACTTCTCGTTATAGCCGAAATAGGCGGCGATCTGGGATACCTTAATATGCTCGCTGCGGCTCCATTTGATGTAGTCCACAATATCGTTGTAGAGCTGCTCCTGCTTGGTTCTTTTGAACGGATCGGCATCGGTTGGAAGGGTCTGGCTGTACAGCTCGCACAGAATAACGGTAGACATATAGTTATTGAGCGCCGTCTGATCATAGCTCCGCACCGAATCCTGGAGCTGCTTCATCATCACGATGATTTTCTCCACATTCCGCAGGCTTCCATATTGAGGCAAGTGAATTACATATTCTTCCTTGCCGCCGGTTAACGGAGGGGAGCCCGCAGTCTGACTGCTGTTCGCGGCGTGAAAATGCAGCCAATAGAAGCTACAGTCTGAAGACTTGTACCCGTATTGTCTGGTAAGCGGAGGCAGGAGCAGGAACTCGCCCTTGGAGACGACGAACTGCTGGTTGTCACCCGCCAGGTAGAGCACACCTTCGGTCATAACAATCAGCTCATAATCCTGCAAAATCCGGCTTAAGTGAATCCACTCTGCCGAGGGGGCCACGAATTTACCGGTCATCTCCAGATGTACCGGCTTATCTACCAGCAGCTTGAATGCAGTCATGTTATAATCTCCCTCGGTGTGAAAATAGTCTTATCCTATTACAATATCAAATAAGGGCTATCTTGAATACAGCAGAAGCTGCATCCGAGATAACCCTTGTGTGGAACAGTGATTTGCATTATGCCAATTGTTATTCTTTCACAATCTGAAGCTTATATTCCTGCACCGTAACATGATCCTCCGCCTTAACCGTGAGATTCACCTCAGTGCGGCTGTGCGGCAGCTTGATCTCGCGCGGGAGTGAATCCTCAATCAGAATTCCGTCTGCATAGACCAGGGCATTGTGATGGTGTGGTGTAACATTCAGTTGTACCTGGGATGCGGCTTGCGGAACGCTCAGGCTATACGTGGTTATGCCGCTGCTGAAGGAGGTAGACAGCGTTCCTTCACTGAAGGCGAGCTGGCGCAGTCCGGCATTGTGATCATAACCGGTCATCATGCGCAGCAGGTCGAAGATGCCGTTGTCCTTCTCTGGAACCACGAATTTGACCTCCACCTCAGTCTTCCCGCCAACCGCTTCAGCAGGAATCAGATAACTCCGCTCGTAGAAGCTGCGGGCTTCATCCGTATGCAGCACTTCGCTCGCAATCTGTTCCCCGTCTACATAAATCGCTATTTTCTTACCATTATTTCCTGAGAAATAAGTGACCGAGAGGTAGTTATCTGTGCGCGGTGCCACCTTCATCCGGTAGCTGAACCAGCCGCCATTCTCCGCTTTGCGGATGTTATACCCGTCCCAAGTAGCAACAGAGGTATTCTCTCCCTCAATGCTATGCTCCAGCTCGTACTGGTCATTGCCGACAGGCAGGCTGTCCAGGGTAGCGTCCTGCACACGCTGCCGGATTTTTCCTTGTAAAATATGCTTCTGCAGTTCAGCCGAATCGGCCTCCACCAGACGCCAGTAGATGCCGTAACGCTCATTATGCTGCTTATAATGCGGAGTGAAGACCAGCCGCTGATCCTCATCCGTTCCCCGCAGTGCAAAAGCCAGTTCGTCTTGCTCCAGCCGGACTGTACGGTCCGCAAGCTGCTCCAGCCACTCCTGCGGGCTCTCATTCACCGTCGTGATGAAGTCCTTCACCAACATATTACGGGTCGGCACACTGACAGCAACCCCTGTAGCCGATACAGACAGATCGCTCTGGCCCAGCGCGGCACTCAGCACCACCGGTCCATACTTGAACGCGACCACCTGGCGGGCATCCGGCAGGCTGAAGTGCGTCAGCTTCATCGGAAGCTTGAGTTGAAGCATGTCGCCGTCTTCCCATACTCTGTCCGTCAAGAGGTAACCTCCGCTGACCGCTGAGTTCACAGGCTGCCCGTTCAATAGAAGCTCAGGTTCTCCGGCCAGCCAATCCGGCAGACGAAGCTTCAGCGTGGTGGACTGAGCCTGGGGCTGCATCACTGAAATTTTGAACTCTACAGTATCGCTATAAGGCAAGTTGGCCGACTGGATCAGCATCAGGCCGTGCGCGGCAGAGTCCAGAGTAGAGCTGAAGTACTGGTTGACCACAATGCTGGCCGCATCATGGAAATACAGGCTGTCATTCAGCTTGGTGAAGCTCTCCATGCCGGTTCCCGTACAGCACCAGAAATGCTCGAACGGCGAGCTGTACACCTTGAAATACCCGGTCGCCATAGGCTGGAAATACATCGTCATCCCGGTATGCGGGTGCTGTGACGACACGATGGCATTCAGATAGGTGTTCTCGTAAAAGTCGGCGTAACGGGTATCCCCCGTGATTTTGAACAGCTCGCGGGTCAGCTTGAGCATATTGTAGGTGTTGCAGGTCTCCGCTGTGAAGTTGGAGCGTTCCCGGTCCAGCATATCCGGATCACCGAAGTGCTCCCATTCGCTGTTCCCTCCGGTGATGTAGCTGTGATGATGGACAACCATCTCCCAGAACTGCACCGCCGCTTCCAGATAAAAGACTTCGTTCTCCCCGAGCGTCCGGTAACGGTTCAGCGCACCGAGGAATTTCGGAATCGTAGTATTGGCGTGCTTGCCCTTGAGAATATCCTTGCCCTCATGGACTGGAGTGAACAGCGTCAGCTCGTCAAAGCTATGTGCGGCGCTTAAGTAGCCTTCTTTCCCGGTGACTCTATACAGCTCGTACAGGCAGTCATTCATCCCGCCGTATTCAACCGATAATACACGCTGATGGACCTCTTCAGACCAGGAGGCCGTGCGGCGGTATACCCAGTCACCGAGCTTATCCACCAGGGCATAGGCCGTTGTGCTGCCGGTGGCAGAATAGGACGCGGTGAGTCCGGCGATGATTTTGTGCATCGTATACCAGGGGACCCAGGCTGGCTGCTTGTTCTCCACATTATCGAAAAGGCGTTCCCCGAACGCGGAGAGGTAACCGCTCTCATGCTGGCACAGGGCCAGCTCTTCCAGAAGATAGTTCAGCCTGAGCGCCAGCCCGTCATCCCGTGTACAGGCATAGGCTTGGGACAGCGCCGACAGATAGTGGCCCAGTGTGTGCCCGCGGATCTCCGTGCTCTCCCAGCCGGGATATTTGTCGGCACGCTTCGGCAGTCCCCGGTTCTCGCGGAAGCCCGCCAGCAGGCGGTCTGGATCATAGCTGGTCAGATAATCGATCTCCTTGGCAAAGGCGTTTGCGATATACGGATCGGACACACGGACCTGGTCCATGCGGTATTCCTCGTACAAGGGCTTACCCTGAATCGGGATCGTAAGGGGCTGTGGGGGTGTAATTGTCATTTTTGTATCCTCATTTCTATGAATTCTGTAGGGTGAAGGGTGGTGAATATCCTATATTTAAGCTTATAGATAAAGGTCTTGGGGGTAAATAGTGATAGGATCGAATATGTGTGAAAAGGTTAGATTGGTGGGGGGAGATGCAAAAAAGCCACAACCGCTGCTGGGCAACAGGCTGTGGCTTGGTAGGGAAGGATTAAGGCAGGAGCTTCTTATGGAGTGTACTGCTGCACGATCGATACAATCTGGCCATCCTTGATCGTGAGGTGATAAGGCGAACCGCTTAGATCGAATACATCCGTCTTGGCAAATTCATGAATGAACTTCTCCAAAGTGAGCGATTCGTTCCAGTTAATATCTAATTCTTCAAGCTTGCCGGTGCGGTCATAAATCTGCATGGTGACCTTGGCATCCGGAGCTACCGTATAAGTGTTCAGCGAGTCGCTGTCATTCACGATATAGTAACCGTCCGGGGCACCGCCGATTTCGGCTGCGGATTCCGGCTCCCGCTGGGCGAAGACAGCATCGGCTGCTGCGCCTTGATACCATTCGATCTCATCTCCGGTGAGGGTCGTCTTACCGTTCCGGGTCTCTATGGAATGTATATACACCGTCAGATGCTGGGTTGGACTATCGCTTTTGGCATCTGCAGTTTTTATAGTTGTGCTTGCCGTAGTCACGAGGGAAAGAAACAACAGGACCAGTACAGGAAGCAGGTAGACGTTTTTGTTTTTTAACATTATGAATTTCCCCCTTGGCGTAATCTTACACGGCTTGAGTCTACACTCCTTATTTACCCTGCCGGCATATTCTCAAACTTGTTTATACCCTAATAAACGTTGGTTCAGCAGAAATGTTGCAAAAGATTTTTTAACTGGGTATATATAACAAATATTCCGTCTTTGTCAACCTCTTTTGAACCGTTCAAACCGGATTGACCTGCCTAATTAAGGGATTTATGATATAGGAATATCTGGATTTTTACTAGAATATCTGGTTCTTGAGGGGCGGTATTGGTTTGCAACAACATACTACAATTCAAACAGAACTGGCTGCTTTTCTTAGAAAAGAGGGCCAGACGATCAATCAGTTCGCAGGAATATCCGGTGTCAATTCAGGAACGCTCAGCAGCATTATTAATGGCAACCGTCCTATTGCCATGCAGCAGCTGGACCGGATTACCGCCGGAATGGGGCTTCCTGACGGAGCATTTTATGAGCTATATATAGATGAATGTGTCGTTCATTCCGCGCCCGACTGGCGGCGGCTGGGACCCTTCCTGCACCGCTGTGCGGAGCTGGACAAGCTGGAGTGTATCCGGCAGGTGGTTCAAATTATTATGGACAATATTACATATGCCCCGCTGCTGTTCGATACGGCGGAGGAATTCTACGGGCAAGGTAAGCTTCAGGCAGCGGCTCTGCTGTATGAAGGGGTAGCCGACAGTGAGAAATATCAGCATTCGGAGCGGCTGGCCCTGTGCCAGTACCGGCTGTTCACGATCCGGATCGGCCAGAGCCCGGAGGCGGATTTCCGCGCGGCGACACGGTTTGAGTATTTCGTGGAGCGTCTGGAGGAAATAGAGCAGCTAGAGGCGCTGCGGCAGCTGGCGGATATCTATATTACTTTACAGCACTGGGAGAAGGCCAGATTACTTGCAGAGAGTCTGTATCATAAGACATCTATCCAGTACGAAATCAGATATTACAAAACCAGAAAGAAGAAGGAGCTGAGGCAGGCGCCCAGACCTCTTTGCTTCTATATAATGTATGCTTACTGGCTGCAGTCCAAGGTATGCGAGGAATCCGGTGAATATGAGCGGGCGCTGGAATTTGTGGGCTTGTACTCTGAAATGAGCTGGATTGTCGAGGAATCCGAAGAGGTTCAGCAGATCAAAGAGCAGTTCAGCAGACTTGGTATAGTCTATGCGTGTCTGTACCGGCTCATGTGCGGTGAACTTGAAGTCCTTCCTGAGGTTATGGAAGCTATCGGCACTCACGAGCTGGAGCTGCTGGACGGGTTGCTTAAGGCAGTTCAAGCAGCTAACCGGTATGGCTGGGAGGTGGATGAGCTTATCAGCCGCTTCCAGCCGCTGCTTACGCCGGAGGGAGTGGCCTCCGGGCAAGCCGAAGGGGCTTCCGGCTGGGAGACGCCGGATCAATATCCGGTACTGCTCCATGAGCTGGCGGTGTATTCTTTCAAGGCTGAGAAGATAGAGCAGGGAATACATTATATCTTCGGGAGCCTGGAGGCTTCCGCCGCACTTGGCAGCATAGCCTGTGTGATCCGCTGTGTAAGATTATTCGAGCAGTTCCGGCCGAACGTTTCAGCGGAGGACCAGGAGTGGTATAAGCGTCTGATCAATAAAGTCCAGCTGGCCCACACCGGAGCGAAGCGGACCACAGAATCCCTGCGGGAGTAACGAAGTATCTTTTTCATCCCATCCAATTCCTTCCTCAGCCTATTTTTGTGAATTTTGCAGGTTGTTACTGTGTTTTTTCTGTTATGATAAGGACCAGTCAAGTTTATGGTAACATATTTAGGTTTTGGAAATGGGGTTCTGGAACGACGATGGAGATGAACGATACCGGCAGTTCGGCGATTCGCAATATAGAGGATGCCGCAGACCGGATGATAGAGCTGCTAAGCCAACTTTTCAAGTCAAACACGATTCTGATTTCGGTGCATGGTGTAAGCTCAGATCCCCTGCTGCGGATATTCAACCGGGAAGAGCTGACGGGGCCGGATACGGATCGATCTGCGTTTCTTGATCCTATTTGCAGTCTGATTATTCTGAATGACAATAAGCCGTTACTGGTCTCTGATACGCATAAACAGCCCGCGTCCCCTGCACTTGACTTCATACACACACAGGGAGTGCATTCATTCATTGGCGTTCCTCTGCACACTGAGGATGGCGAATCGCTTGGGACGATCTGCCTGATGGACCCTGCTGCCGGGCGGTATACGAAGGAAGAACTGGACATTTTAAGCGCTATGGCTTATTTTTTCACCTATATTATGAATTTGGAAAATAAGCTTGAAGATGTGGAACAGCGGAGCCAATCGAAAATGGAACTGTTCGCCATGCTCAGCCATGAAATCCGCACCCCTATGAACGGCATTATCGGCATGACGGATCTGATGATGACGACTGATATGAACGAGCAGCAGCAGTATTACATGGAGATCATTGAATCGAGTAATTCCAAGCTGCTGCAATTCCTGAACGATGTTCTGGATTTCAGCAAGATGGAAGCGGGCAAGCTGTTGATTGAAAAAGAACCGTTCGACATTATCACCGCACTGGAAGAGAGCGTCTATCTGTTCTCCACCAAGGCTTTTGAGAAAAATCTGGAGGTTATTCTGAATGTGGATTCGGAGATTCCCCTGTATGTTCTGGGGGATGCTCCCAAGATTCGCCAGATTATCATGAATATCGTAAGCAACGCCCTGAAGTTCACCCACGCCGGGGAAATCCTGATCGAGCTGAAATCCTTGCCTGTTCACCGTGAAGAAATAGGGATTAGGATCACGGTTACGGATTCCGGTATAGGTATAGCGCAGGACAAGCTGAAGCTGCTGTTCAACAAATATACCCAGGTTCACCAGAGCAGCGAGCTGCATCATTACGGAGGTACCGGACTGGGGCTGGCCATCTGCAGACAACTGGTGGAGCTGATGGGGGGAGAGATCTCTGCGGAGAGCCAGGAAGGGACAGGGACGAAGCTGGAAGTCACGCTGTACCTTGAGAAGTATACAAGCCTGCCCTCGATTCCCTTCGAGAAGGATGTGCTTGAGTCCATTAAGATTCTGGTTGTGGATGATAATCAGACCAGTCTGCAGGTCATCTCTTCGGTACTTGAGGACTGGAGTGTGGCAGTTTCTTCTGCCCGGACTGCCGGGGAGGCCCTGGAGTTTCTGGCGGCCAATAACGATTATGATCTAATCCTTATGGACAAGGATATTGCCGGGACAGAAGCCACAGAGCTTGCCAAGCATATGCGCCAGCTTGCTCCAGGCAGGAAGCTGCCCGTCATTCTGCTTGCTCCCCTGGGGACGAATCTGGACGAGGAGACCAAAGCACAGTTTGCCTCCATCATTATCAAGCCCATCCGCAAGGTGCATCTGCTCAATAACATATTGGCTTTGCTGAAGCACAGTAAGCCGGAGTCCTGATGGCGCATACTCCTCCTGGTGTTCTGCAACCAGTGAGATATTCATAGCCATACTTAATATAGCCTGTTTGAAGCCGGTGCCTGCCGGAATTCAAACAGGCTATTTGGTGCAGGCGGAGAGGGAGGCGGCGGGTTGCCCTGCACATACGGTAGAACCATGCTGCGCATACGGTGAATTCACTTTTTCATCCGCTGCGTATTGTCGGACTGAACGTTCAGGTGACATAATCGAAGAGCAGGCATCTGCACACAGGAAGGTGTGAAGAACTTGAGCTATTTCCGGAAGCAATCATTCCGCAGTAAATTAAAAACCGCATTCCTGGCCGTGATCCTCCTCTCCGTGCTGATGACCGGGGGGCTGTCGTATTCCATCTCGGCAGCGGTTCTGGAGAAGAATGCGCTGCAGCTTACCCAGGATAACGTTGTCAAATCGGCACAGATTATTGATGAGAAGCTGAACAAGCTGATGCTGATTATGATGACCTTCATGATCAGCCAGCCCTTTCACGATATGATGAGGGATGTCGTCACCGGGGACACGGGCCGGTATTATACTCACCTGAATGATCTTGATAACGTTTTCTCACAAGCACGGATTGCCGAGCCGTTGATCCATTCCATTTATGTGTCCACGCCGATCGGGGAGTTCTACCCTTCCTCGATGAACCGGAACCGTCTGACGGAGTTCAAGGATACCTTACTATATGAGCGGATCGAACAGGAGAAGAAGAATACATGGGTTGAAGGCCATGAGGACATGCTCTTCTCCGGGAAGGAACGGGTGATTTCACTGATTCTGGAACCTATATTTGATACAGCGGTCCGCGGGGTCTATATCATCGTCAACATCCGTGAAGACGGCTTCCGCAAGCTGGTGAGCGGGGACACCGGCGGCGGGGCGCGCAGCTTCCTGCTGAACGCGGCAGGCAGTCCCGTCTATTCTATGAAGGACCCGCTCGTCCTGCAGGCGGTGGAGGGCCGTGATCTGACCGGCATGATCAGCAGCAGCCGCGATCTCAGCAATACTTTTAAGCTGGGCGGGGAATCGTATCTGCTGAACTATGCGCATCTGGGCATCGCCGATTGGACGATGATCACGATTCAGTCCAAGGCCGGCGTGCTGAAGGATATGATCTATGTGAAATGGCTGCTCGTGGTGGTCGCCCTCGTCGCCTTCACTGTTACCATGATGGTATCAGGAGCTTTTACCCGTTATCTGCTGCGTCCGCTGCAAGGTCTGATGAAGGTGATGAAGCGGGTGGAGAGCAATGATCTGACGGCAAGATTCGAGAGCGGGGGCGGAGACGAGCTGGCCCAGGTCGGGATGCGGTTCAACCAGATGCTGGAGCAGATCGTAGTGCTGATCGGAGAGGTCACACAGGCGCAGACCAATAAGCGCTCGGCAGAGATCAAGGCCTTGTCGGCGCAGATGGACCCTCATTTCCTGTACAATACGCTGAATACGATCTACTGGAAGCTGAATCTGAAGCAAGTGAAGCAGTCGCAGAGCATGGTCATGTCGCTGTCCCGGCTGTTCCAGCTCGGGCTGAACAAGGGGCAGGAGATCACTACGCTGTCTAAGGAACTGGAGCATGTCCGCATGTATCTGGAACTGCAATGCAGCTGCTATGAAGGGCTGTTCCGTTATGAGATTTATGTCGAGGATGAAGCGCTGGTTACCCTCCCGATTCCGCGCATTCTGCTGCAGCCGCTGGTGGAGAATAGTATTCTGCATGGCTTCCGCAACCGGGAGAGCGGGGGGATAATTGAGCTCGAAGTCTTCGATGAGGGAGCACGCTGGTGTATCAAGGTCAGCGACAATGGAACTGGTATGGACGAGGAGGCGGTCCGTGCATTGTTCCGGCGGGAATCGGAGAAGGGCTATGCCGTATCCAATCTGATCCGCAGGCTGCAGCTCTACTATGGGGACAGTGCTGCATTACGGGTGGACAGCGATCCTGGCCGGGGGACGGCAGTTAGTATATCTTTACCCAAACGGGAGGAGCATCAGGATGGACGATCATAAGGTAACCCTCTGTATCATTGATGATATTAAAAGCGTGGTGGAAGGCCTGACCTGCATGAACTGGGCGGAGCACGGCATCCGGGTGGCAGGGACCGCGGCCAACGGTGAGGATGGGCTGGACCTGATCGCGAAGCTGCATCCGGATCTGGTCATTACGGATATCCGTATGCCAAGGATGGACGGGCTGGCCATGCTGCGTGCCGTACTGGAACACCACCGGGACTGCAAAATTATTCTGGTCAGCGGGTATGCCGACTTCGAATATGCGCAGCAGGCGGTACAACTCGGCGCATTCGACTTCGTGGTTAAGCCTTTTACAGAAGAGGAGATCATGAAGGCGGTGCTGCGGGCGAAGTCGGAGATTATGGAGGAGCGTTCCAGACAGCATACCCTCCGGGAGATGGAGAACAAGCTGCGGGAGAGTCTGCCGGTGCTCCGGCAGGAATATTTCGCCCTGCTGGTCAGTCACAGAACGCCGTGGGAGCAGGCGAAGGCGCGCTGGGAATTCCTGAATATCGATCTGAATCCGCTGGGGTTCGTGGTGATGCTGCTTGAAATCGATCACTTTCAGGAGCGGGCGGCAGAGCTGTCGATCCGCGAGGTGGAGCTGATCCGCTTCTCCCTGCTGAATATCACCCAGGAGACCATTGCCGAGCATACGCGATGCGTGGTGTTCCGGGCCAAACATAACCGCTATCTTGCGGTGATGAATGACTGTGGTCCGGCCAGTGCAGTGGAGATTGCCGAACGCTGCTGCAAGAACATTGAACGGTATACCAAGTTCACGGTATCTGCCGGGGTAGGAGGCCGGGTGGAGGAGACCAGCGAGCTGCCGGATTCCTACCGCCAGGCGCACCGGGCGCTGGCCCACCATCTGTTCACCGGAGGCAACGCGGCCATTATGTATGATGATGTTCACCAGAACGGAAGCCAGGAGCCGCTGGCGCTGGAGTACAAGGACGAGCTGCTGCTGGCGCTGCGCTCCGGCAATGTCAGCCGGACAGGCGCGATCCTCTCAGCGATCTCAGAAACGCTGCAGAGCCTGAGCTCCGGGCATAATCCCGATTATCTGCTCGTTCTGTATGAGGAGCTGGCCGCATCAGCGATCCGCACCTTCTATGAGCTGGTTCCGTACGGAGAGATTCAGCCGCTGATCCAGCGGTTTCGGGCGGTGCAGGGAACAGCGGGACTGCCGCTGGCTACCCTCCAGCGGCTGCTGCTGGACCTGTGTACAGAGGGGGCCGCCCTGGTGCGCCGCAATAGCCTGTCTGAAGGCCAGAAGGTGATTTATGAAGCGGTAGAGTATATCAAGGGCCGCTTATCCGAGGATATCACGGTCGGTGAATGCGCGGCGCATGTTCATCTCAGCACCAGCTACTTCTCCAGCCTGTTCAAGAAGGTGAACGGAGTGACCGTTACCCAGTATATCACCGCAGCGCGCATTCACCGGGCCAAGCTGCTGTTGGTGGAAGGGGCGCAGGTGCAGGAGGTGGCCTTCGCTGTGGGGTATGAGGAGCGCAGATACTTCAGCGAGATGTTCAAGAAGATTACCGGCCAGACACCGTCGGAGTTCAGGGCGGGGTACCACCCGGACCGCCAGGAGGAGCCCTACCATTGACAGCATCCGATCCGCAACGTTGCAGCGTTCTTTATGCCAATTATTTCTCACACACGCAGCCACACTCCGTTCAGTATCAAGAGGGGCTATCCTTCTATCTCTTCAGACTTCAGATGGAAGGGACCTGCCACGCTATGGTGCAAGGAAAGTACGAGACCATCATCCCCGGGGATCTGCTGATCTATGCTCCGGATCAGCCGTATGAGCTGATTGTACAGCCCCGCAGCGCTCCAGGCTCTGGGGGAGTTCAGCCCGCCTCGGATTATTTCCTGATCGGCAGCGGGGAGTGGCTGGACTCCTGGTGGCAGGACCGCGGGCTGCCGGCCCGGACGAATATCGGCTTCGACGATACGGTCATTACCTTATGGAAGCATATTGCCGGCGAGAAGAAGAAAGTGATGGAGCATCAGGAGGAGCTGCTGGATTATCTGTTTAGAACGTTCTGCCTGACGCTGCAGCAGGTGATTCAGGCCAGGCGGCGCACCAAAGGGGCGGAGACCGCCTGTAAGCTGAAGCAATTCATTGACAATCATGCCCATGAACCGCTCAGCCTGGAGCAGATCTCCGCCTCCGCCGGGTTAAGCATCTCCCGCGCTTCCTCCCTGTTCAAAGCCGCTTTTGGCCAATCGCCGTTCGCCTACTGCATTGATGTCAGGCTGAAGTCTGCCGAGCAGCAGGTGCTCTACAGCACACTGTCACTGGAGCAGGTTGCCGACAAAGCGGGCTTCCAGAGCTACGCCCATTTCAGCCGGATGTTCCGGGAACGTTATGGCGCTCCCCCGGGAGAGTACCGGCGCAGCTTCGGCTTCCGGTTCAATCCCAGGTGAGTCCGGTGGTGTACAGCACCTGATTGGACGCAAGGAGTAAGGCTTGCAGCTTCCCATACTCAACATCCTGAACAATGCCGTCCGCTTCAAGTGCCAGCACGGCAGCGGTTGCCGCTGATTGTCCCAGAATCATGAAGACCGGCTCCATCCGGATGGAGCCGTAGGCCGCATGAGTGGCCGACACGCAGACCGGTACGATCAGGTTAGTGCATTCGCTCCGCTTAGGCACCATTGCCCGGTAGCTGATCGGATAAGGCTCGGCCAACCGGATATAGAATCCGCCTTCTGTGCTCACATGTCCGTCCTCGTTCACATAGTATTGCGTATGATGCGAGTCCATGGCGAAGGAGCCCATTCCGGCCGAATCCGGCACCGGGTTGTCCCGCCTTACATCATGCTCTGTCACCACATAATCTCCGGTCATTCTGCGGGACTCCCTGATGTAGAGCTGGGAAGGCCAGTGGCCGCTGTCCCCGAACTCATCGAGCGGCAGGCCCCACGGCTTGTAGGCTTCCCGGATCTCCTCCGGCACCCGCGGATGGTTCTGGATCGTCCAGACATACCCCTGCTGGTAGATACGGTGGGCCTCCCATATCTTTTCCCGCGCCGCATATTCCGCCTCCGGATAGCTGTGGTTCATTCCGTTGTAATCTGTAGAAATGCCGCTGTTGTTATTGGAATCAGTCTTATCCGCAGTGACCCGGTTCAATTTGAAGAAGCGTGAGCGCTGCCCCTGCTCAATGGCCCGGAACAGAATCTCATAATCGGCTTCGTTATAGCCCTCAGGCTTGCCGATCATCATCCGGTTGTCGGGATTGTCTGTCAGACACATGCGGAAGTTATAGGCTTGCAGCTTACGGTCCCCCTCGCCGGCATTGCCGCCGCGGTCTGCATTTACACGCGGGAGTAGTCCGCTCGAAGGCACTCCTTTAATGACATAGGGGTCAATTCCCGGAGGGAGTTCGTTCAGTTCAGGTCCGGGCTGAATGCCGTTTAACGTCTCCCCGTATTGTGCGTTCGGCTCCCGTCCGACCACATAGGACACGCCGCAATGGCCCATCAGGTCTCCCTCGTAAGAGGCGTCAATGAACATTTTACCGTGATAGACCTTCCCGGATTCCATAGTAATGGAGGTGATTCTTGCGCCTTGCCGGGTTACCCCATTCTTAAGCTCCAGCCTTTCCCCGCAGACGACTTCAAGATGATGCTCCGCCACCCAGTCCTGCAGCACCTCAAGCGCAACCTTGGGCTCGAACAGCCAGCACGCCCCGTCCTGCGCATATTTCTGCGCAATCCGCTGATAGAATTCCAGAGACAGGCCGCCGACTGCCTCTTTCATTCCCACATCCGTATCCCCCAGCCCTCCGGTGGTCATGCCGCCGATCCTCCGGCTCTGCTCGATAACTACCGCACTTTTCCCCATGATAGTTGCCTGGACAGCCGCTGTAATGCCTGCAGCCGTTCCGCCGTATATGACAAGATCATACTGTTTCATCCGGCTCATCTTCCTCCTTGGTAACGATTTTGCCTGCAAAAATGATTATAAGCCGCTGCCCGGACCCGCGTGAATGATGGATCTTCCTGATTCAGTTGACGGATCTTACTGTTTTGTCCGAAAGTCCGTTTTCAGGGGAAAAGTCTTTTGAATTCGCGGATGGCCTATGATAAGTTGATTGCTGAAAAACGGAATATGCCCCTGCTTCAGGAGGCAGACCAGGAGGAACTATGAAACCACAATTTCGCTATTTGGACAAACCGGCGCTTGAACCTGTACCAGGCTGTGACTGGGCGGACAAAATGGTTCTGAATCCGGCGATCATTCAGGACCCTGACTCGGATGACATTCATATGCTGTTTCGGGCAACCGGCCCGTGGCCGCAGAAGAGAAGAGAGGGCTGTCATGATCCCTATCCGATTTTTTTGGGCTATGCGCGGAGCAGGGATCGGGGAGAGACCTGGGAGGCAGATTTTTCAAGACCAGCTCTGGCTCCGGCCCTCGGGTATGAAGAGGATGAATTGTACATCACGGACATTTACGGAAAAAAGGTGCGGAATTATGCCAACGGCTGTGTGGAGGACCCCCGTATCTTTTATATCGGGAACGAGCTGTATGTCACGGTGGCCTGCCGGGCGTTTCCCCCTGGCCCTTACTGGCTTAGCAGCCAGCAGCCTCCGGTCCAGACGCGCTTTGAATACGTACCGGATTGGATTTTTGCTGGAGAGGGTACGGACCCGTTCATTCAATCAGCCCGGGTGAATGATACGGTCAGCGTTCTGTACAAGCTGAATTTAGCCAAGCTGAAGGAAGGGGAATATGAAGACGCTTTCGGGTACGTAGGCCCGCTTACCGAGGGGCATGTCAGCGATAACCGTGATGTGTTCCTGTTTCCTGAGCAGATGAGGATTGCAGGTAAATGGCAATATGTGATGCTGCACCGGCCGATGAATGTCCTTCCCTTTGCCGGAGGGGAGCGGGCGGGCAAGCCTTCTATCTATCTGGCAGCGGCGGAATCGATCGCGGATTTCGCTTCACCTGCAGCAGTCCACCGGCTGCTGGCCAGTCCGCTGTTTGATTGGGAGGATAACCGTGTGGGGGCAAGCTGGCCGCCTATAGCCCTTGGGAATCAGGAGTGGCTGGTGGCTTATCATGCGAAGAAGAATGTGCAGTTTGGATATACACAGTCCTTCATGATCCTACGGGAGCAGGAGAATGATTTCCCGGTCATTGTCCACCGCTGCTCCGACCGTCTGATGTACGCCGAGCGGGATTGGGAGATGCCGGAGGATTACCCTACGCCTTGTCTGTTTACCACGGGAGGCATTGTCATGGGGGAGGACTTAATCATGTCTTATGGTGCTGCGGATCAGAAGGCGGGCATCGCCTGGGTCCATTTTGCGGAGTTATTGGAGTACATTCGGACATTTGATGAGAACGGCATCCTGCTGTAACAAGGAGCCCGGCCGGACCTTCGTGGAGCATATCATAGAATTCTGTCCCTCAAGAGTGAGTCTGCCGCACTCCTTTGGCAGGCGGGGTAGCCTATAATAGAGAACGAGCTCACAATACAAATGTTAATCAAAGGGGTAGAACGTATGCAGAAAAAATGGTTGGGTCTCAGCCTGAGCCTCATGCTGGCCGCCGGAATCGCCGGCTGCGGCGGTAACGGGAACAATAACGGTAACGGTGCTACGGCGGAGGGAACACCCGGAGCGGCAGCGAGTCCCGCAGCTTCGGCCGCAGCAGAAACAGGTGAGCCGGTACAGCTTAAGTACTGGACGGATGACCGTCATGACCAGGAATATATCAAGGAACTCATCAACAAGTTCAATGAGACGAACGGCGAGAATATCCAGGTGGAACTGACAGTCATGTCTGAGAATTACGCGCAGAGCGTTGACATTGCCTTCACCAGCAACCAGGCACCGGATATCCTCCGTCTGAAGAGCGGCAATACCCCCGAATTTGTCAAAAAAGGCTATCTGGCTCCGATTGACGGTTACCTGACCGATGAGATCAAAACGAAATTCGGCAGTCTGCTGATCGATGGTGTCAACCGTTTTGACGGCAAGGTGTATTCTTTGGCCAATACCGGCCTCACCCTGCGTCTGATCTACAATAAGGATCTCTTTGACAAAGCAGGCATCGCGAATCCTCCGGCATCGCTGCAGGAAATGGTCGATGACGCCAAAAAAATTACCGAAGCCGGCAAATCGGAGGGCGTATACGGCTTCGCGCTGAACTTCAAAAGCCCGAAGGCGGCCTTTGACCGTTCGATCCGCGAGATTCTCTCCTTGAGCGGCTACCAGGGCCTTGGCTTTGACCTGAAGACAGGCCAGTTCGACTTCGCGCCTTACTCTCAGGTTATCGAGTATTTCAAGCAGATGTACGAAGACAGAAGTATTCTGCCGGGGGCGGAGACACTGGATATCGACCCGCTGCGCGCCCAATTTGCCGCAGGCAAAATCGGCATGTACCTCAGCTTCTCGACGGAGCCCGGCGTATACCAGGACCAGTTCCCGACAGAAATCAACTGGGCAGGTGCCCTGGCCCCTACGCTGGACGGGCAGATTAAGGGAACCTCGGAGATCGTATCCGCCGGCACCTGGCTCGGGATCAGCGCGAAATCGGCGCATCAGGAGGCCGCCTGGAAATTCATGCAGTACATGTACGGCGACGATATTCTGAAGACGTATCATGAGAAGGGCTTCGGGATTGCTGTAGTGCCGAGTATTGTGGAGCAGGCCAAAAAGCCGGAAATTGGCGGTATGGAAGGCTTCCTGGTCGGTGAGCATGACTCGCTCTGGCCTGCTGTGCCGAACGTCACGCCGGAAGGCTCTACCTATGCGGATGCTTTCTTCAAGTATATGCTCTCGGGCGGGGATGCCAAGGCCATTGCTGCTGATCTGAATACAAGATACAATGACGCATTGTCCAAAGCAGTGGAGAAGGGTGAGGTTACCGTTACACCGGACCCGGCCTTTGATCCAATGAAGCCGCAGGGAGAATAACGGGTTACACAGGGGCTTGTACGGGATTCCCGGATCAGCCCCTTTGCTATCCTTGAAGGAGACTAATTATGATTTACAAATGGAAAAGACTTGGGGAGAATTCCCTGTTCCTGGCACCGAGCATCATTCTGACACTCACGCTCGGCATCTATCCTCTGATCTGGATGCTGCGCTATATGTTCTATGATTATGCCGGATACGGCGAGGCGCTGTTTACCGGGCTGGACAATTTCAGCCGGCTGCTGCGGGATACCCTGTTCTGGGAATCGGTCGGCAATACCTTCATTTTTGCCGGAGGGAAGCTGCTGCTGACCCTGCCGCTGTCGCTGCTGCTGGCTGTTATTCTCAACGGCAGACTGCGCGGGTCAAATCTGCTCAGGGGAATTTATTTCATGCCGACGGTCATTAGTACCGCGGTCATCTCTGTTGTTTTTTATAACATCTTTAATTCCTATAACGGGATGGTTAACACAGTTCTGATGAAGCTGCATCTCGTCTCCCAGCCGGTCGACTGGCTCGGTCCGAAGCACGCCATGCTGACGGTTATTCTTGTGGCCGTATGGGGTGCCGTCGGGAACTATATGCTGCTCTTTCTCGCCGGGCTGCAGAGCATTCCGCAGGACCTGTACGAGAGCGCGTCCATCGACGGAGCGAACGCCGGAAGACGCTTCTGGAATATTACGCTTCCGATGCTGGCTCCGGTAGCCCAGATGGTCATTATGCTGGCGATTATCGCTTCGCTGAAGGGCTATGAGAGCATCATGGTCATCACCGAAGGCGGACCGATCGGCAAAACGGAAGTCATGTATCTCTATCTCTACAAGCTGCTATTCCCTGTATCCACCGGTTCACCGGTAACGCAGCAGCTCGGTTACGGCAGCGCCGTGGGCTTCGCCACCGCTGTGATTGTCGGAGCGGTAACCGGCCTGTACTTCTTCTTCAGCCGCAAAATGAACAAGGTGTATTAGGAGGCTTATCCAAATGAACGAATCTGTGATATCCAAGCAGCCCGCAGGGCGGCCGCAGACGGCTAGCCGGACGCCCGGTTTTGCCGGGAGAATCGTGACCCGGACCGTGATGTGGCTTTTCCTGCTGGCAACGGCGGTCCTGACCCTGTTTCCGCTGCTGATGACGCTGACCGGTTCCTTGAAGACCGGGGCCGAGATGATGACCGGCGGCAGCCTGCTTCCGGCGAAGCTGCAATTCAGCAACTATGCCGAAGCCTGGAAGCAGGCCAATTTCGCCCGCTATACCTGGAACAGCGCTTTTATGAGTGTGATGGTGACAGTAGGAACACTGCTGGTGGCCTCAATGGCTGCTTATGTGGTGGACCGGCGTGATTTTCCGGGGAAAAGGATCTATGTAACGGTGCAGGCGTCCATGATGTTCATTTCGGTCGGGGCCATCGTCCTGCGCCCGCAGTTCGATCTGATGGTTGCGCTGAATCTGAATACTACGCTGTGGGGGGTTATTCTGATTCTGGTCAGCGCCCATTCCAGCACCTTCTTCATGCTGCAGGGCTTCTTCAAAGCGATCCCCCGGGAGCTTGATGAAGCGGCGATGGTGGACGGCTCGGGCTTCATCCGCACCTTCTTCCGCATCATTCTGCCGCTGCTGACTCCGGGGCTTGGGGTGGCCGGATTATTCGCCTTCCGCCATGCCTGGAACGAATACATTCTGCCGCTGGTGTTCACGATGACCAATCCGAAGCTGCAGACGCTGACAGTCGGGCTGGCGAATCTCCGCTACGGCTCCTCCGCTGCGATGCAGATTCATCTGATGATGGCCGGGGCCTGCCTGTCCATTCTGCCGATGCTGCTGGCGTATATTCTGGCGAACAAGACCTTCATCCAGGTGACGGCGGGTTCGGTGAAGGGGTAACAAATCTGAAGATAGAGTGTATAGGAGGGTGAAAAATGAATTACGGACATATTACAGTGCCACAGTCAGAAGTGCCTGTCTCCCGCGAGGTGGATGTGCTGGTCATCGGCGGCGGGGCGGCAGGGATTGCCGCTGCCATCTCCGCTGCCGAAGGCGGGGCAAGCACCATGATCGTGGAGCAGCGCGGGTATCTGGGCGGAATGGGCACAGTGGCGCTGGTGCCTGCCTTCTGTCCCTATACGGACAAGATCAAGCCGATTATCCGCGGCCTTGGCCTGAAACTGATGGAACAGATGAAGCAGGCCTGTGATCCGGGGTATCAAGAGGAATACCGCGAGCAGCTGGACTGGGTGCCGATTGATCCTGAAGTGTTGAAGCGTGTCTATGACAATGCGGTTCTGGAGAGCGGTGTGACGCCGCTGTTCCATACCTTTGTCTACGATGTGGTGCGGTCGCCGGACGGCCAGACGATAGAGGGCGTAATCATTGTTAACAAATCCGGGAGGTCCTTCATCCGCTGCCGTTATATCATTGACTGTACAGGAGACGGCGACATTGCTGCCTTGTCGGGCGTGCCGTTCCAGAAGGGGGGCGGAGACGGGGAGCTTCAGCCTGGCAGCATGTGTTATCTGCTGGCGAATGTAGACCGGCCAAGCTTCAGCCGCTTCCTTGCGGAGACGGGAGATACAGGTCAATTGCACCGGACCGTGGAGCAGGCCATCCTGGAAGGGGCGCTGCCGGAAGGCCGCAAATCCATCTCCGGCCTGGCTTGGGTGAGCGACGAACTGGTCGGCGTTAACTTCGGCCATGTGTTCGGGGTGGACGGAACGAAAGCCGAGGACCTTACACGCGGAGCCATTGAAGGCCGCCGGACGGCGCTGCGGCAGCTGGAATTCTTCCGGAAGTATGTGCCCGGCTTCGAACAGGCACATCTGGTGGCAAGCGGAGAGCAGCTTGGCATCCGGGAGACGCGGCGTATCCAGGGCGATTATATGCTGACTGTGGACGATTTCCTGGCGGCGCGTTCTTTCCCTGATGATATCGCCCGCAATGCCTATTACATTGATATTCATCTGGCGACCAGCAAGAGTGATATGACCTTCAATCATCTGCCGCCGGGAGTCTCCCACGGGGTGCCTTACCGGGTGATGCTTCCGGTGGGCATCCGCAATCTGTGGGTAGCGGGACGTTCGGTGTCCTCGGACCGGGCGGTGCAAGGCTCGCTGCGGGTAATGCCGAACTGCTTCTCGATGGGCCAGGCCTGCGGCACGGCAGCAACGCTTGCGCTGCGGGACGGCACGGATTCCCGCAGCATCTCGGTTCCTGAGCTTCAGCAGCGCCTGCTGGAGCAGGATGTGTGGCTCGGGGAGAATTTCGTTCCGGGTGCAGTGGCTCAGGATGCGGAAGCGGGGCAGGCGCAGTGAGCAGCGCGAAGAATGTGAAGCGCGTGAACAACGCGAACAACGTGAGGAGCCTTCCTTTGCAGGAGGAGTGGTTTCACGGGGCGGTCTCACTGGAGCACCGGCAGCAGGGAATCAAGCCCTGGCGGATTCCCTTCCGGGACTATGATCTGTATCCGCCGGATGGGATCGGCGGCAAAGCGGAGATCTGCTCCGGGATCCGGCTGCGGCTGTCCACCGATTCCGGGACCCTCCTCCTCTGGTTTGAACCACTTGCGGAGGACGCTTCTCTGGATTGTGTGGCTGACGGTAGTCTGGTTCAGACGCTCACGCTTGCTGCGGGGGCTAGAGAGGCTCGTTTCACGGGGCTTCCCCCTGGAGTGAAGGAACTGGATATCTATCTGCCGCAGAACACCGGTATGACGATCAGCGGTCTTGCGATTGATGATGACGCTGCTGCTGAACCGCTGGCGGACCTGCGGCCGCGCTGGGTGACGTATGGAAGCTCGATTACCCAGTGCGTGGCGGCACGGGGCCCGTCGCGCACCTGGCCGGTGATTGCCGCCGGGGAGATCGGCTATCACTTGACCAATCTCGGCTTCTCCGGCAACTGCCTGATGGAGCCGATGATAGGCCGGCTGATCCGGGATCTGCCGGCTGATCTGATTACCCTGTGCGTCGGCGTGAACATCTATGGCGCAGCGTCTTCCGGCCCGCGGATGTTCAAGCCGCTGCTGATCGGTCTGCTGGAGACCATCCGGGAGAAGCATGTAGAGACACCGCTGGTGATCATCTCGCCGATCTACGGAACGGAGCGTGAGACAGAGGAGAACCCGCTCGGGTTCACCCTGCCGCTGATGCGCCGGGAGATCGTGGATACGGTGAAGCTGCTGCGGGCGCGGGGAGACCGCCGTCTGCATTACCTGGATGGTCTGGAGTGGTTCGGTCCGGCGGACGGGAACCTGCTGACCGATGGCCTGCACCCAGGTCCCGAAGGCTACGAGCTGCTGGGCAGCCGCTTCAGCGGCAGGCTGGCGGCTGCTCTTCGGGGCGAGATGCTGCAATAGTAGAACATCAGATTTAGAACTGTAAGAATGGACCTCAGGGGTGTTAAAGGCTGAGCATGAACATCAAGCTAGATGTTGGGCTGATCCTGTACCCGTTACCGCTTTCTGCTCTTACATTCAAGTAGGTGATTGTATTTCCTGCAATAGAAAATGGATTGCTGACCGTAAAATGAGATTCTATGCCTTTTTTACAGTATTCTAATGTACAAAATGCAGTTACTATCGTTCCAGCGCCTAAGCATCCGAATGACTGCTGTGCGAATGAGACGCTAGCTCGTTAAGGTCCGGTAATGGTCCCATATTCACAATATTAAATCTGATGCTGCACCAGTAGAGCATCCAATCTCACTCTGAGGGTTTGCTATGACCCGATTAAGTACCAGCAATAGGCTTAAGTGTATTTTGTACAACTAAATCTTCTGATGTACCGCTGAATATGCATTTAGTTGTATTTCATACATTTAAACTGGCATCCCTACCTGGGTTATCGCCCATTCCGGCAGATTTAGTTGTACAAAGTACAGCTAGAAGAGGCGAACCTTTCTTTTCACGGTTTTTAGATGTACAGAATACAACTATCGCCGAATACTCGGTTCAAATGCAACTTTAACGTTACCATAATTATTAACTAAATTCAGTCCTTGTGCTCTAATGCTCTGCTAGCTGACAATGGAAGATTTCATGTGAACATAATATAGCTTAACTATTCAAGATGATGCATAATAGGGTTGCAAAGACACTGATTGCGCTTTCATCTATCAAAATTACAAAGGAGAACATGCACAATGAACGATCTGGCAACAGGAAAGCTGACTTCAAGTCCGGTGATGGTCCGGCATCCGCTTAACCCGATTCTGAAGCCTTCGGATGTACCCTATGGACCGGCCATGGTATTCAACGCCGGGGTGACGAAATTTAAGGGCAGATATGTCATGGTGTTCCGCAATGATTACGGGGATGAGAGCAAGGGAATCGTGGCTCCCCATCATACGACTAATCTGGGCCTTGCCTTCAGCGATGACGGCGTCCATTGGGAGGTACAGCCGGAGCCTTGCTGGTCCTGGCATGATGAAGAGGTGGTCCGGGTGTATGACCCGCGCTTGAGTGTCTTCGGTGACCGCTGCTATATGTGCTTCGCTGTTGATACGCGTCACGGGCTGCGCGGCGGGATCGCCGTTACTGACGATTTCAGTTCGTTTGAAGTGCTAAGCCTGTCGCTGCCGGATAACCGCAACATGGTATTGTTCCCGGAGATGATCGGAGGCAAGTATGTAAGGCTGGAGCGCCCGCTTCCGGTCTACAGCCGGGGCGGCCGCGACCGCTTCGATATGTGGATGAGCGATTCTCCCGATCTGAAGTACTGGGGGAACCATAAGCTGCTGCTGGCCGTGGAGCAAGTGGCTTATGCCAACGATAAGGTAGGTCCCGGCGCGCCTCCGGTTAAGACGGACAAGGGCTGGTTAACCACCTTCCATGCGGTGGACCTCGACCCTGCCCGAGGTAAAAACGGCTGGGAGGATACCTGGAAGAAGCGCTACACCGCCGGAATTATGCTGCTGGATCTTGAAGATCCCAGCCGGATTATTGGCCGGGCGGCAGCTCCGCTGCTGGTGCCGGAGGCGGTGTATGAAACGGCAGGCGGCTTCCGTAACGATGTGATTTTTCCCGGCGGGATGATCCTGGAGGACACAGGGGAGGTCAAGATCTATTACGGTGCAGCCGATACTGTGGAATGCCTGGCCACGGCCCATGTGGATGATCTGCTCCGGCTCTGTCTGGAGCCAAAGGGATAATTAGACCGGTTATATAGGCAGGGGACCTTCCGTTATACGGGGCCCCTGCCTTTTTCATAATAATCAGCGGAATCCGCTAAATAATCATGCTCTGTCTTGACGCCGGGCCGGAGCAGCCGTATGGTACAAGGGACCAGAGTCGACAATCGTAGGGAGATACATGCTCAAGAAGGGGGAACCATGAATACATTCACAGACTATGGCCGCAAGCTCCGGCGGCAGATCGCCGGCAGGTATTACCGGATATCCATTAAGCAGAGGATTCTGTTCTCGTTCATCGTGCTGATCACGCTGTCCATCGGTGCAATGGGCAGCTTCTCGTATTGGATTGCCGCGCAGGAGATCGAGGATAATGCCTACGCCGGCAGCCGGGAGACTGTAAGCAAGACGGCACAGCTGCTGGATTCCCGCCTGAATGATGTGGCGCTGTCCGTGCAGTCCCTGATGCTGAGCGATGCATACCGCAAGATGATGCTCGATGTGTTCAGCCATGATGTGTCGAATTATTATGTGCATCTGTCGGATCTGCAATATGTGCTCTCCCAGGCAACGTTCAATCAGCCGATCATTGAGAACGTGCTGATCGTTACCCCGATTGGCGATTTCTATTCCACTACGCAGATCCGGGCGCAGGACAACTCGTTCTACGGCTCGGAATTATATGATCTGAGCAAGGAGCAGCCGGGCGGCTATTGGGCCAAAGGACATTATGACCGGTTGTTCACGGGCAGCCAGCGGGTGGTCTCCTTCGTAGTCCGGGGAATTTATGAATACCCTTACACGCCGATCAGCAATGTATTTATTGTAGTCAATATCAGGGAGGGCCGGATAGATGAGCTGCTGAATACTGGCGGAGCACAAGCAGGGAGGAATTATTATCTGGTGAGCAGGGAAGGAGAGGCGGTGGTGGAGTCCCGCTGGCCGTTCCGGGGCAGGTTCCCCTGGAAGCCGGTGCTTGCCGAAGCCGGGAAAGCAGCCGATCCGCAGGATCACTATTACAGCTATGGCGGCAAGGAATATCTGGTTAATTATACAAGCTCAGCCTCATCACCCGACTGGATCATCTCCGGCATGCAGTCGCGGGACCAGCTGCTGGGCAAGCTGCAGCGGGTGCAGCGCATCACCCTCTATGTCATCGTTGTCTTCCTGCTGGCCACCTGGCTGATCTCCAATCAGCTGACATCTGCGCTGCTGAAGCCTCTCTTCAAGCTGCGGCGGCTGATGCGCAGAGTCGAAGAGAACCAGCTCAGTGTGGTGTATGAGAGCCGTTATGAGGACGAGGTTGCCCAGGTCGGCTTTCAGTTTAACCGGATGATGTCGGAGATTAAGACGCTGATCGCGGATGTGAAGAGCAAGGAGGAGGACAAGCGGCATGCAGAGATCCGTGCCCTTACGGCGCAGATGGAGCCGCACTTTCTGTACAATACACTCAATACCATCTATTGCAAATCGGTCATGGGCGAGAATGACGATGTGAACGAGATGATCCTGTCGTTGTCGCAGATGTTCCAGATCGGGCTCAGCGGCGGCAAGGATCTGATTACCCTTGCGGATGAGCTGTCCCACATGCGGCAGTATTTCGCTATTCAGCAGAAATGCTATGAAGGTCTGTTCGAATACACGGTGACGGTAGAAGACGAGGCCCTGCTGTCCTGCCTGCTGCCGAAGATTATCCTGCAGCCGGTGGTGGAGAACAGCATTCAGCATGGATTCAGCGACCGGACAATAGGAGGCAGGATAGACATCGCGGTCAGCCGGGAGCAGGGGCTGCTGCATATTAGCATTACCGACAACGGGCGGGGGCTTGATCCTGCACGGGTCAGGCAGGGGATGGACAATCCTCCGCAGTCCAGGAAGGGCTATGCCCTGTTCAACATCAGGCACCGGCTGGTCTTGTATTACGGGGCTGAAGCCCGTATGGACGTTGGCGGCGAACCATGTAAGGGATCACGGATGGATCTGTGGATTCCGCCTAGGGAGGAGAGTTGAAGGATGGACCGGAAGCTGGAGCCGGAAAGGTTCAAATTATGTGTAATTGACGATATCAAAAGTGTGGTGGACATGGTCTCGCGCAAACCGCCATGGCAGGAGCACGGTATTGAGGTCGCCGGTACGGCGCTTGACGGGGAAGCGGGGCTACGGATTATCGGCGAGACCCGGCCGGACATTGTGCTGACGGATATCAAGATGCCAAGAATGGACGGCCTGCAGATGACCCGGGCAATTCTGGAGGTGCTGCCGGACTGCAAAATTATTATCCTCAGCGCGTACTCGGAGTTCTCTTATGCCCAGGAAGCCATCCGGCTGGGGGCGCTTGATTTCGTGAAGAAGCCCTTTTCCCTGGAGGAGATTGTGAATGCAGTGCTGAAGGCCAGGGAGCTGTGCCGGGAGGAACGTCAGGAGACTGCCAGACTTGCTGTGATGGAGACCAAAATCAGGGAAAGTCTGCCTATTCTCCGCCAGGAATATCTCACCTTCCTGCTGCACCACCAGACGACAGAATCGGATGCCCGTTCCCGCTGGGCCTATCTCGATATCCCGCTGAACCAGCATGATTTCTTCGTGTTTGTCGCCGAGATTGATCATTTCGCGGAGAAGCTGAGCGGCCAGCCTGTGCAGGAGGTCGAGCTGCTAAGGTTCAGCCTGCATAATATTCTCGAAGAGACGATTTCCGCCCTGACCCGCGGCGTTATTATCCGGGAGGCGACAGACCGGTACGTCTGCATCATGAACGGCTCGGACCCGGACACCGCCGCGCTGATAACGGAGGCTTGCTGCATGAATGTAAGCCGCTTCTCCCGACATACCATTTCTATTGGCGTGGGCCTGGGCACGGCGGCGATTCAGGAGCTGGGTACGGCTTACAGGCAGGCGCTTAGCGCTCTGGGATATCATTTCTATACCGGAGGCAACGGTGTATATCATTATAGTAATATCGAGAATAAACCACTCTCGCTCCACAGCTATTCCGCTGCCGCCGAGCAGGAGCTGTTGTTCGCCCTGCGTTCCGGCAATTCCGCCAAAAGCCTGCAGATGCTGGACCAGCTGTTCGCGGAGCTGCTGGACAGCGGGCTTTTGCCCGAGCCGCGTTATGTTGAAAGCGTCGGCTTTGAGCTGAGCTTCAGGATCTGCCGCGTTCTGCTGGAGCAGTTCCCTTACGGGCAGGTGGAGCCGCTGGAACTCAGAATTGCCGCCATGAAGAACCAGGTGCATCCTTCCCTGCAGGATATCCGGGACCTGCTGTCCTGGCTGTGCCGGGAGGCCTGTGCTCTGGTGGTGGAGGCCCGTTCTCAGGAATCGACGCGGATTATCCGTCAGGCCGTCACTTATATCCATAGTCATCTGGATACAGGGCTGTCGCTGGAGCAGGTAGCGAAGCAGATTAACCTCAGCCAGGGGTATTTCTCCAATCTGTTCAAGAAGGTGCAGGGGATTTCGTTCCAGCAGTATGTGATGCATGAGAAGATGGAGAAGGCGAAGGCGATGCTGATTAGCGGCCGGCAGGTTCAGGAGATCGCCCAGGATCTCGGGTATGAGCACAGGCGCTATTTCAGCGAGGTGTTCAAGAAATATACCGGCATGACACCGTCCGAGTTCAAATTGCATTATCTTGGAAAAGAATAGGCATCAGCAAGGGAGGGATTTCCGCAGGGCGGAAATGACCTCCCTTGTCTGTATCTAACTCCTGCAGAAATCTGCCCTTAATGTGGGTTTACCCGCCTTATCCAGATGCGCCAATCCGTCTATAATCAGATTGTAAGCGAGTACATAAGGGATATATAAGGGGGCACAACCAATGATGAAGCGTATGCTAATGACATCTCTGAGCCTAGTTCTGGCACTTGGCTTAGCAGCCTGCGGCAACGGTAACAGTGGCGGCGGCAATGCAACTGAAGGCACGGGAGACGGGGCGAAAGCTGGTTCGGGGGAAAAAACTAAAATCAGCTACTGGACAGGCGACCGCCATGATGCAGATTTTGTGAAGGAGAAGGTAGCCGAGTTCAATGCATCCAATAAGGGCGGGATTGAAGTGGAACTGGTCGTCAAGGGAGATGACTTTGATACCGCACTTGATCTGTCCTTCCAGACCTCTGATGCGCCGGATGTGATCCGGGTGAAGGAGAATACCGTCCAGACCTTCTACAAAAAAGGCTTTCTAGCTCCGATTGACGAGTTCCTGAGCGATGAGCTGAAGGCGAAATTCCCGGCTATGCCGGATCTGAACGAATTCGATGGCAAGCGTTACAGTCTGCCGAACTATGGAACGACCATGCGTCTGGTGTACAACAAGGAACTGTTCGCCAAAGCGGGCATTGAGCATCCGCCGGC
Organism: Paenibacillus sp. FSL H8-0332; assembly: GCF_037963835.1. NCBI lineage: Bacteria > Bacillati > Bacillota > Bacilli > Caryophanales > Paenibacillaceae > Paenibacillus > Paenibacillus sp. FSL H8-0332. The sequence continues at coordinate 1,472,401 of NZ_CP150145.1, forward strand.
TACCCTGCAGGAGCTGGTGGATACAGCCAAGAAATTGACAGAAGCCGGCAAAGCGGACGGCGCTTACGGCTTCGCCCTTAACTTCAAGAGCCCCGGCAGTGCGTTCGCGCGTTCGGCACGGGTGATTGCGGAGATGAGCGGCTATGGCGGCTTCGGGTATGATTTCAAGACGGCCCGCTACGACTTCAGCGGCTTCGAGCCGATCATCAATGCCTTTAAGCAGATCAAGGACGACGGCAGCATGCTGCCGGGTGTAGAATCGCTGGATATTGATCCGCTGCGGGCACAGTTTGCGGAAGGTAAGATCGGAATGTATATGTCCTACTCCTCGGAGCCGGGCGTCTATAAGAATCAGTTCCCGGCCAAGATCGACTGGGCGGCAGCTCCGGTTCCTACCATCGACGGTAATGTGAAGGGGGCTTCCGGCTTCCTCGGAGGACAATGGCTGGCGCTGAGCTCGAAATCAGAGCACAAAGAAGCAGCCTGGAAGTTCATGGAGTTCATGTACGGCGATCAGGTGCTGACGGATTATCAGGAAAAGGGCTTCGGTATCTCCATGGTTCCATCCGTCAGCGCAGCAGCCAAGACACCGGATGTGAATGGCATTGAAGGCTTCCTGCCGAACAAGAACGATGGGGTGTGGCCGGTCTATCCGTCTGTAGCACCGGAAGGAATGAAATCGGATGACGCCTTCTTCAAATATATGCTGAACGGCGGCGACCTGAAGGCAATTATCGCTGATCTGAACAAACGCTATAACGCTGCACTGGACAGTGTGATTGCGAATGACGGCGTGAAGGCCGAGCCGGATGCCGGCTTTGATCCCGCCGCTCTGGGCGGCAAGTTCGCCAAGTAGATAGAAGGTTAGGGATAGAGATACAGGCCGGGATAGCGGGGGATGGGGAAGCAGCTTCCCCATCCCTCTGCTCTGGCCGCAAGGGAGAGGAGCCGGAAGAAACCAGATGAACAAAACGAAACATGCTTTATTTTCATATAGCTTTCTTTTTCCAAGTGCCTTGCTCACGTTAGTCCTCGGAATTTACCCGATTGCCTGGGCATTCCGCTATATGTTCTATGATTACAAAGGGTTCGGAACGGCCCGGTTTACAGGCTTGGCCAATTTCAGCCGCATCCTGAAGGACACCCAGTTCTGGGATTCGGTGGTGAATACGTTTGTCTATGCAGGCGGCAAGCTGCTGATCACCATTCCGCTGGCCCTGCTGCTGGCCGCCATATTGAACCGGGGACTGCGGGGCAGACAGCTGCTGCGGGGGATTTTCTTCATGCCGACCGTCATCAGTACCGCCGTAATGGCTGTAGTGTTCTTCACGATCTTTAACTCATATAACGGGATTCTCAACCAGTTCCTGATCCGCTCGGGTCTCTCGGATTCCGGCGTGGACTGGCTGGGGCCGAAATATGCCATGCTCACCGTCATTCTGGTTGCGGCCTGGGGCGCGGTCGGCAATTACATGCTGCTTTTCCTCGCCGGTCTGCAGAATATCCCGGAGGATGTGTATGAAGCCTCTTCCCTGGACGGGGCAGGGAAAATTCAGCAGTTCCGCTATGTCACTCTGCCAATGCTCGGACCTGTCATGCAGATGGTTATTATGCTGGCGATCATTACAGCCCTGAAGGGCTACGAGAGCATCATGGTACTGACTGAAGGCGGTCCTGTAGGCAAGACAGAGGTCATGTTCCTGTATTTGTACAAATTATTTTTCCCTGTCGGCGGGGGCAGCGCGGCTGTTCAGGTCCAGGAATTCGGATACGGCAGTGCGGTTGCCTTTGTGTCTGCGGTCATTGTAGGGATGATATCACTCATTTATTTCTACGCATCCAGACGCATGAATCAGACCGATTGAGGAGAGAGGCTATTATGAGACTAAGAACCATACTGAGCAATATCATCCTGTGGATTTTTTTGCTGGCGTTTGCTTTTATCACCCTGATTCCGGTTGTGATCACTATCCTGGGCTCCTTCAAGACCAATGCTGAGCTGACCGCGGGAGCGACCTTCCTGCCGGAGAGCTGGCACTTCTCGAACTATGGCGAAGCCTGGTCGCAGGCGAATTTCTCCAGATATACGCTGAACAGCCTGCTGGTCTCCCTGGCGGCGGTGGTCGGCACGCTGCTGGTATCATCCATGGCGGCTTATGTGGTGGACCGGATGGATTTTGCCGGCAAAAAATTGTATATCGGACTTCAGTCCTTCACTATGTTCGTGGCTGTAGGGGCGGTCGTGCTGCGTCCGCAGTTCGATCTGATGGTCAAGCTTCATCTGCACAGCAGCCTGTGGGGGGTTATCCTGATTCTGATCTCCGCCCATGCTTCAATCTTCTTCATTCTCTCCAGCTTCATGAAGGGGATTCCCCGTGAGCTGGATGAGGCAGCGCTGATGGACGGCAGCTCTCCCGGACGCACCTTCTGGCGGATTATTCTGCCGCTGCTCGGACCCGGACTCGGCGTAGGTGCCCTGTTCACCTTCCGCGGCGCGTGGAATGAATATCTGCTGCCGCTCGTGTTCACGATGACGAAGCCGGAGCTGCAGACGCTGACTGTCGGGCTGGCGAACCTGAAATACGGGATTTCGGCCGCTTCCCAGACCCACTACATGATGGCGGGAGCCTGCTTATCCATTCTGCCGATTCTCGTCGCCTATCTGTTTGCCAACAAATCCTTCATGCAGATGACGGCCGGTTCCCTGAAGGGGTAGCTGTCCGGTCCTGCACAGACTATAGACAACATGAAACACTCAACATTCAACATTTAAGGAGGTACACCCCATGACACTACACATTCCGGCGATTCTGCAATCCGCCCCGTTCATCCGGAGGTATCCGGGCAATCCGGTGCTGGATGCAGCGAAGGTTCCTTACCCCACCGCACTGGTATTCAATGCCGGTGTAACGAAATTTAACGGCAAATATGTGATGATCTTCCGCAATGATTACGGCTCACTGGCCGATCAGACGCTTGAGCCGCACCACACCACAGATCTCGGCATTGCCTACAGCGACGACGGGCTGAGCTGGACCGCCGGCCCGAAGCCGGTGTTCAAAATGCACGATGAGGAAATTATCCGTGCCTACGACCCGCGCCTGACCGTGCTCGGCGGCCGCTGTTATATGTGCTTTGCCGTGGATACACGCCATGGCATCCGCGGCGGAATTGCCGTCACCGATGATCTGGAACACTTCGAGGTACTCAGCCTGTCTACACCGGACCTGCGCAATATAGTGCTGTTTCCCGAGCCCATCGGCGGCAAATATGTCCGGCTGGAGCGTCCCTTCACGGTGTACAGCCGCGGCGGCCGGGACCGCTTCGACGCCTGGATCTCCGAGTCGCCGGACCTTGTGCATTGGGGCAACTCCAGCCTGCTGCTCGCCGTCGAGCAGGTGCCGTTTGCCAATGACAAGGTCGGTCCAGCCGCGCCTCCCGTCCGGACGGACAAGGGCTGGCTGACCACCTTCCATGCGGTGGATGTAGACCCGGCCAGAGGCAAGCACGGTTGGGAAGACACCTGGAAGAAGCGCTACACCGCCGGAATTATGCTGCTGGATCTGGAGGACCCCCGCAAGGTGATCGGCATGAGCAGACAGCCGCTGCTGGCACCGGAGACGGATTATGAGATCAGCGGGGGCTTCCGCAATCATGTGATTTTTCCCGGCGGAATGATTCTGGAGGCTGACGGCGAGGTCAAGATCTATTACGGTGCAGCGGATACGGTGGAATGTCTGGCAACGGCCCATGTGGATGATCTGCTCCGGCTTTGTCTGGAGCCGGGGGAATAAGTAAAGTTGCAAGCTGGCTGAAAGCGGGAATGAGGAGCGGTAGTGGGGGATGCTGGCTCAATAGGGTCGGCTCGAGTGGAGTGGGAATAAAGTGCAACAATTCTAACTCAGTAGGAGCGGCTTGAGCAGAGTGTGCTTAAAATGTAACATTTCTAGCTCAGTAGCAGTGACCGTAGGCAGATTATGCATAAAGTGCAACAATATAGCTTCATAGGAGCAACCAAGGCGGAAATCATGCACAAAGGGCAACAATACAGCTCTAACTAGCACCGGATCGCCGAAATTCCTGTAAAAGCTGCAACAATATCTCCACAGCCAGTAACCAATTTAGAGAAATCCTGCATAAGGTGCAACAAAGCGAGGAGCCTAACCAGCACCGCTAACCAAAAGCGGGCGCAGGGCGGGAATGAGGTGTAGAAATGCACCTGAATTGGCCGAAAGTTGGCATTGGGCGGGAATGAGGTGTAGAAATGCACCTGAATTGGCCGAAAGTTGGCATTGGGCAGGAATGAGGTGTATAAATACACCTGATTGGGCCGAAAGCGGGCGCAGGGCAGGAATGAGGTGTATAAATACACCTGATTGGGCCCAATGCGGGCGTTGGGCACCGTCAGCTCGTCAACTGGTGCAGCACCAGAGCACAGGCGCCTGTTGCGACAGCGCGCTCGCCCAAGCTGCTCCGGGTGAAGCGGACGTTATACTGTCCCCGGTAGTAGGTCCGCTCCAGCGCGATCTGTGTGGCTGTCTCGTAGAAATCTGCGGCGAGGAACAGCGGGCCGCCCAGGATGACCTCCTCCGGGTGGAGGATATTGATCAGATTCGCCAGCCCGATGCCGCAGGCTACCGCCATCTCATCGAATAACCGGACCATCACTGGATCGCGCTCCTGGAGCGCTTCCAGCAGATGGGCGAATTCTAAAGCCTCCGCATGCTCTGCCAGAGCACGGAGGCTTGTGCTGCTGCCCAGCCGCCAGGCTTCGCGGGCTTGCCCCTCCAGCGTCCGGACCGACACATAGCTCTCCCAGGCCCCGGCGTTGCCGCCGGGAATCTGCGGCGGCACTCCCGGGCGGTCAATGATCATCTGCCCGACTGCGCCTTCGGTATCGGTCATGCCGTAGAGCAACCGTCCATCGTTCATAATGGCGGAGCGCAGGCCGATCCCGGCATGGAGATAGAGAAGATGCTGCTGCATCCGGTTGCTGCTGGCCCAGTATTCGCCAAGCAGAGCCGTATTGGCTCCATTATCCAGATAGACAGGCACCCCCAGGCGCTGCTCGAGCTGTACCTTGATATGTACCTGTGACCAACCCTCTGCAGGAAAACGGGCCGGATTCAGGATGACTCCGGCCGTGCGGTCCAGCGGACCGACTGCGCCGATGCCAAGTCCGGCGACCCGGCTAAGCTGGATGGAGGCTGCGTCAAGCATCTGCGAGGCTTGTTTGTGGAGCGAGTCCATCAGCAGCTCGGGGGTAAGCCCCGCATCCATGCTCCAGGTATACTCGCCCAGCAGCCGCAGATGAAAGTCCGTCAGCACAAGCTTGGCATGGGTACGGGAGATCTCCAGTCCCAGCAGATAAGCGTAAGACGGATTCGTCTCATAGAGGGTAGGGCGGCGTCCTCCGGTGGATTCGCCGAAGCCGACTTCAACCAGAAGCTCCCGGGACAGCAATTCGTCCAGTATACGCGTTAAGGTGCTTATCGTCAGTCCGCTTTCTTCCAGCAGGGTCTGCTTGGAGACGGTACCATGTGTTCTTACGGTGAGGTAGATTTCCCTGGCTTTGGGATTGGCGATGATTTCTTGAATAAGCAGCACAGACGATTCTCTCCTTATGATGTACTAGACCTGATTTTACAATGACATAAAAATCAGGGGGCCGCAACTATCACAGGGAGAGAATGAAAGAAGAGTCTAACCGGGGGTGAAAGCAGGGAGCGGCTTGCCGGAGTATGCATGCGGGCATAAACGGGCGCTGTTCCGGGACACAGGGCTGAGGCTAGAGCAGCGCCTTGAAGGAATGACGGATCACATCGCCGCGGCTGATAATGCCGACCAGCACATGGTTCCGTTCAACGGGAACCTTTTTGATCTGCTTTTTGCCGAGGATGGTGGCGATGACTTCGAGGTCCTCTTCAGCATGCACAGTGATGACCTTCTTCTTGGCGATAGCCATTACGTTCAGACCCAGCAGCTTCTGCGCCCGTTCCTCGAACAGCTCATTATCCCCGACGAACACATTAATCTGGAAAAAAGAATCCACAATCAGATCCTCATGCCTGCCGATATAGCGCATAATATCCCCGTCGCTGAGGTAGGCGACAATCTCATTCCGGTCATTCACGACAGGCATACCGCTGATCCGGTGGGCAATACATTTCTCAATAAAAGTCCGTACGGTGTCTTCCTGCTTAACCTTGTACACCTGACGGACCATGAATTCATGGGCTTTCATACCGGTTCCCCCTGAAAATTAGCTTTTGCATAAATAAGTTGTATCATGAAAGTATATACTTGTATTATACAAGTGGAAAGAGTAAAGTCAATGAATAAAAGAGAAGAGGGGCAACCGGCATGGACAAACATTCAATTGAGACAATAGAGCTGGAAATGGCGGTTCTGTTCCGCCGGCTCACTTCCATTACCACGTTCAAAAAAATCGGCAATCTGGATCGTGCGGCCTACCTGCTGCTGCATCACATTGCATCTCGTGAGGGAACTGCCGGGATAAAGGTAATCTCCGATGAGTTTCAGTTGGATATTTCTACGGTCAGCCGACAGGCTGCCTCACTGGAGAGCAAGGGGTATATCACCCGGGTACCGGACCCTGTGGACGGGCGGGCCTATTCGCTGCAGATTACGGAGACGGGCCAAGCGAGTCTGGAGGAGAACCGGCAGGTCCGGCAGGAGATGATCGAACAACTGCTAAAGGGCTGGTCGGAGGAGGAGGGGCATTCCTTCGGGGAGCTGCTGCAGAAGTTCAATGCAACTTTTCTGGAAGAGGGCTGATGGGGCTCGGAAGTCGATGGAAGCTGCCGTAGACATCACAGCATAAGGGCCGTCCGCAGCGTGAAGTAACGCTGCGGACGGCCCTTTGTGTCTAATTGTATTCAGGCAACGGAACAGGCTTCAAGCAAAGCCTGCATTCCCGCTCATCCCCACCCACAGCGGGGATTGCTCCAGACAAGCGGCGAGCTGGAGCAGCAGGTCCTCGCGCCCTTTGGAGGCCATGACCTGGACGCCGACCGGCATTCCTTCGGCCGTAAGATGCACCGGCACGCTCATGGCGGGCTGGCCGGTCAGGTTGGCAAGCTGGGTGAAGGGCGTGTACGTCAGGCTCGGCTCGAACATCTCGTAGATCATCCGCCGCTGCGCGTCCTTCGGCAGCCCGCTGATCTGCATCAGCTTCTCTGTCTCCGCCGTGGTCTGGGTCAGCTCTCCGACCTTCGGGGCGGAGTCTGCATTAGCCGGAGTAATATACAGATCGAAGCGGTCCATCAGCGCGGCCATTTGCGCAGCGGCTACATCCCATTCGTGCAGACTGTGCACGAATTCTGCCGCCGAGACCTGCTTCCCGGCTTCGGCCAGCACCCAGGTGACAATATCCACTTCCTCTGCCTTAATTGCACGGCCCATGGCGCTCTCCAGCGACAGGAACATGGCGGATACTTCTCCGGCGTTCATCGTATAGTAGTTGTCCATCAGCCGCACCCCGTTGACCGGGCTCAGCTTCTCTTCCACCTCATAGCCCTCGGACTCCAGCCACTTGACCGTCTTCCGCACGGCCTCTACCGCCTCAGCGGATACCGGTGTTCCCACCGGCGAAGCGGTGGTGAAGGCGATCCGCAGCTTCCGCTGCGCAGGCTTCAGCAGATCGTCCAGGTAGACGCCCGTATACAGCGGCGTCTGAAAAGCCGCTTCCGGCTGCACCACCTGCAGCAGATCCAGCATCGCGGCGCTATCCCGCACAGAGCGGGTCAGCGCAAAATCAATCGACGCGCCCTGCCACTGGCGGCCGATCCCCGGGCCGACCGGCGTACGCCCGCGCGTCGGCTTCAGCCCGAACAGGCCGGTGAACGAGGCCGGTATGCGGATGGAGCCGCCGCCGTCACTGGCTCCGGCGGCCGGGACGATCCCGGCGGCAACCGCTGCCGCCGCACCGCCGCTGGAGCCGCCGGGTGAACAGGCGGGGTTCCAGGGATTGCGGGCCGGGCCGTGGAGCAGGGGCTCGGTGATGTTTTTCAGCCCGAATTCCGGCGTATTCGTATGGCCCAGCGGGATGAAGCCGCCGCGCCGGATACGGGCCACATAGTTAGAGTCCCGCTTCGCTACATTGTCCTTCATCAGCAGAGCGCCCGAGGTCAGCGGTTCGCCGCCAATCGCCTGGGAGATATCCTTCAGCAGGAAGGGGACGCCGGCGAAGGGGCGGGTGAAGTCGTCCGGATCTACGGGCATTTCCATGGCCTCCTTCAGCGCGGCCTCCCGGCGGGTGCGTACCACCGCATTCAGCAGAGGATTCACCTCATCCATCCGGGCGTAGGCGGCTTCCACAAGCTCATGTGCTGACACCTCCCGTGCCTTAACTAGGGCGGCAAGCCCCAGCGCATCATAACCGGAATAAGCAGACAACGACATAGGTATAACCTCTTTCTGGCAGGAACAGGCAGGCTACTTAGGTCAGGCTATAGCTGCAGTCTCGCGCATAGTATATTGCGTTATAAGGAAGGCAGAGACTTTTCAAATGCGCTCATCTGTAAGATATTGCTTCACTGGAGGCGGGGTATACTCTGCGAACTGCTGCAAAATGCCCTCCGGCGTGGTAGCGTTCAGCATGATGGAATGATGCTTCTCCTGCATGAATTGTTCCCGGGCCATGTTGCTGAACAGGGTAATCAGCGGATCATAATAATGATTCACATTAAGCAGTCCGCAGGGCTTCTGATGCAGGCCGAGCTGAGCCCAGGTGAAGATCTCGAAATACTCCTCCATCGTGCCCGGGCCGCCCGGCATAGCAATGAATCCGTCCGCCAGCTCAGACATCTTAAGCTTCCGTTCGTGCATAGAGTCTACCATAATCAGCTCCGTCAGACGGGTGTGCTCGATTTCCCTTTGCTTCAGAAAATGCGGCAGCACCCCGATCACGCGGCCTCCCGCCTGCATCACGCTATCTGCAATAGCGCCCATCAAGCCTACAGTAGCTCCGCCATAGATCAGCGTAATGTTACGTGCGGCAAGCTCCTTGCCGAGTAGAATAGCGGATTCCTTGTATACGGGCGAAGCCCCTTCACTGGAACCGCAGAACACTGCGATACTCTTCATAAGCTGCTGACTCTCCTTTGTCTTAAGGTAATGTAATGTGCTTTGAAGAACGGTTGTTTCCTCTACCTAATGTATCACGGATTCAGGTGCATGTAACATTTTTCTCGCTGCCGGAGCAGGCGGTTTAATTGCGGTGGTGCTCTGCATTGACAACCTTTTGCGGAGCGGCTATACTTTCTGTAATCTTATAGTTGGTATACGTTGAACGAGCCAGTAGCAGCCTTGTCCCTGTTCCCAGAGAGCCGGGGGTCGATGGAACCCGGTACACACAAGCGGACTGCGAATTACGCCTCGGGAGTATCTTGGGTAATGCCAAGCGGAGCTAAGCGAACGATAACTCGCCTGAGAGTGGTACGGACCTGCCTGCGGTATTAGGTCTGTGCAATTTGGGTGGTAACACGGTTAATACTAATCGTCCCTGTGTCTGAATAGACAAGGGGCGATTTTTTGTTGTCTGTGCGGTTTGCTGGCTGGGTGCGTGGCGGGCTTAAGCTTCTGAGGCTGATGCGGTATAGCTGCGGTTTTTTTGACGGATATCAAGGGATATAGAACAATCACATACACAAAAGGGGCTGTACATGTTGAACATTATCGACGAGCTATTATGGCGCGATGCCATTAACCAGCAGACAGATGCGGACGGACTGCGTGAATTAACGAATACGAAGGCGGTATCGCTGTATTGCGGCGTGGACCCGACAGGCGACAGCATGCATATCGGCCACCTGATTCCGTTCATGATGCTGCGGCGCTTCCAGCTGGCCGGCCACCGTCCGGTCATTCTGATCGGGGGAGCTACGGGAACGATCGGCGATCCGAGCGGACGCCAGAGTGAGCGCTCTTTGCAGACGCTGGAGCAGGTGCAGGCGAATGTGGACGCCCTGACCGCCCAGATGAAGAAGCTGTTCCTTACTGACGGCGACAACCAGGTGCGGATGGTGAACAACTACGACTGGACCAAGGATATGAATGTTATCGAATTCCTGCGCGACATCGGCAAAAACTTCAGCATCAACACCATGCTCGCCAAGGATGTTGTCGCCAGCCGTCTGGACAGCGGGATCTCGTTCACCGAATTCTCCTACCAGATCCTGCAGTCTATGGACTACCTGCACCTGTTCCAGCACGAGGATGTGCAGCTGCAGATCGGCGGCTCGGACCAATGGGGAAATATTACCAGCGGCCTGGATCTGATCCGTAAAAAAGAAGGCAACGAAGCCAAAGCCTTCGGCCTGACCATTCCGCTTATGCTGAAGGCTGACGGGACGAAGTTCGGCAAATCCGCCGGCGGCGCCATCTGGCTCGATCCGAAGCAGACCACACCTTACGAGTTCTACCAGTTCTGGGCGAACACCGATGACCGGGATGTGGTCAAATACCTGAAGTACTTCACCTTCCTGAGCAAAGAGGAGATCGAAGCGCTGGAAGAAAAGGTAGCTACCGAGCCGCATAAACGCGAAGCGCAAAAAGCGCTGGCTGAGGAAATGACCCGGTTCGTACACAGCGAGGAGCTGCTGGAGCAGGCCAAGCGCATCAGCGCGGCGCTGTTCAGCGGCGATATCCGGTCGCTGACTGCCGACGAAATCGAGGAAGGCTTCAAGGAAATGCCGACCTTCACGGCGGGAACTGAGACCAAGAACATTGTAGACTGGCTGGTGGACCTGGGAGTGGAGCCGTCCAAGCGCCAGGCGCGTGAGGATATTACTAAGGGCGCAATCTCGATCAACGGGGAGCGTGTGAATGAGCTGGAGACGGAGATTACAGCTGCAGATGCCATCGGCGGCAAGTTCATCATCGTCCGCAAGGGCAAGAAGAATTACAGCCTGGTGAAGCTGGTCTAAGCGGAAGCTGCCGGGTGATGGATTGCGGAAGGCGAGTAGAGTGGGCTGGATGTTGAGCCAGGTGAGCTAGAATGAGAATGGTGTGAAGTAACTGAGTGATTTGGCTATCCCGCTGTCAGCAGTGACGGGGATAGCCTTTTTTGGTGGTCGCGGAAGGTGAGACGGTCTTCCGCCTTCTCCCCTGATCACCGTAGGCCGGAAGCGTAGCTGCATGGTGAGATTAGAGGGATAAATCCCTCTAATCTTGCCGGAAATACCCTGAATGAGGGAATCAAGTGTATAAATCCCTCTAATCTTGCCGGAAATACCTTGAATGAGGAAATCAAGTGTATAAATCCCTCTAATAGGCTGCCGGGTGGGAAGAGGGAGGCAAATGAGGGGCACAAGTGCCCTTGAATTTAGCGCAAACGGCCGAAATGAGCCATTCAGGAGCATTAGTGCACCCGAATTCGGCAAAAGTCAGCGGCGAGCGGAAATGAGGAGCATTAGTGCACTTGAATTCGGCGCAAACGGCCGAAATGAGCAAATCAGGAGCATTAGTGCACCCGAATTCGGCAAAAGTCAGCGGCGAGCGGAAATGAGGAGCATTAGTGCACTTGAATTCAGTGCAAACGGCCGAAATGAGCAAATCAGGAGCATTAGCGGTTCGGCCCCCTAATTATGGAGACATTCTGCTAAAAACTCGTGTTTTCGCAGGATCTTGTTTACAGCTTTATTTCTATCGGTTTTAGCTTGCCTGCTTTCCATGCGGCGTGGTATTGCTTGGGGCTCATGCGCTGCAAACTGCCATGAAAACGGCGCTCGTTGTAAAAATTAATATAAACTGCGACCGCTTCATAGGCTTCTTCAAACGTTTCAAAGTACCTTTTCGTGTACAAATCTCTCTCCAAAATACTGTGAAACGACTCAATGTAGGCGTTCATATTCGGCGTTTTTGGAGGAATCCGCTCATGCTCCAGAGGACGCTGCGTTTCCGCACACAGCTCGCCAAAGACGTCGCTTAGGAATTGCGGGCCGTTATCGGAACGGATCACCGGTGAGGGATCTCCAGGCTGTAAACGTCGGCCCAGCGCCTCCCTTAACGTGGCACAGACTTGCTTCGCTGTACAGCTCGCGCCCACGTGGTAGCCGACGATACAGCGGTCAAACACATCAATCATATCAAAGATAAAAAAGAAGCGGTCGTAGCCATGAATGTATCCATATTTAATGTCAATCTGCCAGAGTTGGTTGGGGCCGGTGACCACTCGATTTCGCGCTAAACGTCGAGGGTATTTTAGGTTCCTCACCGGCTTTTTCTGAAGCAATCCGAGCTTCTTGCACAGCCGGTACGCCTTCTTGTGGTTGAGGATTAAGCCCTGCTGGACCGATAGGGCATACGCCAGGTTCCGGTAGCCATAGCCGTTCTCCTCGCCCTCTACCAGCTCACTCAGCCACTCCTCGATCTGTAGGTCACTGACCCGCAGACCGCCGGTAGTGAGGGAATAGGCGGGGATCGGACGACCCGAAGTCACGACCGCATCCGGGGCACTCCAAAGCCCCAGGAAACGTTTTTTATGCGCATAATAGGTGGAAGGTTGAACCTCCACGATACGTAGAACCAGTGTAGCCGAATAACCCCGCTTTATCGCTTCGTCGGCCAGTTCGAGTTTGTCTTGTAAGCGGGGTTGGCTTTTTTTAAGAGTTCACGCAGCAGTTCGATTTCCAGATCCTTTTCACCCAATAACTTAATGGCCGTCTCCATCTTCGTCTCCAGATCTTGGACACGCTCCGCATCTTCAATCCGTTCTTGGACGGACGGAGTGGCCTCTTCTCCAAATCGTTCTTTGTAGAACTTCACCCAATTGGCAATGGTGCTGGGAGAGACGGAATACTTTCGGGCCAGGAAGGAAACCTTGGTTCCATTGATCGCTTCTTGGGCTACTTTGATCCGCTGTTCGTCATACAACTTGTTGCTTCTCATCGGCTCCACTCCCTCTTCTTAGTGTACCTCTTACATGTCAAGGTCTCCACTTTGATTAGGGGGCTTAAGAGTTAGTGCACCCGAATTCGGCAAAAGTCAGCGGCGAGCGGAAATGAGGAGCATTAGTGCACTTGAATTCGGCGCAAACGGCCGAAATGAGCAAATCAGGAGCATTAGTGCACCCGAATTCGGCAAAAGTCAGCGGCGAGCGGAAATGAGGAGCATTAGTGCACTTGAATTCAGTGCAAACGGCCGAAATGAGCAAATCAGGAGCACAAGTGCCCCTGAATTCAGCGCACGCACCTCTTCCACCCTACCCCAGTCCAGCCCGCCATCAGGCGGGCGAGTCAGGCTTCAAAACAAATAGAAAATAATGCCTTTATCAGCGGCCACAGTCTGGCTGTAGAACCGCTGGATCTCGGTGAAGAACTGGAGCAGGTAGGCAAAGAACGCATCCGCGTCATCGTCAGACACCGTATCAGGGTCCAGCGGGTAGACCTCCTCCTTGGCCATGGTCCGGAAATCATACCGCAGGCGCAGCTGCGCTTCATCCAGTCGGAAAATAGCGTCAAGCGCTTCGGCCACTTGTGCGGCACGCAGGCAGAATGCCCCGTATGCCCCAAACTCGATGCCTTGGTCTGAATGCAGCGGAACCACATATCCAAGTGGCGCAGGCCCGTCCGATATATCACCGCATAGCAGGTAGTGAATCGCCTCCCAGGTGCGGTCGATATCCAGCCCCGGGTATTTGTCTATGTTCAAGCTCCCAAGCTGGGTGCTGCCTGCTACAATCTGCTGTACCAGTTCATCTTCCATTGCAAAGTAATATCCGCGTATCGCCATTGTATCAGCCATCCTTCCATGGTTGGGTTAGAGCAGTTGTACTTAATCCTCAAGCAGTGCAAGCTTGTCTTCGAGTTCAGTAATCTTAAGCCGGATGGCTTCTGCCCGGGGCTCGTCCTGCGCCTTCACAGCAACTGCTAATTCATCGGCGGCTATGCCGAGCTGATACTCCAGGTACGTGTAGTCTGATGCGGCGGCAGGGTGGGTGGAGCGTTGGGAATAGGTCATATGCCGAAGCCTCTTTTCTGTGATCTGTGATATATTCATGATACAGGGTTTGCAGGAAGGGCTCAACCTCGTTCCAGGGAAACTCGGCACAGGCTGCGACATTGTTCACAGACAATGAACCCGGTTCTGGATTTACCATGAGTAGTATTGAAAATTATAGCTTAATTTTTCAGTAACAGTATGCGGGAGAATTTTCCGCAAAGGAAGGTTTGGTATACATAATGATTGCTGTATCTTTTAACACCTTGGATGAGGCCAGGCGCTATCTGGAGGAGCTGAACGTGAACCGTGGGCTGGTGCTGTTCGCTGCGGCTGCGGCTGTGCGGGAATTATCCCGTCATGCGCCTTCGCGGGCTGTATTGTGCTCAACCAAGGGGGAATATACTCCGCAGGGCTACCGCAGCGGCGTAATTACTGGTTTTGAATACGAAGCCGGTATAGCAGATATTGTGGGCATTCTGCACCCTCCCGTGCTTAGCGCAAGTACGCTGGAGACTGCATACCGCAATGTCCAGGGCAACCCTAACGCATTTCTGATGCTGCTCTGTGACGGCACAGGCGGGATGGAAGAAATGCTGCTCTCCTCGCTGTATTTTATGGACCCGCAATTCAAGGTGGTTGGCGGCAGTGCGGCTGACGATGAGTGCGGCGAGACTTACCTCTTTATAGGAACCCGCCGGGTGCGGAACCTGGGGATTTATTTCAATATGCCTGCACGCACTGCCCTGGTCAAAGAGAATATATATGTCCCGGCCGGGAAGACGCTGCTGGTGACAGAAGCCGATGTGTTCGGCAGAAGGGTCTATTCCTTCAATGGCCGGCCTGCAGCCGGGGAATACGCGCGTGTCCTGGGCGTGCCGGAGAAGGAGCTGGCAGAGCATTTTCTGAGCAGCCCGCTGGGCAAAAGATACGAGGATGATCTGATCATAGCCTCCCCGAAGGTGGTTCATCCGGACGGCTCGGTCACCTTTTACAGCCAAATTATGTCTAGTACTTATGTGGAGCTGCTGAGTTCAGCTGATCCGCTGGCAGTGCTGGAGGAGACGCTGGGCGGCAGTCCGTTCAAGCCTTCGTTTGTCCTCAATATTAACTGTACGCTGCGGGACCAGCTGTTTTCACGGGACGGTCTTTGGGGAGCTTTTGACAAGAGGATGCTTGGGTTCTGCGGCAACACTACAGGCTTCATCAGCTATGGAGAGCAATATTATACTAAGCATGCCAATCAGACCATGATTCTGCTGCTGGTTGAATAAGGGAGAGTTGAAATCGGATGCAGTGGTTAAGCAAACTGCGCACAGCTTGGGGGAGAACCCCCTCTGCTGAAGGCGTTCAAAGTCACAGTAATACAAGCGGGTTAGCGGAGAGAGCCATGGCAGAGCGTGTGATCGCGGCTAAGGATACGGTCGCATCAACAGAAACGGTTATAGCAGAGGGAAAAGTCGCAGTAGAGGATGC
The DNA here is from genome assembly GCF_037963835.1 of Paenibacillus sp. FSL H8-0332. Classification (NCBI taxonomy): domain Bacteria; kingdom Bacillati; phylum Bacillota; class Bacilli; order Caryophanales; family Paenibacillaceae; genus Paenibacillus; species Paenibacillus sp. FSL H8-0332. The sequence goes on from NZ_CP150145.1 coordinate 1,487,839, forward strand.
AGGCGCTAACGCACCTGTACCTCACAGCGGTAACGATAGCGGAGAGCCGTCTGCACATACTTCAGGCACGGTGTCTTATGGGGAACACGCTTATGCCTTGGCGGAGCAGATCCGCCTTGAGACCGGAGCTATCCTGAAGGAAGAGGCCCAACTGGTGGAGGAGTTTGAGGCCTTGCGGGCAGGCGGCGGGGAGATGATCAGCCAAATCGCCGGAACCCAGCAGCTGCTGGAGCATTTGAAAACTAACAACAGACAGACTGAAGATCTGATTAATGAAATGTACGGCAGCTTGTCCTACTCTTCCAACAAAATCGAATTTGCCAAGGAAGCCAATATCCAGATTTCTGCGGAAATGCAGAAGGCCTCGGCGGTATTCACTGAGTTCGTTGCTTTGAATGAGGATCTGCTGGAGCATTTCCACAGCATTGAGCAGCTGGCCAAGATCATCACGGATATTGCCGAGCAGACGAATCTGCTCTCGCTGAATGCGGCGATTGAGGCGGCGCGGGCCGGTGAGCATGGACGCGGCTTCGCCGTTGTCTCCACGGAGATCCGTAAGCTTGCTGACGGCACCCGCAGCCATGTGAAGGAGATCATGGGTTCACTCTCAGGAATGACCCGTGTCATGGAGCAGATCCATAGCAAGTCCGGGGATGGAACGCTCGCGATGAACGAGACCACGGCGAAGATCGGCGAATCTACTATATATATGAATGAGATTGTAGTCGCTGAAGAGCAGGTCTTCGAGCATCTGGAGAAAATTCAGGAGTCCCAGGACAGCAGCATGGAGGACGTCGAGCAGATCAACGGTGACCTGCTGCGCATTTTGGAGAAATCAGGCCAGGACTCAGACCAGTTCCGTAAGCTGGTTCTTACCGTCCAGAAGAAGGCCGACCATTACCAGCAGCTGCTGAATCATTTGCATCAGATCGGGCTGCTCCAGCAGGCGGAAGAAGCAGAGAAGACTAACGTATAAGCAGATATATTAAAAGGAAAACACCCGGCGGCGGGAGATGCTGCCGGGTGTTTTTGTGTTGTGACCGGCAACCGCGCTCTGCCAAAACAGTAATTGGATAAACAGCACTTAAATGAACGCATTTCCCCCAAGCTGGCCTAAACGACCAAAATTAGTTGTTGTTAATCCACTTGCTTCCGGAAATCCCTTGGAAACCAGAATAGTAAGCTGCGTTTTTCCACTTGTGTGCTGGGAGACAGCGTTCTCCGCCATCTGCAGGAGGATTATGATTCACTACTACAGGGCGATCAGCCTGTATTCATAAGCGCCAATGGACAGTGGACCGGCGGGCACAGCAGCGCCGGTCAACACATCCTGCCCGCTGCGCGGCAGGGTGACGCTGCCGCCAAGCCCGTCCATGTTGACGAGCGTCCACAGGTCTCCGGAAGCGCCGCGTCTCGGGCAGAGGATGGTGCCCGGCGTGACATCGCTGCGCAGGGTGACCCCGGCCCGGGCGGCGTAATGCTCAATCAGCGCGCATAGCTGCTTGTCGCCCTCGCCGCCGGAGGGCAGAGAGCCGAGCATGACGATGGCTCCCCGGCCATAGGGCTGCTCGGTCAGGTAGGCCAAGCCCGGCGTCCGGCCTTCCTTGATAACGCCGATCACGGAAGCCCCGCCCGGCAGCGGCTCGAATACCGCGCTCCACAGGGATAGCGGTGCGGAGCAGCCGAAGGCCTCCCCGATGGTGCCTGTTCCCTCCATCGGGTAGACGAAGGTGGTATTCACTCCGGCGAAGCGCTCCAGTTCCCCCAGCGCAGCATCTGTATGGAGGGTATGCTCGGCGGTACGCCCTCCGCTAAGCGGGCCGACGATCCAGATGCCGCCGGCTTCAGCGAAGGCGAGCGCCTTCTGCATATATTCCGGCGACAGATAATGGACAAAAGGCGTGAACAGCAGCTTATAGCCGCTTAAATCGCCGCCTTCCGGCAGCAGGTCACGGTGAACCCCCTGATCGAGAATCCGTCTGTAAAAGTCCCCCAGCAGGGAACGGTAGTTCAGCTGCCGGTGGGGCTCCGTGGCCAGAAACGCCTTGGCCCGGTCCGAATAAGTAATCGCCACCTCGGCCTTGAGCGGCCGGGTATTCAGCATGTGCGGCTCGATCCGCAGCCTGGCGGCGGAAGCCTTGCGCACATTGTCATACCCGAGCGCAGGCTGGCCCCAGGCGCTGATAATCGAGCTGTGCGTCTGTTCGCTGCCCGTGCGCTGCTGCCGCCACAGCCAGTAGCAGAAGGCGCCTGCCCCTAGCGCGTAGGCGGCCACGGCTTCGGCGGTGAGATAGCCATCCGGGTGCGGCTCGCCATAGCTTGTGAGCGAAGCGGCATAGGCCGGGCCGGTCTCCATCAGCCAGAAATCCCGCCCGGGCTTGAACCCGCGCCACAGATCACAGTTCAGCAGATAGGCGTGCCTGTTAGCCTGGGAAGCATAGGTATCGAACGAAGCGAAATCAAGCGTAGCGAACAGCTGCTCATTGTCCAGATGAAAAGGGACATTGCTGTTGTGCGTGATCGGAGCCGCCGAATAGCGGCGGATGATCGCCGCCTGTTCCCCTGCAAACTCTGTGACCTTCTCCATCTGGAACAACCGGTGCTGGGTGACGAGCGATGAATTATGCAGGAAAGGCGTAGCCACCGGCTGCGGCACCTGATCGAACCGCTGGTAGGTGTGGCTCCACACGCCGGTTCCCCACGCCGCATTCAGCTCAAGGATGCTGCCGTAACGGTGCTCCAGCCACTCATGCCACAAGGAGCGGCAGGACCCGCACATGCATTCCGCCACATGTGCCTTCAGCTCGTTGTCGAGCTGCCAGGCGACTAGGCCGGGGAGCGGCCCCAGCACCCGGGCCAGCTCTTCCGTGATCAGCGCGGCCCGCTGCCGGAAATAAGGGTTATTCGTGCAGACATGCTGTCTGGACCCGTGGCTCATCACTGCCCCGTCTGCCCGGACGAACAGGCGCTCCGGGTGCCCGTGAGTGAGCCAGATTGGCGGGGTCGCGGTGGGCGTACACATAACTGTGTCGATGCCATGGGCATGGAGCTGCCGGATATGCTCAGCGAACGGCCGGACATCGATGGAGTCTTCCTCCGGCTCCAGCAGCGACCAGATGAACTCGCCCATGCGTACCAGATTAATGCCGGTCTCCTGCATGAGCTGAAGATCCTGCTGCCGCTCAGCTTCTCCCCACAGCTCCGGGTACCACGCGGCACCGTAATATAGCTTTTGCTGCATTTCTTTTGACCTCCTGGAAAAAGCCCCACACAGGCTCTGTATGATCTTATCTTTCTATTCCCCATCCCTAAGCTATATAGTTTGAACTTGAAAACATAAATTTTGGGAGGAGTGGCGGAAGGGAATTTTGGAGCTGGAGGAGCGGTAGCGTCCGCTTTGTCTGCGGATTTCTACCGCGAACAGCGGTCTAATCAAAGAAATCTGCAGACAACAGCGGCCGGAAGCCCAAAACTTCTCTGGAGTCACGACTCTCCCAAAAATGGAATTATTAATTCAATCTATATAGTGTCCGCCCCCCACATGCAATAGTAAAGTTTTGCCGGTTTTGGACTTTATTGCGGAAGCGGTGCAGAAGCCGTACAAAGCGCTGTCCAAAAAGTCCGATTGCCGGAAAAACACCCGCCAACCATAATAGAAAGCGCAGCCACGGCAATGTAGTGAAGTGTAGTAGCGGAGGCTGCTTATCCATACGGAGGTGAATGTAAATGAAGCAAGGAGCGGCATTGGGGGCAGCAGAGGTAAGCGCAGGTACAAGCTTCCGCCGCAGCAGGCGGGAGCAGCGCTTCAGACGTCTGAAGCGGGACAAATGGCTCTATATTCTGCTCAGCCCCGGACTCCTGTATTTCCTGCTGTTCAAATATGTGCCGATGTGGGGAGTGCTGCTCGCGTTTAAGGATTATCAGCCTTTTCTGGGCTTTTGGAAGAGCAGCTGGGTCGGCCTGGAGCATTTCCGCACGTTTTTTCAGAATCCTGATTTCTTCATGCTGCTGCGCAATACGCTGGTGCTGTCGCTGTATAATCTGGTGTTCTTTTTCCCGGCACCGATCATCCTGGCGCTGCTGCTGAATGAAGTCCGTCTCTCCTTCTACAAAAGGACGGTTCAGACGCTGATCTATGTCCCCCACTTCATCTCTATGGTCATCGTCGCCAGTATCTCCTACGTGTTCCTTACAACACAGGGCGGTGCGGTCAATGAATTCCTCTACACGGTTACCGGGCGCAAAATTGATTTCCTCGCCAATCCCGACTGGTTCCGCCCGATGATTATTCTGCAGACCATCTGGAAGGAATGCGGCTGGGGGACGATTATTTTCCTCGCTGCTCTGGCCGGTGTCGATGTGGAGCAGTATGAAGCAGCCGTGGTGGACGGGGCCAGCCGCTGGCGCCAGACCTGGCATATTACGCTGCCCGCAATCCGCAGCACGATTGTCATTCTGCTGATTCTGCGGATGGGCACGATTCTGGATAACGGCTTCGAGCAGATCTATCTGATGATGAATGCGCTGAACCGCGAGGTGGCCGAGGTGTTCGATACCTATGTGTATGCGCTGGGGATTACGCAGGGGGCATTCAGCTATAGCACCGCCGTCGGCCTGTTCAAATCAGTGATCGGGGTCGTGCTGGTGCTCGGCACCAACTGGCTCGCCAAGAAGTCGGGCGAATCTGGATTATATTGAAAAGGAGGCCAAGAGTGTGGCTAAACGTTACCGGAACGCCGGAGAGATTACCTTTGACGTGTTTAATTACGTGGTGCTGGGCATCATCGGGATCGCGGCAATCCTGCCGTTCCTGTTTGTAGTCGCCGGTTCCTTCGCCACCGAGGCGGAAATTACGAAGCGCGCTGTCTTTCTGATTCCGACGACTATCTCGCTGGACGCGTACCGGTTTATTTTCTCCACGGATACCATTGTCCGCAGCATCGGGGTGTCGCTGTATGTGACGGTGATCGGGACGGCAGTCAATTTGTTCTTCACAGTCACGATGGCGTATCCGATGGCGAAGCGGTACCTGATGGGCCGCAATCTGATCCTCAATCTGGTCATCTTCACCATGCTGTTCGGGGGCGGGATGATTCCCACCTATCTGGTGATCCGCGAGCTGCATCTGCTCGATACGCTGAATGCCTTAATTCTTCCGGGGGCGATCAGCGCCTTCAATCTGATTATCGTCAAGAACTTCTTCCAGGAGCTTCCGGCTGAGATGGAGGAGGCAGCCCGCATCGACGGCTGTACCGAGCTGGGGCTGCTGTGGAGGATCGTGCTGCCGCTGTCGAAGCCTGTGCTGGCAACGTTCACCCTTTTTTATGCGGTCGGACACTGGAATAACTTCTTCTCGGCGCTGCTCTACATCAATGATCCGTCCAAGTGGCCGCTGCAGGTGATGCTGCGCCAGATCGTCATGCTGTCACAGTCGGCAGCGGGGGACCTTAGCTCGATGGACCCTAATTTCGTGCAGCCGCCTGAGCAGTCGATCAAAATGGCCGTAATCGTAGTCGGCACCCTGCCGATTATGTGCGTCTATCCGTTTCTGCAGAAGCATTTTGCCAAAGGGGTGATGCTGGGTTCAGTCAAAGGGTAAGCGGTTAGTCAACATATAAATGGAGGCCAAGTGATGAAGAAGATGAAGCGGAGCAGAGGTTCACGGTCTGCGAAAAAAGGGTTGTTCATGCTGCTGGCTATGATGATGATGCTAAGTGTATTGTCCGGCTGCGGCGGCAATGGGGAGAATGCGGGAGCGGGACAGAAGGAGCCTGCCGGGGACAACGGGAAGGCAGACAGTACAGCTAAGGGGGAGAAGCCGCTTGAGCTGACGTTGATGCTGCCGATTTTCAAAACCAATTATCCGAAGGACGGCAGTCCGGTGGCCGCCAAGCTGGAGGAGCTGACGAATACCAAAATCCACTTCGAATGGGTGCCGAATGCATCCTATGCCGACAAATTCAATATTACGCTGGCTTCCGGCAAGCTGCCTGATATTATGTATGTAGGTGATGTGAAGGCATCCAGCTTCGTCAATGCGGCCAGATCCGGCGCTTTCTGGGAGGTGGGTCCGTATCTCAAGGATTATCCGAATCTCAGCGGGGCGAAGGAGGTCATTCTGAATAACTCGGCCATCGACGGCAAGAATTACGGGATCTACAGGGGGCGGGCGCTGGGACGTAACGGCGTGGTGTTCCGCAAGGACTGGATGGAGAAGCTGGGGCTTGAGAACCCGAAGACCGTGGATGAGTTCTATTCGATGCTGCAAGCGTTCAAGGAGCAGGACCCGGACGGCAACGGTCAGGCGGATACTTACGGCATGGTGCTGGTCAAGTGGACCGGCCAGTGGGCCAGCGGCTTCGATACGATGAAGCTGTGGTTCGGTTCCCCGAACAAGTGGGGCGTGCAGGAGGGGAAGCTGGTACCTGAGCATGAATATCCCGGTTATTTGGAAGCGCTTAAATTTATGAAAAAGCTGTACGACGAGCAGCTGATCAACGCCGACTTCGCAGTGATGGACAGCTCCAAATGGAATGATCCGGTCGTCAACAACAAGGCCGGTGTCATTGTCGATGTGGTCGATAACGCGGCACGGCTGGATGACAAGATTCATGCCGCTCTGCAAAAGGAAGGCAAAGACGAGCCGGAACGCCATTATATGGATGTTATCGGCGGTGTGAGCGGAGCGGACGGCGCGCTGCATACCCTCCCGACCTCCGGCTTCTCCGGCATGCTGGCGATTCCGAAGTCTTCGGTCAAAACCGAGGAGGAGCTGAAGCAGGTGCTGGCCTTCCTGGACCGGCTGAATGATGAGGATCTGCAGACGATGCTGAATTACGGTCTTGAAGGGGTGCATTACAAGCTGGTGGACGGATATATCGAACGCTCCAGCGATACCGTTCTGCTGGAATCGGAAGTGGAAGGCCTGAACCAGATGCTGCCGTTTATCCCTGAGGACAAGGCGAAGCAGGTGAAGCAGACGCCGCTGCGGCTGAAGCAAACTGATGTACAGAAGACGAATGAAGCGACGATTGTGACCAATCCGGCGGAGGCACTGATCTCGGCAGTCTATACGCAAAAAGGCTCGCAGCTGGATAACGTAATCAACGATGCGCGTATCAAATTTATTGTCGGCCAGATGGATGAGGCCGGGTTGAAGTCCGCTTTTGAGGTATGGCGGAAGACTGGCGGGGATGAGCTGGTGAAGGAAATGAATGAATTGTACGCCTCAGGCGGCAAGTAAAGTCCGGCACTTCTCCAGTCTCCGGCCGGTCTGTCCCCGCTGCGGCTGCATGACTGCAACGCTAAACTAAGGATTCGGCTGGTGAAACGAATGGAGAATGAAGCAGCAGGAGCGCGGAACAGGTATACCGGGGCCCGGGCGGAACGCAAGGGCCGTTATTACCGCAGTAATCTCATTATTGTGCTGATCGTCTCGTCCATTCCTGGGCTGATTATTGGGCTGCTGGTCTATTTTATGGCCGGGGGGAGTCTGGAAAAGGAGCTGCTCCGGATGCATAACCGGCAGATTGAGCAGCGGGCGGACAACATTAATGAGCAATTGTCCAATCTGGAGCTGATGCTGGCCCACTGGGCGTTTGATCCGAAGTTCGATTACGGACTGAGCAACATGGATTTCACCCGGAATCATGAACGGGCCTGGGATATTACGAAGACGCTGGTAGTCATGCAGGGCTCGAATTCCATGGTGCGGCAGGTTGAGCTGTATCTGGCCGGTAATCAGCCGGTGCGCTTCGGGACGGAGTACGGTACGTTGTCTGCGGAGGAGGAAGTGCTGTACGGGAAGCTGCTGAAGCAGGAGAGGAGCACGTACTGGACGGAATGGGCTTTTGATCCGGTGAACCCGGAGCAGAAGGAGCTGACGCTGGTGCACCACATCCCCGGCGGCAGCCGTGAGCCCTTCGGGGCGCTGCTGCTGCGGATGGATACAGAGAAGGTATCGGCGATGCTGCGGACCATGACCCCGTATAACACCGGGGAGGTCTTCATGCAGCAGAAGTCCGGCGGCCTGTTCATCTCGGGGGGCGGAATGGATGCGCCCACGCCGCTGGTTACGGCGCTCCAGGCAGCTATTACAGCCAGGGGCAGCCAGGCCAGCGGATCATTTCTATACGACTGGGACGGGATTACTTATGCGGTGACCTATGGTGATTTCTCGCGGATTGCCAGTGAGTGGCGGTATGTGTCGGCTTCACCAATCTCCAGCGTAACCTCTCCGGTGGTCCGGCTGTCCCGGATCATTATCCTGGTCAGCTTGTCCGCCTTGCTGCTGGCGGCGGTCCTCTCCTGGATTGCTTCCCGCCGGATCTATTCGCCGGTCCGCCGCCTGCTTCAGACGCTGCTCCCTGAGCATGCGGCCTCCGGTGACCGGGTGGATGAGCTGACGCTAATCGAGCGGCACTGGCAGAACCTGCACGGGCAACAGCATGCCCTCGAGTACACGCTTTCGGAGCAGCTTCCGTACGTGCAGCAGAGCTTCCTCCACCAGCTGTTCCAGGGATATCTGTATGCCTATTCCGAACAGGATCTCCAGAGCCGGATGAAGCAGTACAAGTGGGAAGTGGAGAACTGTACGTTCGTGGTGCTGTATATCCAGCTGACCGGCATCTCCAGTCTGGAGGCCAAGTTCCGCAGCGGTGACGAGAGTCTGGTGTCGTTCGCGGCTGTGAATATTATCGGGGAGCTTGCTAAGGAGCATTTCGGGCGGGCGGAGACGGTCAATCTGCATGACCTTACCTCCGGTATGCTGCTGATGGAACCGGGAAGCGGCCCGGACCCGGCCCGCGTGGGGGCCTTCGGTGAAGAGCTGGCGGCTACCCTTAGCCGGATGCTTAAGCTTCAGGCTACGGTGGCGTACAGTGCAAGGATCGGGAGCATTTCCGCGATTCCGCGGTCGTTCGAGGCGGCGAAGCAGGCGGCCAGCCACAGCAGGTACGGGGGCGGGAACCAGATCATCAGCCTGGAGCAGCTGGAGCGGGAGGGGCAGGGTACACCTATGCCGCAGTATTCCTTCACGCTGGAGCGCGGGCTGATTCAGGCGATGCGGACCGGTGAAGCGGAGGAGGCGGACCGGCTGCTGGAGGAATTCCTGGAGACGCTCTCCGCAGGCGGCGCGAAGGTGATTGACGTACAACAGGGCATGCTGCATCTGCTCGGCGCGATCCTTCATGCCGTGCTGGAGGCCGGGATGGCCCAGAGCCAGCTACTGCGCGGCAGGAATCTGTATGCCAGTCTCTCGCAGATTCATGAGCCGGGCCTGATTCTCTCCTGGTTCCGCACGCAGGTGATCGCTCCCTTCCTGAAGGAGCTGTGCGAACGCTCTGACGCCGGTATCAGGCGGACGATTGATCAAGCGATGCTGTACATTCAGCAGCATTATATGGACAATATCTCGCTGGACAGCTGTGCGGATTATACAGGGACCAGCCCTTTTCTGCTCAGCAAATCGTTCAAGCGGGTCACCGGACAGAATTTCATCGATTATGTAACGGAACTGCGGCTCACCAAGGCGAAGGAGCTGCTGCGGGACACGGATCTGAAGATGAACGATGTCGCCTTGCAGGTCGGCTATCAGCAGAGCTATTTCAACCGGATTTTCAAAAAACAGGAGGACATCACTCCGACACGTTACCGTGAATTGAGCCGGCAGGAGGGGAAGAAGGAGAACGGGACCCGTTAAGCGGGAACCGGTTTAGAATGACTGCGCTAACTTCATGTGATCCCGGCGTCCGCAAGCCTCCTGCTCCGGGAACGGTTCATTCGTCCGGGTGATGTCCCATCAAGGAGATGACAGAAGATGACCTCTTTATCCTCGGCCCTGCCGGTCCAGCTACGGTGGCTGAAGCCGCCTGCTGCAGCTGCAGGGGTGACCTGGGGTGTCCCCTGGTCCAAGGGAGATCTGAAGCGCGGAGAACTGGCCGCGCTATATCTTGGCGGGGCGGATGACAGCTCCCGCCTGCCGCTGCAGAGCCGCCCGGCTGCGTATTGGCCGGACGGCAGCATCAAATGGTCTTTGCATTCTGCCGTATGCCCTGAAGGGAGTACGGCAGGATATACGCTGGAACGCTCTGCTGGACAGAGTGCTGAACCCGCAGCCTTCCAGGTATCCGTGGGAGAGACGGAAGAGGCTTACATTGTCGATACCGGCAGCATTCGTTGCACCGTGGTCAAGCATGGCCCGGGCGTAATCTCGTGGATCATCCGCCGGGACACGGCGGCACCCGGGGAGCCGGATGGCAATCGCGGACATTATGGAGCTGTGGAGGCGGCGTTGGGATCAGGTGTGGATGTGAGTGCAGATGCTGATGTGGGTGCAGATACTGATGTGGGTGCAGATACTGATGTGAGTGCAGATACTGATGTGAGTACAGATGCGAGTGCAGGTATGAGTACAGTTACGGATGCAGGTGCAGATTCAGAGGGTGGCGCTACAGACATAGCGCCACAGTCCTGCACGGCAGAGCTGCTTGTGTGCAGCGGAAGCGAGCTGGTCTGTCTCCGCGAGCAGCGGGACATCCTCAGCGGGGAGCTGACGCTGCGGCAGGAACGGTTCACCGGAGTAACGCTGAAGGCCAGTCTGGAGGAAGCTGGTCCGGTGCGTGCCGTGATCCGGCTGGACGGGCGGCATAGAAGTACAAGGGGAGCCCGGGAATGGCTTCCTTATACTTTAAGGCTCTATTTCTATGCCGGGCTTGCGTCCATCCGGCTGGTGCATACCTTCCATTATGACGGCAACCCGCAGCAGGATTTCATCAAGGGGCTGGGCCTGTTGTTCAAGGTGCCGCTTAGCGGTCCGCTGTATAACCGCCATGTCCGGCTGGCGGGCAGCGGGGGAATCTTCAGCGAATCCCCCAAGACACTCCAGACCCGCAGAACCCGGGGCAAATATGCCGATATGTTTGCCGGACAGCTTGAGGGGCAGAGCCAGCACTTTGATCCGGTGGAGGATGCCTATTTCACCAGCCTGCTCCAGGATTCTGCGGTCTGGGACAGCTTCCGGCTGGTGCAGGACTCCCCCGAACATTATGCCGTGCATAAGCGGACCGGACCAGAGTGCACCTGGATTAAGGGCGCTGAAGGCCGGAGAGCCGGAGGGCTGGGCTATATCGGCTGTGACGGCGGGGGGCTGGCTGCCGGAGTGAAGGATTTCTGGCGCAAGCACCCGTCCGGGCTGGAGATCAGCGGCACCTCCGGCGCGGAAGCGGCGTTAACCGTCTGGTTCTGGACGCCGGAGGCGCAGGCGATGGACCTGCGCCACTATGATACGAAGACGCATGTCGAGTCCTCCTATGAAGGCGCAGAGGAACTCCGGGCAACCCCTTACGGCATCGCCAATACGAACGAGTTGACCTTGTGGTGTACCTTGCGAACGCCGGATTCCGGGCAGCTTCGGCAGATGCAGCAGCAGGCAGATGAACCGCCGCTGCTGGTCTGTGAGCCCGAGTACTACCACCGCAGCCGGGCGTTTGGACTATGGAGTCTGCCGGACCGGAGCACGCCGGCCAAGACGTACCTGGAGGAGCGGCTGGACGGGATCATCAGCTTTTACCAGAAGGAGATTGAACAGCGGAAGTGGTATGGCCTGTGGGATTACGGCGATTTCATGCACAGCTATGATCCGGTCCGCCATGTCTGGAATTATGATCTGGGCGGCTGTGCCTGGCAGAATGCCGAGCTGGTGCCGAATATGTGGCTGTGGGTGAGCTTCCTGCGGACCGGACGCGCGGATATTTACCGGATGGCTGAAGCGATGACCCGGCATACCAGCGAGGTGGATGTGTATCATTTCGGGGAATATGCGGGTCTGGGCTCCCGGCATAATGTCGTGCATTGGGGCTGCGGCTGCAAGGAAGCACGGATTGCTATGGCGGGACTGCACCGCTATTTCTATTATCTCACCGGGGATGAGCGGACGGGCGACATCATGGACAGTGTGAAGGATGCGGATTATTCCACGGTGACGCTGGACCCGATGCGGGCTTATTTTCCGCAGGACGAATTCAAGACGCATGTGCGGGTGGGGCCGGACTGGGCCGCGTTCAGCTCGGGCTGGATGACCCGCTGGGAACGCTATGAGGATACAGCCTACCGCGACAAAATCATAACAGGCATCGACTGCATCAAAGCAGCCAACCTGCGGCTGATCTCCGGCCCAACCTATGGATACGATCCCGCAACAGGTATTCTCAGTCCCATGGGCGATGACAACTGGGGACGGCACTTGGCGATCTGCATGGGTGGGCCGCAGGTGTGGTTCGAGCTGGCGATGATGCTGGAGGACCCGGAGTGGGAGGACATGCTTGCTGAGTTCGGTGTCTTCTATAACTTGCCGGAGGAAGAGCAGCTGCTTAGATCCGGAGGTGCGATTACAGGCAAGCTGCGCTTCGAGCATCCGGTGCTGAGTGTGGCAATTGCCGCCTACGGCGCTTGGGTCAAGGTTGACCGGGCGACGGCGGAGCGCTGTTGGAGCATTCTGCTTGAGAACCCGTTCGGCATCGTCAATCTGCAAGCGGAGCAGAAGCAGGTGACTTATACGGAAGCACTGGATGAGGTGGATTGGATGAATACGAACGAAGCCTCGCAGTGGTCGCTGAATACGATCATTGCGCTGGAGCTGATTGCCGAGTCTCTGCCTGCACGGGAAGGTGTGTCGGGAGCGGGTGCTGGTAACGGAAAAGGAGAGGTGGATCAATGACTACGCAACAGGCTGATGCAGACATTCCTGATGGCTGGCGTGAGATCTACCGCAATACGCTGGAGGGTCCCGCTCAGGTGGAAGGCTTCCGCATGGAAGGCGATGGCGCAGTTACTTTTCCGCAGGGGCGGTTAAGGCTGGAGAGCACCCGGGGGGCTGAGGAAGGACAGAAGGCGAATGTGGTTTTCTGGTGCCCTGAGGTTTTTCCGGCGGAGCTTGCCATCTCCTGGAGGTACCGCCCGCTGCGCGAGCCGGGGCTGGCCATTCTGTTCTTCGCGGCTGCGGGTGCCGGGGGCAAGGATCTGTTCGACCCGTCCCTGCCGGTCCGCACGGGCGAATATGACCAGTACCACCATGGGGAGATGGATGCCTATCATATCTCGTATTTTCGCCGGATGTGGGAGGAGGAGCGGGCTTTTCACACCTGTAATCTGCGCAAAAGCTACGGCTTCCACCTTGTCGCCCAAGGGGCTGATCCGCTCCCGGATACCGCCGATATGACGGAGGCCTACCGGCTGCTGCTGGTGAAGCGGGGTGCTGCTGTGACTTTTGCCATCAATGGATTGCCGGTGCTGCATTGGGTGGATGATGGCTCGTTCTTCGGTCCGCTGCTCGGTGCAGGCAGACTTGGCTTCCGGCAAATGGCTCCGCTGATAGCGGAGTATAGCGACCTGGTCGTCTATGCTCCCTGAAGCTTGGACAGCTGGATGAATGGATGAACGTCTGGTCGGCCTGTTCAATCGGTAAGGGATCAAGGGCTTGCTGCCGCATCTGGACATTGAATATGCCCGCACAGTGTAGTCTACCGGCGGGTTCGCCCTCCCGGAGGACTGGCTGGAGGTTGGCGGTGCGGTAGTCGAGGTGCCCGGGGGACAGACTGTGGAGCTAGGCTGATACAGAACAGGGATAGAGTGAAGGAGGATGTATTGTGAATCATACGGATCATAGTCAAAAGCTGCACCGGCTGGCCGGGCTGGATATCTCTGCCGCCGGTCCAAGATGTAAAATGCTGCTCGGCGATCTGGACGGGGACGGCCGGACTGAACTGCTGCTGGTGCAGCCGGATAACCGCCAGGATGTCCGTTATATTCCGCATCAGGTGCAGTGCCTGACAGCTTATAATCTGGATGGCCGTCTGCTGTGGCAGACGGGGAAGCCGGACCCGGACGCAGGCAGCCAAGGCTCCGATTATCCGGCGCAGATTGCCGATATCGATGGTGACGGGGCGCTGGAGGTACTGTGTGTGATGAATGACCAGCTGCATATTCTGGAGGGGGCGACGGGCAAGGTCAAAGCGGTTCATCCGCTGCCGGCGAAGGAGGCACATGACTGTATCATTATTGCCAACCTGTCAGGCGGCGACTTCCCTTCCGACATCATTCTCAAAGACCGCTACCATCAGTTATGGGCACTGGACCGGGACTTCCGGCTGCTCTGGACCCACCAGGGCAATGTGGGGCATTATCCCTGGGTGTTCGATCTGGACGGTGACGGGCGCGATGAGATCATGGCCGGATATGATCTGCTCAGCGCGGAGGGCAAGCTGCTATGGAGCTGCAAGGATCTGGAGGATCACGCGGACTGCCTGTGGGTCGGCGATGTGAACGGAGACGGGGTACCGGAGCTGGTGATCGGCGGCAGTGTGACGGTGATGTATGACCGTACCGGGCGCGAGCTATGGCGATACGAAGGCTCCGTCGAGTCGCAGCATCTGGCGCTCGGGCGGTTCCGCCCGGACCTGCCCGGCCTGCAGATTGCGGGCCTTGACCGTCTGGTCCGCGAGGATGACGGCAAGGGTCTCCGGGGCAAGGATGCCATGTTCCTGCTGGACCAGTCCGGCCGGGAGCTGTGGAAGGAAGAACGTACCACTGACGGATGGCTGACCATTGTCGAAGCCGTCAGCCGGTTCTGGCCGGATGCACCGGACTATATTCTGGCGTACCGCCGGGGCGAAGCTGTGCTTCCCGCTCTCTATGACGGCTATATGAATATCGTTGCCGAGTTCGCTGAGCAGGGCTACGCTGTGCATGGAGATCTGCTGGGCAGCGGAACGGAGCAGGTTATTATTTATACGGATGAACTGGCCGCCGTCTATGCCGGTGAAGCACTGCCGCTGCAAGCAGTCCACCCCGGGCAGCAGCTGCCCCAGCCCAAACGGCTGTACAGCTCCACCCTGTACCCCGGTGGTGAGGTGGCGTTGTGATGGGGGGCTACTTTCATCCGCGCCATTCCATCGTCCGCACAGTTGGAGAGCATACGGAAACGATGCTTGCCATCATAGCGAACCGCTATATTGGTGCGAATCCGCCGCAGCCCCCGGTCTATCGCGTTCATCTGGAGAACAGCTTCCCGCGGCTGGCGGATTGCCGGTATGAGATGAACCTGAAAGAACGGCTGCCTGAGCTGCGGGACGGGGAATTTGTCTATGCCTGGGGGAAGCTGTGGAGCGATACGGACAGCGATATTCCGCTCGCTCTCAGCTGCTTCGGTCCGGTAACGGTCTATGTTAACGGCGTTGCCGTGTTCGCGTCCAATCTCAACGATGATGTGTTCCCGGACCGCAAGGCGTTCTTTCGTACCGGGCTGAAGGCAGGCTGGAATCACTTCCTGCTGGAATGTATCGCCGTCGGCACCGGCTGCGGCGGGATTTTTGGCACCGGGAGCGTGAAGGGGGCTCCGCTGCATTTTCTGGCCCCGACTGCGGAGCGGAGCGGCTGTGAGGGCTGGATCTACAGCGCGCCGCAGCAGAGCAGATGGGCGCTGCAGCCGGAGGGCGGCGGCGCTCCTGCGGGAGAGGCTGCGGCGCACCGCGCGGAGCCTTCGCAGCGCGTCCGCTGCGGCGAAGCCGTAGAGGCCGCCGAAGCTGCGCTGGCGGCCCGCTGTGCCTGGTATCCGGCGGCCGGATGGCCGGATGGCAAGGCACAGCGCGGGAACCTCGCGCGCGTGCTCGGCGCGGTGCCCGGCGCGAAGGCGCTGGCCTGGAGCAGGCTGGCGGTTACAGCGCCCGGCGGAACTGACGCCCGGCTGGTCCTCCGCAGCCGGGATGTAGCGGCACTCAAGGTCTATGTGGATGGCAGGCTTGCTGCCATCCAGGCCGAAGCGAGTGCCGGCCTTGAGTGTGTGCTGCCGCTGAGCTTCGGCAGCCATGACCTGCTGGTCGAGGCCGTGTGCGGCGGCCCCGGGTGGGGCTTCCGCCTGGAAGCGGCGGAGGCTGGGAACACATCAGAGGTCCAGGTGGAAGCGGAGTGTAGCGCGGCTCTTGCGGAAGCTTCACCCTGCTGCTCTCCGCAGGGAACCTTGAATAAGGGAGCTGGCGCCAGTGGAGTCCACGGCACACTAAAGCTGGTGAGTCCTTACCCGGTGGAAGGGCAGACCGGTCCATGGCTGTACCTGGGCCCGTTTCTGCAATCGGCGGTACCGCAGCCTATGGAGGCGGCTTCTATGAATGCTCCCTTCGGTGAAGGGGCGGAGGCATGCTTTTGGCGGGTGGACCGTCCTGGCGGCGCAGTCAGGCCCTATCTGGAGAGTGCGCTGTACGGCCGCTGGAATTATCCGCTCGGGGTAACCCTATATGGTCTGCTGCGTACCGGTCAGGCTCTGGGCGATTCTCATTATTCTGCTTATACCAGAGGACATATTGAGCAATGTACCCGGCTTCATACTTATTCGCTCTGGGACAGCAGCCGCTATGGTGCTCCGGGTATCAACCAGCAGCTGGCGCTCATAGACTCACTGGATGACTGCGGCTCATTCGGTGCGACGATGCTCGCCGCTCATGCCGAGCAGCCGCTGCATGGAGCGCCCGAAACAGCGGCGTATATCGCCCGGTATATTCAAGATACGCAGTCCCGCGATGAGGATGGGGCGCTCTACCGTACACGGGGCACCACCGATTTCATGCAGGGAACGATGTGGTGCGATGATCTATATATGAGCACTCCGTTCCTGAGCCGTTATTATCAGCTGACGGGAGATATCGATTATTTGGATGATGCAGTGTCGCAATTTCTCCATTATCGTGATCGCCTGTTCCAGCCGGAGCTTGGCATTATGCATCATGTATATGACTATAAATTCGGCAAGCCGAACGGTGTAGCCTGGGGCAGAGGCAACGGCTGGGTGCTGTTCTCGCTGACTGAGCTGCTGGAGGTAATGCCAGAGCAGCATCCGCAGCGGGAAGAACTGCTGGATTATTACCGGCTGCTGTGCGAAGGATATTTAAGGCTGCAGGACGCCGCAGGATTATGGCATCAGGTCCTGACCGATCCCGAATCTTATGCGGAGGCATCCTGTTCCTCGATGTTCGTGTATGCTTTTGCACGCGGTGTGCGTAGAGGTTGGTTGACAGAGCCGTATCCATATGCCGATGCAGCGTTACGCGGCTGGATGGCGCTGGCCGAATACTGCATCGATCATCAGGGCAACGTCTATGGCGTCTGCCGGGGATCGGGCTATTCCTTCAACAAACTATATTACATGGAACAGCTGACCTGGCAGCTCAATGATACTCACGGAATCGGAATAGTGCTGCTGGCCGGTATTGAAGCGCTTGAGCTTAGACGGAAGCTGGAGGCGCAGCGCATATAAGTTGTAGTGTAATAGAGGATGCTGAAAAAAGTAATTTATCAATCAGAGGCTGTTGCTACTTATGCAGAGTTATCTTCATCTGCTTGAGTGCGACAGCCTCTTCTTCATGCAGCCGTACAGCCGTAGAACCCGTGAATCGCGCGCACACAGCATACAGGATCGTTGATCGATAACGCTGCTGCATCGGCCGTCCGGGGCGTACAGACCAAGTGTGACAACATCCCTGATTACTGAAACGATAAGGACAGGCGACAAAAGCGCTAAAATTCAGAATCTGCCAAACGTAGGTGAAAGGAGCAATAGTGAGAAAAGTAAATTTGATTTTACTGGGTGCGAACGTAAGGAGGATGGGGGCCGTGTGTAGGGTGGTTGGCCGAAATGAAGGGGATAAATCCCTCTGAGCCGTCAGAAGGAGGAGCACAAATGCCCCTGAATTCGCCGTAGCCACGCAAAAACCCCGCAGGCGGAAATTCGCTTCCTGCGGTTTTTTTGCAAATATAAGAAATTATATGTTTCACACGATAACTTATCCTTCTATTTCTCGCTGAAACGGTACCGTCCTTTAAAAGGACGGCAAAGCCGTTTCCACTTGGCGGAGTGCCTCACGGGTATGTAGCACAGGCAGCTGTGCGGTTAATCCTTATCGATCAGCTCCAGCTTTTCAAGGATCTTAAGGGTGGTAACGGCGGACAATTGTACGGCTAATTGAATGCTGGCCTGGCTGTTTCCGCTTTGCTCCAGGGCAGCTTGGTTCTCGGATAACACATCTTCCGTCACCTGCTGGATCAGACTTTTGACGATCTCGTTATTCATAATAGGCTCCTCCTTCCGTAAGTAAATACTCTCATTCTATATTTCGGCAGGACCCAGGAATTTACTTAGGGAGCAGGGAATGTTATCCGGTAATCTGAACGAAATCCACACTTAACACAGACTTGGAGCGGAATCTGTAGTAAACTGGAAGGAATGTATTGTATGCCTGCAATTATTCTACAGAAAAGAATGTGATCAATGTATGCAGCTTCAAGCTCGTCAACCGGCCAAGAAATGGCTGGAAAAATATCTGTCCGGAGACAGCATGGATTACCGGCAAATTATCGCCCTGTTTCTGCCTATTCTCATTGACCAGGCCTTCATTATCGGGCTAAATCTGGTCAATACTGCGATGATCAGCTCGTCAGGGATGGCGGCGGTCAGCGCGGTGAATATGGTGGATTCCCTGAATATTTTTCTGATCAATGTATTTGTGGCGATTGCGACCGGGGGGACGGTGGTGGTTGCGCAGTATAAAGGAAGCGGGAATGACCGCATGGTCTCCCAGGCTACGGCCGGTTCGGTTACCTCGGTCTCGCTGCTTGCAGTGGGAATCGGTCTGCTGCTGATGTCCTTCCATACGCCAATTCTGAATTTGCTGTTCGGGACGGCCTCCGCCGATGTGCTGGACAATGCGCGGGTCTATATGATCGGCAGCAGCATCTCATATCTGGGGATTGCCGTGGTTCAGGCCGTATGCGGTGCACTGCGGGGCGTGGGCCGGACGCGGGCTTCGCTGATGCTGTCGCTGATTATGAACGTGCTGTACGTTATCCTCAACGTTGTCTTTATTAACCTGCTGGACATGGGTGTGCTGGGCATGACACTTGCGGTCAATATTGCGCGTTATGTGGGGATGGCCTGTGCTTTGATCTATCTGTTCAAGTTCGATTCGGTGCTGCGTGTGCAGCTCCGCGACCTGTTCCATGTTCCGCTTACGATGCTGCGCAAAATCATGTTCATCGGCGTACCCTTCGCCGCAGAGCAGATGTTCTTCAACGGCGGCAAGCTGCTGACGCAGATCTTCATTGTCAGTCTGGGCACATATGCCATCGCCACTAATGCGATTGCCGGATCACTGGCGATGGTCTTTCAAATTCCGGCCAGTGCACTGTCGCTGACGATTGTGACCGTGGTTGGCCAGTGTATCGGACGGGGGGATGTGGCGGATGCCCGAAAATTCATCAAATCCTTCCTGTGGATCGGTTCCGCCTCTTACGCCTTGGTGGCCTTGATCCTGATGCCGCTGTTCCATCCGCTGGTGTCGATTTTCTCCCCGCCGCCGGAGATTATCGATGATCTGTTCGTGGTGCTGCTGGTGAATGCGATTGCCCAGATTCCGCTCTGGGCCTTCAGCTTCATTCTGCCGTCTGCCCTGCGGGCAGCGGGAGATTCCCGTTTCACCTCAATTGCTTCAATGCTGACCATGTGGCTGTTCCGGGTGATTTTTGGTTATATTCTCGGGATTGTACTGGGCTACGGGGTGCTGGGGGTATGGCTGGCGATGAACTGCGAGTGGGCCGTCCGCGGAGCTGTGTTCCTGTGGCGTTTCAGGGGCAAGAAGTGGTATGCGCACAAGCTGATCTGATAGCTGCTGGTGATAAGGCTGTCCTCTGCTGGCGGATCACCCATATATGAAATAGTCTTGTTTAAGAGAAAACGATAACAGAGCAGCATTTCTCGCGTTACTGAGAAGTGCTGTTTTGCTTTTTTTGCATCTTCGTGCAGACTCCCTGCACGTGGTGTAATGAAGGCTGGCACGATACGATGCCGAGCTACGTCAGGCGGTCCAAGTGTTCTCCGGTAGGAGCGGCTTGTCCCGGTCAGCAATTGGATAAACGTAGCTTAATTCGTCAACTTCCCAGCAATCTGCTGAAGCAAGTGGAAAAACAGCATCTAACACGTCTGGTTTTCACTACTTAGGATGAAATGAGATGATTTAAGTGCTGTTTGTCCAACTGCTGATTAAGCACGGGGGATTCGCTCACCAGCAAGTGTTGAAAATCCAACTATTTCCTTCCTCTATAGCATCTGGCTTGTAGAGTGGGCGATAGGTGTTGCTTAAATTGTGACACTCCAGTGAAATGAACTATAAAAAGCACGGTACAACCTTTAGTTTCGGGTAAGACGCATTTTTGTCCTTGTGCTACGATTTGGGTGATGAAAGGAGAGGCTTTCGTTTGCCTTGGAAGCGCTTAACTTAATGAAACCCAAATTCATACAGAGGAGTGCAACGCATGAAGAGAATAATCAAGCAAGTCTCCCTGGTGCTGCTGGCAGCCCTTCTGCTTCTTCCGGCAGGCGGGTATCTTCCGGCTGCTCAGGCAGCCGAGGCACAGACCACGGTATATCACGAGACGTTTGCGAATGGTGCAGGCAAGACTAGCCAGTCTGGGGGAGCCAGCCTGAGCGCGGTGAAGGAGGTACCTTTTGCAGGGAATGCCGATGGTGCAGCATTATACGTAAACAACCGCAAGGATAACTGGGATGGGGTTGATTTCAAGTTCACCGATCTTGGCCTCCAGCATGGAAAAACGTACACCGTAACGGCCGTTGTCTACGTTGACGCGAAGATGACGCTCCCAGAGGGAGCAGAGGCAGCGCTGCAGACTGTGAACAGCTACGGAAATTATGCAGCAACACCCTATGTGGCAGGGCAATCGGTCACACTGACGAAGACATTTACTGTGGACACGAGTGCCACGGACGCTGA